>NZ_CP045403.1:3172500-3477611 GCF_009363695.1 Bacillus sp. THAF10 | reverse complement strand
TTTACTCCACGATTTCCAAAATGGATGTGTGCCTGGACAAAGTTTTCTATATCATTAACTTCCAGATAAAACTTCAATTTATCTCTTTTTTTATTGGCCACAAATTTTGCAATACCAAATGCTCTCGTTCGAACAGGTGGCACTTCTTCTTCGCCTCTCAATCTAGCAATAAAAAATTTCAGCATAGAATCACCTCCATTCTGGTAGATAATATAGTTTATGTAAGTAGATTTGATATGTATAGGTGTAGATACTAGTACTAGTGAATATCTTATTTTTTTGCTATAGAAAAGAAGACTTGGGGAAATGCTAAGAACGGATAAAATGCATCAAAAATGGTTTTATTTAAAAAAGAAAAAGAGAGTTAATAGTGTTTTGTTACTAGTTAGTGTAAAAGCATAATATTGTACACATAATACGTACAAGCATCACATATAATAGCCATTACAAAGGCATTACACTAATCTGTGTAATGCCTTTTGTTGCAATTTGAACGTGGCCAGAATCCCTACATAATATAATAATTTCCAACCATCAACTTGCTATGGTACAATTGCGTCATATCAAATGTTCGGTATGTGGTAAAGGATGAGGAGGAGCTTTCATGAATCGCAAACTAGTTGCAGTATTAATGGTTTTATCAATTTTTATTGGTGCAGCAGGGATGTATGCTGGTATTCAGTGGCTTGGGCATGACTCAGCAGCTGCCGTGCCAACGGAGCAAAATCCCTTAACAAACGACTCGGAGCAGGCAGCCCCAAAGGAATCGCCAAAACAGATAGCCGAGAACATGGAAAAAATACAAAAGGCCTATGAAATTATCTCTTCTCGCTATGTGGAAGAAACAGAATCAGATAAGTTAATTGAAGGTGCCATTCAGGGTATGGTTGACCAACTAGAGGACCCATACTCTGTTTATATGGATAAAGATACAGCCGAGCAATTCACGCAGTCACTGGAATCCTCCTTTGAAGGTATTGGAGCAGAGGTTGGCATGCAAAATGGGAAGGTCACCATCGTCTCACCATTTAAGGGCTCACCTGCTGAGAAAGCAGGGTTACAGCCAAACGATCAAATACTAAAAGTGGATGAGGAAGATATTGAAGGATTAGACTTGTATCAAGCTGTTTTAAAAATACGAGGCAAAAAAGGTACAGTTGTTACCCTTCAGATTCAACGTCCAGGTGTGCAAGAGCCTTTTAATGTGGAAGTGACCCGTGATACCATTCCAATTGAAACAGTATACTCTGATACGTACGAACAAGATGGGAAAAAGGTAGGCTACATCCAAATTACCTCCTTCTCTCAAGATACAGGGGAAGATTTTAAGAAGCAGCTAGCCGCTCTTGAAGAGCAAAATATTGATGGGCTTGTCATTGATGTGCGCGGAAACCCAGGTGGACTTTTAGATCAGGTCCAAATGATGGCTTCTGAGCTAGTTACAAAAGATAAGCCATATGTGCAAATTGAACAACGTGATGGAGAAAAGCAGCGTTTCTTCTCTTCGCTAACAGAGAAAAAGCCATATGAAATTGTCACGCTTATTGACAAAGGTAGTGCATCCGCCTCTGAAATCCTTGCCGGTGCTTTAAAAGAAGCAGGGGGATATGATATCGTCGGGGAGGCATCCTTTGGTAAAGGAACCGTCCAACAAGCACTAGACCTTGGAGACGGAAGCAATTTAAAGCTAACACTCTACAAATGGCTAACACCTGACGGAAACTGGATTCATAAGGAAGGTGTCAAACCTACCGTTGAAGTGAAGCAGCCGGAATACTTCTATGCAAATCCGATTAGCTTGGAAGAGGATGAAGTACTAGCGCTAGATACAAACAGTGAAAAAGTGAAAAATGTCCAGGTGATGCTAAAGGGCCTTGACTTTGATCCAGGGCGTGAGGATGGCTACTTCAATAAAGGAACAGAAGACGCCGTGAAGAAATTCCAATCAGAAAATGACCTCACACCTTCAGGAAAGGTCGACAGCAAAACAGCTGAACAGCTACAGGCAAAGCTACTGGATGCCGTGCGAGCGAAGGAAAACGATGTTCAGCTACTCGAAGCAATGAAGACACTCTTTAAATAATTTGTTTCATGCCAGTCCCGCCTATGTTGGGGCTGGCTTTTTTATGATAAAATAATAAGAAAAGTTTGCATGTTTAGGTGGTGATTCACAAATGGAATCATGGTTATGGGAAGCACTTATAGGGATAGGCCGTTTCTTTATCCACCCTGTTGTATATGTCACGTTGGCCTTAGCAGTCATGCTTGGCTATTATCGTGTAAAAAGAGAACGCTATGATTTTCATATTAGAATAGAATACGGACTCACAGAGTTCCAAAAAGCATGTAAAAGTCTCATAGTGGGACTAGCCCTTTCAATAATCACAATAGGACTTGGCGTGATTCTTCCATTTGGGACCATTGCTATCATAAGCATCTTTACGATTGTATTTACTCTTTTCATTAAGCCTCGTTGGCTGTCTACCGCATACATATTTGGATTTAGCTTATTTGCGGTTATTTTGTTGCCGAGCTTGAAGGTTAGCAATTCATTCCTACAAAGTCTCTTCGCTTCAATTGAAGAAACACATTTACCAACCTTTGTAATATTGTTGGGAATTCTCATGGTTGTAGAAGGTATATTGATTCGAAAGCAAGCACCGTATCAAACCTCGCCAAAGCTGTTTCGAAGTAAGCGCGGACTTCCTGTTGGGGCACATATAGTCCAGCGTGTATGGGTTTTGCCATTGTTTTTATTTGTTCCAGTTAGCAATAACGGCGTGGAATCTGCTTTCACCTGGTGGCCGGTGCTTCAGATGGGTGAACATACGTTGGCAGTTTGGCTTGTCCCATTTAGCATGGGCTTTTACCAACAGCTAAAAGCAAGCCTACCAGTGCAAGCTGTTCCAGCAATGGGAAGCCAGCTTATCCTTTTAAGTGTACTTGTGCTACTAACTGGGATTGGTAGTTACTGGTGGGAAAATGCAGCCATTTTAGCTGCTGTTCTTGCTGTTTTCGGCCGAGAGTGGCTTTATTACAAAGCAAAAGCTGCGGATGATAAGCAAAACCCAATTTTTGTTCAACGAGATCATGGCTTAGTCATTCTCGGAGTCATTCCTGGAACGCCTGCAGAAAAAATGCATCTCCATATTGGCGAAATCATAACAAAGGTAAATAATGTTCCTGTCAATAGCGTCACAGGCTTTTATGAAGCACTTCAGCATAACAGAGCATTTTGTAAGCTACAAGTCGTCGATACAAATGGCGAAGCACGTTTCGCACAAACCGCACTTTATGAAGGTGATCATCATGAATTAGGACTTCTCTTTGTTCAAGAAGGGAAGAAGTGGAAACGAACGGAAGTAAGTTAAAAGTAAAGAATTAGAAAAATTCTCTTTTCAGATTATCAATTAAACGCGGCGGGCGCTTGAACCAGCCGCGTTTTTTTATGTTTATGGAAACTATACTGGCAGCTAGATTTTCAGCAATAAGGTTAGAGTAATTATCATCATGTTTAGAATGGAAAGTTCTGCTTCTGAAATGGAATAAAAAAACAGCACCAAGGCAAACTACAAAGAAAATGGCCTGGAGTGGATGGTATGTCTTTTTTTAAACAGAAAACAAGAAAACTAAAACCTATCAAATCCACAAATCAGTCCACAAATGAGTCAGAGATGGAGGATGCGAAAGAAGCTTCCTCATTAATCGATAAGCTTTTATCAAAGAATATTGCCAACATCAAAGCTGCTTACGGGAACAGCTCTGACCTTGGAATCAGACAAATGAAATCCGAAAAAGGCTTTGTTGCCTGTATAGCGTATATTGATGGACTTGTAGATAAAAAGGTAATTGAAGGCATCTTGGAAGATTGGATGTACAAGCTGGATAATTTAGAGTCTGGTGCAGATGGGTTAACAGATGAAGAAATGGTCAAGTTGATACAAAACTCCTTTCTTCCTTTTGGTGAGATAGGCATTATCCATACCAACCATCAAATGGAAAGCGCAATTCTTAATGGCGAAGCACTTTTGATAATGGATGGATACTCTCTTGGGATTCAAATTAATACGGTTGGCTTCAAAGGAAGAGGGGTTTCGGAATCTACAACAGAAAGTGTGATAAGAGGACCGAAGGAAGCATTCACTGAAACCATCCGAACTAACACCGCGATGGTCAGGAGGAAGATTAAGGACACTTCCTTTAGAGTGGAAGAATTTCAAGTAGGAAGAATTACAAAGACCGTTGTTTCTGTTGTACATTTATCAGGCATTGCCAACGAAAAAATTGTCGAAGAGGTCCGTCAGCGGATACAAAGGATAGATATTGATTCTGTTCTCGAGAGCAGCTATATTGAAGAGCTGATTGAAGATGAAACCTATACCCCTTTTCCTACCGTCTTTAATACTGAACGGCCAGATGTCGTTGCTGCAGGACTGTTGGAAGGAAAGGTGGCAATCTTTATCGATGGAACGCCGTTTGTATTAATAGTACCAGCCTTGTTTACCCAATTCTTCCAATCGGCTGAAGACTATTACCAAAGGTGGGATATTGCAAGTATGTTAAGGGTCCTCAGGGTGATAGCATTCTTCATATCTATTCTCGGACCCTCCCTTTATATCGCACTCACGAATTTTCATCAGGAAATGCTCCCAAGCACATTGTTGATAGACTTGGCGGCACAAAGGGAGGGTGTTCCTTTTCCGGCAGTAATAGAGGCTTTAATCATGGAAGTCACACTGGAAATCCTAAGGGAAGCAGGGGTGAGGCTTCCAAAAACGATTGGTCAAACCATCTCCATTGTTGGAGCGTTGGTTATCGGTCAAACAGCTGTAGAGGCAGGAATCGTTTCAGCAGCAATGGTGATTGTTGTTTCTCTTACCGCCATTTCCAATTTTATTTTGCCATCCTTTAGCATGGCGATCTCCGTTCGAATTATCAGGTTTGGGTTCATTATTTTTGCAGCGACTTTTGGATTGTACGGAATCACCCTTGGATTATTCATTCTTTCCCTTCACCTGTGCAGCATCCGTTCATTCGGGGTACCTTACATGACCCCTATAGCTCCTTACGTAAAAGAAGATCAAAAAGACACCTTATGGCGGAAGCCCACATTCAAAAGGTTTACAAGGCCACGCCTCGTAAACGGGGGGAATATTTGGAGAGAAAGTGAACAAACTGCAAGGAATGTCCAACCGGGGAAAAGGAGCGAGGAAACATGAACAAGCGTTGGATAATCCTTTTATCAATTGGTTTTTTGCTCATCTCATCAGGATGTTGGAATAACAGGGAGCTTGGAGAATTGGGAATTGCAGCTGCTCTGGGCATTGACAAGGACGGAGATCAATTTATAGCAACTGTCCAATTAGTGAATCCAGCAGAAATATCTAGCCTCAAGGGCAGTGGTACAAGTGCACCGATTATCGTATACAGTGAAAAAGGCAAGACGCTTTTTGAAGCAATCAGAAGATTGACCACTACTGCTCCGCGCAAAACCTTTTATCCACATTTGAGAGTTGTGGTGATTGGAGAGGAATTGGCAAAGGATGGCTTTAGCAAATCGCTGGATTTACTTGTTCGAGACCAAGAGTTACGTACCGATTTTTTCATTTTGATAGCAAAAGGTGGAAAAGCGGAGGACATTGTTTCTATCATGCCTCCTGTCGAAAAAATTCCTGCACAGAACATGTACACCAAGCTGGAAACTTCGGAAAGGGCATGGGCGCCGACACTGGCAATTACTCTGGCGGATTTGGTTGAACAGATGGTTGTTCCAGGAGTGCAGCCCGTCATCACGGGTGTGGAAATAGTTGGAGATGCAGAAATTGGGAAAAAGATGGAGAATGTCCAATCCAGTGATCCGGCTTCCCGACTTCATTTCACGAGCTTCGCTATATTTAATAATGACAAGCTTCAAGGATGGTTAAGCGAGGCTGAAAGTAAAGGTGTGAATTATATTAACGGAAAAGTGAAAAGTACGATTGTTGTGGTTCCTTGTCCCAAAGGGGAGGAAGGAAACATATCAATAGAGCTTCTCCGCACAAAAGAGAAAAGGAAAAGTACTGTATCCGGAGGTCAGCCCCAAATTAATATTACATTGAAAGCGGAAGGGAATTTAGGGGATACTAGCTGTCCGATTGACTTGACCAAAGAAGACACCATTAAGGAGATAGAAAAACTTGCGGGAGAGGATATCAAAATGAAAATGACCGAAGCGGTTCAAGTTGCAAAGGAATATCAGTTGGACGTATTTGGCATCGGTCAGGATATTCATCGATCCAATCCAAAATATTGGAAAAAGGTAGAAAAAGAATGGGATCAGCAATTTGCCAGTATGCCCATTGAGCTCAAGACAAAAGTAGCGATTCGGAAAATCGGAAAAAGGAGCAACTCCTTCATCAGTGAGTTGGATGGTAGATAAATATGTGGGGAATTATCATTGCGATCGTGATAACGATAGCTATCATTCTAATTGACGGGAGAAAGATTTGGAAAAACAGAAAGAAGAATAAGATGGAGTTTTCTATTTTTTATCTCACGTTGAGCGCAGGATTCCTACTGTGGGTCGCATATAGCCTAGATTACGAAATAACCACTCCCCTTGATGGAATCAAATTGGTGCTTGAGCCATTGAGTAAAAAGTTATTGAACTTCTGACGACGCCAGGGGAATAAAAAAATCAGCCTTTGTAAAAGAGGGATAGTATGATTGAAAAAGGGAAGATCAGCAATCGACAATTTACCATATTAGTATCCTTATATACAGTAGGTACTGCCATTTTGATCATTCCCTCCTCTCTGGCCTTTAGTGCAAAACAGGACAGCTGGATAGCTGGGCTGCTTGGGTTGGCTATTGGGCTTCCGTTTATTTGGTTATATAGTAAGCTTGCAAACCGTTTTCCAGGCCTCAACCTTGCTCAAATCTTTGAAGCTTTACTAGGAAAATGGATAGGAAAGTCCGTATCTTTTGTCTTTTTTAGTTGCTTTGCCTTTTTACTGGCAAGCTTCGTCTTACGTGATATTGGAGATTTCATGACAACTGTTATGTTGGTGGAAACCCCAATAGATGCAATCCTTCTCATCTTTCTTGCTGTCGTTCTCTATGCGGTACGTCTCGGGCTTGAGGTGTTTGCAAGGGTGACGGAAGTGTTCATTCCTTTTGTTGTCATCCTTTTTCTCGTTTTATTTCTAAGCATCTCTCCTAAAATCGACATTCAAAATATCCAGCCAATCTTTGAAAATGGTGCAAAGCCTATTTTCCGGGGAGCCATATCCATCCTTACGTTCCCATTCCTCGAATTGTTTGTGTTTTTGATGATCATCCCTTACACCAACAATCCGAGGCAGTCACAAAAAGGCTTTATTCTAGGGACCATCATCGGAGGGGGGATCTTGATCATCATAACCCTCTTATCTGTCATGGTAATGGGAGTCAATGAGACAGCGAGAAGCATTTATCCAAGCTATGATTTGACAAAGGGAATCAATATCGGAAGATTTTTTCAACGTATCGAGGCAATGATGGCTTTGATTTGGTTCATCACCGTTTTTATGAAGCTGACCATCCTGACATACGTCACTGCATTAGGATTGGCACATACCTTCAACTTGAAGAACTATAAGAGCATGACCTTTCCAATAGGCATCCTATTGTTTCTGCTTTCCCTGATCATCTTCCCTAACTCTTCTTATTTAATTGAATTTACTCCGACCTTTGAATTGTATACGTTGATATTCGGATTCGTTCTTCCCATATTCCTATTTCTGATGGCAATTATAAGGAAGAAAAAGACGGAATCTATGAATGGATAGGTCATTATTCCTTATGGGAGAGCGAGGGTAGAGTAATCATTAACACTTAGTAGATTACCTATGTAAGTTAACAAGAAGTGAGAAAAGAAAGAGGTATTTTTTCTTTCGTATTGTAAACCATAACCATAAACACAGATAAATAGGGTGGAAAGATGAATAGTGAAAGAATAAATCCTTTAGAAGTAATAATGATATTACTCCTTTCCATTGGATTACTAAACCATGTCATAATTATTCCCATGTTACTAGACAGAGGTGGCAGAGATTCTTGGATTTCGGTATTTGCAAGTGGAATTCTGCTACTTTTTTTTTCTATCATTGTTTTCTTCTTGATGAAATGGTCAAATCAAGAGAATTTATTTGTTTATCTAAAAAGAAATTACAGTCCTATCGTTGCTTGGATTGTAGTAATTCCGTTATGCATTTATTTATTGGTAAGCGGATTTGTTACTTATAAAGATACTGTTTCATGGGCCATTACATCTTATTTACCTCAATCTTCAAGCTTTTTACTTGGATTATTGCTAATGGTTTTGTGTTTCTATGCTGCATTTTTCGGTATCAGAGTTATAGCCGTTACTTCTGGTATTGTTTTACCTATTGTTGTTATGCTAGGTTTTTTTGTTATGACTGCTAATATCTCTAAAAAGGAATACTCTCTTCTAAAACCGTTTTTAGAGTTTGGTGTAGACCCAGTTTTACAAGGTATGGTAATAGCAGGAGGAGGGTTTATAGAAATTATACTGCTACTTCTCATGCAACATAGAATAAAGAAAAGTATTAAACTTTACCATGTGCTAATTCTAGTGGTATTTCTGATAGGCTTAACCTTTGGACCATTAACCGGTGCGATTTCCGAATTTGGACCTGAATTAGCAAAAGAGTTTCGCTATCCAGCTTTTGAGGAATGGAGATTGGTCACACTAGGAACATATGTGGAACATCTCGATTATTTCTCTATTTATCAATGGCTAAGTGGAGCATTTATTCGAATATCATTAGCCATTTTTTTAATACCAGATTTATTAAACATTACAGATACTAAAAAAAGAGGAATAATCCTTCTTGTTGTATCCTTGCTTTTTTTATCTTCAAATCTGTTCCCTTTTTCAGATATATCATTTTATACATTTATCAAAAATTATTTATTACCTTCTCAACTTACCATCTTAATCGTAGTTACTCTATTGATTTCAATATTGGTCATTATCAAGAAGAAAGAAAGAAGGTAGTTTGGTGTATCAAAAATCCTCTCAAAAAGATGAAAATATTTTAAGTGAAAAGCAACTAAGGGAAATATTTATCAATTGCCATGATGTGAGTTTTAAACAAATTCCGGTTAATTCAGAGGGATTATTTCAAAGTTTGTTACTTTTTTATTGCGACGGACTTACAGACGAACAAGCAATTCAACAAGTAGTTTTTACAAAAGTAAAAGATCTATATGATCATCATTTAGGCGAACATGATTTATTGAAAATTTTTCCACAGTTTCAAAAAGTGGAATCACCACTAACTGAAAAGGAAATTGTAAATCGTGTTTTCTTCGGAGAAGTATTTTTGTTTTTTGAACCTGCTAACATTCTTCTTTCAATTGATTTATCAGATTCACCAAAACGATTACCTGAAGAGCCAAATACGGAGGTATCCATCAGAGGACCAAGAGATGGTCTAATAGAGGATATCTCTACCAATGTATCACTTATTCGTAAACGACTAAGAACAAATGATCTTTGTTATGAACAATTCTTCATTGGTGATCGAATGAAAAATAAAGTAGGTCTTCTTTATGTTGAAAGTAATTGTGAACCAGAAACAATTGAACAAATTAGGTCTAGAATAAAAAGTATTTCTAGTTCAGACATTGACTCCACCATTCAATTAGAGGAAGTTCTGACACAGAAGAAAAAAACCCTATTTCCTTTATTTGTTCATACAGGGAGACCAGATTTTGCTGCGAAAGCTCTTCTAAATGGGCGATTCATCCTACTTTTGGATGGTTTACCAAATGCCATTATAGCACCAATAAACTTTACATTTTTATTGAATACCCCAGAAGATGCTAATACCCATTTAGCATTTGTTTTTCTTGAAAGAATCTTGAGGATATGTGGGTTTGTTTTCTCTATTTTTTTACCAGGGTTTTGGGTTGCAATTACCACGTTTCATCAAGACCAAATACCCTATACTTTGCTCTCGACTATCGTTTTAACAAGGCAGGGTGTTCCATTTAGTGCAGGCTTAGAGGCGGTCATAATGCTCGCCATTTTTGAAATTTTTAGAGAAGCTGGAGCAAGACTGCCACAAGCAATAGGTCAAACTTTATCTGTTATTGGAGGATTAATCATTGGACAGGCTGCTATAAGTGCAGGTTTAACTGCACCGGGAGTACTGGTTGTTGTAGGGATATCTGTTGTCAGTAATTATGTATTAGTCGATCAAACTTTAGCTGGTTCAGTCACATTATTGAGATTCTTTGTGCTATTCATTTCGATCTTTTTTGGATTGTATGGGTATTTAATCTCGTTTTTCTTCATTTTAGTTTATATGGCAAACCTAAAATCGTTTAATATTCCATATCTATCCCCAGCCTCTCCCTTTATTTTGAAAGAGTTTAAAAGTATTTTTGTCAGAACACCAAATGGTCAAAACCAAGATAAGCCCGCTATCCTTAAAAATGATGGACAAGGAAGTAATGATTAATGAAGCAGAATGGTTGGATTAAATTCTTAAGTTGTTTCTTCATCCTGTTTTTACTTACAAGTTGTGTAGGCAGAGAGTTAGAACAAACACTTTATGTTCATGCAATTGGCGTTGATTACAAGGACGATAAGTATGTAGCTTACGTACAATTTATCGAATTTGGTGCTATAGCAAAACAAGAAGGAGGTAGAAAGGATACTACTTCGAATTGGATTGGAAAAGAAGAGGGTTTTTCCTTTGATATGGCAACAGATAAACTATACGAAACCACCCAACAAAAAGTAAGTTGGGGACATGTCAAATCTTTGGTGTTTACTGAAAATGCACTAAAAAAAGAAGGATTAGTAGAAGATGTTGTAGATGTATTGAATCGTTATAATGAAATACGACATACCATTTATACTTTTGGGACACAGTCAGAAATTGAAAGCATTTTTAACACAAAACCTATATTAGGTATCTCACCTTTTTATTCAAAACTAAGTGATCCTAAAGATATTTATGAACAATATTCTATTATAGAGCCGATTATGTTACATCGATTGTTAAGCTATTGGTATGACCCTAGTAGAACAGTTATTTTTCCTTATATCGGAACTACCAGCGAGAATTGGCTAGAAAATGAAAAGCCCTACCCAGCTCTTGAGATTAATGGGATAGCAGCCATTAAGAAAGGCGATTTTCTTAGTTTTTTTAACCACGAACAGTTGCTAGGTCTTCGGTGGGTTTACCCAGGCACCGTAAGAACTCCTGTTTATTTATTTGAAGACGATAAATTGGTTTCGTCACTTGTTATATCTAATCCAAAATCAGATATAAAGATAGTGGAGGAGGGTAACAAAGCACAATTCCATTTATCTGTGGAATGTAGTGCATCCATTATTGAGTTGAGAGAACCTGCATCCATAAAAAAACTAACAAAATTGGCAAAAAAGCAGATAGAAAAGGAGATAAAAGATACCTTCTTAGCTGGTTTAGAAGAAAACAGTGACTTATTCAACCTATCTTATGAATTGTATAAAGAAAATCCAAAGCTTCTGAAAGAGCTTAAAAAAGATAACAATTTCTTTTTAAATGAAACAGACCTTGCAAAGATCAATGTCGAAGTACAAATAGAGACCTCTGGTAAATCAAAAATGAAAACCCCTAGAAATAGTTCATATTAATTGTTTTTAGAAGAGGGCGCAATCCTGTAACAAGGATTAGCGTTCTTTTTATATAGCTCTTTTCTAAAAGATTGTTGCTAAAAACCTAAGAAAAACCGGCTTTAAGACTTTTTCCATCCATTACTCGAAGAAAAGTTGCCACATTTTTAAAACTTCCTCCACGAAAAGAGCACGACAGCAACGTTAGTTACGTGTTGCTTAACTATACCCAGTAGCAACAAAGTTTGCCAAAACAGCCTTTTATTTTGAGCCTGAATGAAAAATAACTTATTGTAGGAATTTTTAGATTATGAAATAATTGCTAGTAGGTTAATGAGGGGGAGTGGATGATGGTATGAATAACTTATCTCAAATGAGAATTAACAAGGCCGCACATGAAATTTTTGAGGCATTTGTAAATCCTGAAAAAATAGGTAACTTTTGGTTTTCTTCAAGTTCACAGAGGTGGGAGGAAGGAAAGACGGTTACGTTAAGATATGAAGAATATGATGCACAAGGAGATATAAACATTAAAGAAATGATAGAGGACAAGAAGATTGTCTTTGAGTGGGCCGGAAATCATAAGGTAACAATTCTGTTCGTTCAAGAAGAAAAAGGTGGTACAATTGTACAAGTTAAGGAAGAAGGGTTTGACGTGAACAACGATAATCTTATTCCTCAATTATTGGACAACAAAGAAGGTTGGGTTTATATGCTTACATGTTTAAAAGGATACATGGAGTATGGAGTCAATCTTAGAGCATCATTGGTTAAGTGAAACAGCAAGGAATGAAAGATAATTTCTACTATATTGTAAAGGAATTACCCATATGAAATTAATTAAACGATTTATTTTAAACCGTCCTCCTGAAAAACGACTGGCATATTTTTATGGGATGGTTGCAACGGATGAACAAGTGTGGTTACTACGTGATGAAAATGGCGATTTATTGCTTTTAGAAGAAGAAGATGACTTTTCATTTCTACTTCCTGTTTGGCCAAGCCGAAGCTTTGCTGAAATGGAGGCTGCCAAATTAGATGATCCATTCGAAGCGTTCAACATGCCAATTTCAACTTTTATAGACGATTTACTAGTTGATATTCAAAGTGACGGTGGCGCAGCAGCAATATTTCCTAACGGTAATGATACAACCATTCAAAAACGTGAGGAAATAAAGGAAATGCTTCGCCATTTATAACGTGTCGAATAAACCAATTATTGTAAAAAAGATACAACCTTATCCGAGAACGGCAAGTAAAATAGAGACGCTTTAGTGAAACGATCGAATCGTTTCTCTTTTTTTTGATTTTTTATTAGTAAATCAAGAAGATAACCACAAAAATTTCTTTAGTAAGGTTTATCTCATAACTTTTATTAGTCTCATGATGGAATAAATGCATCATAAATTTTATCGTTAATTTTCTAAGGTATAGGGGGAAGCCTCTATACCTTTTGCATGTTTCTAAGTGCATGTTTGTCCTTTTTCTGCATATACATGAATCGTTATCTTTCATTTTTAATTCATAATTATAACAAGGTAGCGGGAGTGTAATGAATGAATATTGGACTAATGCTAATATTTCTACTTGTACTGCTAGGACCATTACTGATGAAAAAAGTAGAGGAAAACCTTGAAATGTTCTTGCTTGCTATGGGCGTGTTAGCTTGTGTGGTAAGTGGGGTGTATAGTGACAAACTGTTTTTAGTGGCGGCGACAGACCCTATTTATATATCTGTTGCAGTTTTGGTTGCAGGACTTGTCTTCAAACAATTGCAAAGACCAATGAGTCATGCCATTCGTTTTATCAAAAGAAAGACCCCTTTTCGAATCTTTGTTTTTTTTATGATATTGTTGCTGGGGCTTATTTCAAGCGTCATAACAGCCATCATTGCCGCCCTTATTTTAGTGGTCATTGTGAAGGAGCTGGGCCTAAACAAGCATAATACTACCCTTTTAACGGTCCTATCTTGCTTTTCCATTGGACTTGGAGCAGCATTGACACCGATTGGAGAACCGTTGTCCATTGTCACCATTAGCAAATTAAACGAGGATTTCTTCTTTTTAGTGCGGTTACTCGGGACAGATATTGGTTTTGCTCTTCTCATTTTTGCCGTGGTTGGAGCGGTTTTGGTAAAAGATACACCTGATGAGCTTCTACGACTTCGTGAAAAAATACCAACGGAAAGCTATCAGGATATTTTAGTGAGAGGCTTGAAAATTTATTTTTTTGTGATGGGATTAACGTTTCTCGGAGCAGGATTTGAGCCGTTTGTTTCCACCTATTTCTTAGAGCTCGATCCTTCCGTTTTATACTGGTCTAACATGTCTTCGGCAATTTTGGATAACGCGACATTGGCGGCAGCAGAAATTAGTCCGGATTTAGATCCCTCTGCGGTTCATATCATCTTGATGGGACTGATGATTAGTGGCGGCATGCTTGTCCCAGGCAACATTCCAAACATTATTGCTGCTGGGAAGCTCGGAATTTCCAGTAAAGACTGGGCGAAGGTGGGTTTACCGATCGGTTTATCGATTATGATGTTGTATTACCTTATCTTGTTTTAATTAATAAAAGGAGCGCCATTATAAAATTGGCCGCTCCTTTTCTTATATTCTTTTCACTGATATCGCTGCGCGTACCTTTTGCAGTGCTTTTTTTCCGTCTTCTTTTTTTGCCATCAGCACGTTTACGTAAATGGCATCGATCATCGCAAGCTGTGCGATTCTTGATGCTAGTGCCTCTGAACGGTAATCCGTTTCCTCAGACACGGTGTACAACGCGGTATCCACCGCCTGACTTAAAGGCGACTTGGCAAAGTTGGTGATGGCAATTACATGCACCCCGTTCTCCTTCACTACCTCTAAAATGTGCATCATATCCTTTGTAGCACCAGTATGGGAGATGATAATGGCAACATCATCCTTTGTGAGCTGGCTTGCAGACATAAGCTGCATATGGGTGTCAGCTTGGGTACTCACAGAAATTCCTGTACGGATTAGCTTGTGATAAGCGTCCATGGCAATGACGTTTGAGCCGCCGCTTCCGAATATCTCAACCTTTTTTGCACGAAGAATGGCGTCTATGACCTTCTTGAAAGCTTGCTCATCTATAATTTTCAACGTGTCCTCCAAGGTTTTTAAATTGGAGCGAAACACCTTTTCGGCGATGGTTTTTTCATTGTCGTCTTCCATAATGTTTTCATGGATATCCTGAATAGGCTCGACTATTTCAGTAGCAAGGGCAATTTTCATCGCTTGATAGCCCTTGAAACCAATCCGTTGGCAAAAACGAAATACGGTGGAATCCGCTACTCCTAAATCGTCGGCAACCTGGTTAATGGTGCTGTGAACAATTTTCTGTGGATTGGTGAGGATATAGTCCGCAATGACTTGCTCCTTCCCCTTAAACTGCGGATAGTGGGAACGGATGCGCATCATGCAATATTGTGTTTCAAGACTGTTCATGGTGCGACCTCCAAATTTAGTAATCTATTATCTATATTAAAGAGGTTTTGAAAAAAAAGAAACTATTTTTTGATAACGCTTGCATTTTGGGGAATTTTTTTTCATAATAGGTACAGGTTAAAAAATATTTTTCCGAAACAGATAATGCATACATAGAAAGGGGTTTCACAGCGATGAAGCTTGCCATGATAGGGTTAGGAAAGATGGGGTACAATTTAACATTAAATTTAATAGATAACAAGCATGAGGTGGTCGCTTTTGATGTGGATCGTGAAAACGTTCTCAAAA
Organism: Bacillus sp. THAF10; assembly: GCF_009363695.1. NCBI lineage: Bacteria > Bacillati > Bacillota > Bacilli > Caryophanales > Bacillaceae > Bacillus > Bacillus sp. THAF10. Next base: position 3,462,200 of record NZ_CP045403.1, on the reverse strand, counting down.
GTGAAGGTGCTGGAGCAATCGCTGCTTACACCATTGAAGAAGCTTTAAGCAAGCTGGAGTCACCAAAAGTCGTTTGGATGATGGTTCCTGCTGGGGAGATTACCGAAAACGTACTTTCCGAGGTTAGTAGTTTCGTAACAGAGGGTGACATCATTATCGACGGTGGCAACTCGAACTATAAGGATACACTTAAGCGAGCAGAAGCCCTTGCCGAAAAAGGCGTTCACTACCTAGACGTAGGCACAAGTGGGGGAATGGATGGCGCACGCAACGGTGCATGCACCATGATAGGCGGAAACGAAGGGGCATTCAAGCATGTCGAAGGGATCTTTCAAGATATTTGTGTCGAAAATGGCTATCTTTATGCAGGAAAATCAGGTAGCGGTCATTTCTTGAAGATGGTGCATAATGGGGTCGAGTACGGCATGATGCAAGCTATCGCAGAGGGCTTTGATATTTTAGAAAAAAGTGACTTTGATTTTGACTACGAAAAAGTGGCAAGGGTATGGAATAATGGGTCGGTTGTTCGTTCTTGGCTAATGGAGTTGACCGAAAATGCCTTCAGTAAAGATGCCCGTTTGGATGGAATCAAAGGTGTGATGCATTCTTCTGGTGAAGGCAAATGGACAGTCGAAACCGCACTTGATTTGCAAGCAGCAGCACCAGTAATTGCCTTATCACTAATGATGCGATATCGCTCCCTTGAGCCAGATACTTTCTCAGGAAAAGTAGTAGCAGCACTTAGAAACGAATTTGGCGGACATGCCGTCGAGAAAAACTAACAAGAGGAGGAATGTAACATGTCAGGATCGATGCTAATTCTTATCGCCGCAGCTGCGATTTTCGTGCTATTATTCTTGGTTATCCGTACAAAGCTGCATGCGTTTGTCGCACTTTTACTTGTGAGTTTACTTGTTGGTATTGCTGCAGGTATGCCGCTTGGTGAGGTCATCACCTCCGTTCAAAATGGGATGGGTGGCACGCTCGGCTTCGTCGCAGTCGTGGTCGGGCTTGGTGCGATGTTTGGTAAAATGCTAGAGGTATCAGGTGGTGCAGAACGACTTGCACAAACCTTGATGAAGAAATTTGGCGAAGAAAAATCGCAATGGGCTCTCGGTATCACAGGGTTCCTAGTCGCGATTCCCGTATTCTTTGATGTTGGCTTCATTATTTTAGTACCCATTGTGTACGGTCTTGCAAAAAAAACAGGAAAGTCGCTGTTGCATTACGGAATTCCGTTGCTAGCTGGCTTGGCGGTAACTCACAGCTTTATCCCACCAACACCAGGACCAATCGCGGTTGCTGACCTTATTGGTGCAGACCTAGGTTGGGTTATCCTTTTTGGTGTCATTGCAGGTATCCCGTCTATGATTCTAGCAGGACCCGTTTTCGGTAAATATATTGGCAAAAAGATTCACGTGATCGTACCTAAGTACATGGAAATGGAAGAAAAAGAATATAGCAAGGACCTTCCAGGCTTTGGACTCATTGCTTCTATTATTCTCGTACCTTTAGTGTTGATTTTAGTGAATACGTTTTCAACGGTTATCTATGAAGAGGGACATATTGTTCGAGAGATAACGACGTTTATAGGTCATCCATTTGTCGCCTTGACGATTGCGACCTTGCTGACCTTCTATTTCTTAGGAACAAAGCGCGGCTATACGAAACAGGATGTACAGGACATTGCGACAAAAGCGCTTGAGCCTGCAGGAATCATCATCCTTGTCACAGGTGCTGGTGGGGTGTTCAAACAGGTACTAATTGATTCTGGTGTTGGCGATGTGCTCGGTGAAATGATGGCAGGCTCTGCTCTTCCCCCAATCGTCCTAGCGTTCATCATAGCAGCAGCCGTTCGTGTTGCGCAAGGCTCTGCAACAGTTTCGATGGTAACAGCAGCTGGTTTAATTACACCTTTGATTGGCATCATGGAGCTAGACGGACCAGTTCTCGGACTAATCGTCATTTCGATTGCCTCCGGTGCAACGGTTCTCTCCCACGTAAACGATTCAGGATTCTGGCTTGTGAACAGATACTTTGGCCTTGATGTAAAAGACACACTCAAATCATGGACAGTGATGGAAACCATCATAGGACTTGTCGGTTTCGCGGTCGCAGTAACACTTGGTATTTTTATAGGATAAATGCTACATTGGGTCAAGGAGCTCGTTTCCTTGACCCGATATTTGTTTTGGATTGTGAGGAGGAATACAGATGACAACTTACATGCTTGGTGTGGATATAGGAACAACTAGTACAAAGGCAGTGCTTTTTACAAAGGCTGGTAAAGTAGTAAACCAGCATGCAGTGGAGTACCCGTTACATACGCCCGAAATGGGAGCTGCAGAACAGGATCCGGATGAGATTATGGATGCCGTAGCAGCTTCGATTCGAGAAGCGGTCGCAGGGATCGAAATTTCAGAGCTTTCGCATGTGAGCTTTAGTGCGGCGATGCATAGCCTGATTGCGGTGGATGCTGCCGGACGTCCTTTAACGAATAGTATCACATGGGCTGATCAACGGAGTGAAAAATGGGCAAAGAAAATCAAGAAAGAATGGGACGGACACGGGATATACTTACGTACCGGAACACCGATACACCCCATGTCCCCACTCGCAAAATTGGTTTGGCTCCGCAATGAACACTCGGAAATTTTTGAGACGGCCGATCGTTTTATTTCGATCAAAGAATACGTGTTTTATCAATTATTCGGAGAGTACGTAGTGGACCATTCAATTGCCTCTGCCACTGGATTGCTGAATTTGGAAAAGCTCGACTGGGATGAAGGTGCATTGCTGGTGGCTGGTGTGGCACCAGAGAAATTGTCGCTACTTGTGCCGACAACCGAAGTGATGACTGGATTGAAGCAGGAGTGGGCATCTCGGCTAGGCTTGTCTGCTTGCACTAAATTTGTTGTTGGTGCCAATGATGGCGTGCTTTCGAACCTGGGTGTGAATGCAGTTCAGCCAGGTGTAGTGGCGTTAACCATTGGGACGAGTGGTGCGATTCGTACGGTTACGAATCGACCGGTTACCGATCCCAAGGGGCGGACGTTTTGCTATGCGCTAACGGAAAATCATTGGGTAATCGGCGGTCCGGTAAATAACGGCGGCATGATTATGCGTTGGTTGCGCGATGAGTTATGTCAGGCTGAGGTGGAAGAGGCTTATCGGCTAGGTGTGGACCCATATGATGTGATGACGGCAAAAATAGCTAGTGTGCGTCCTGGAGCAGAAGGTGTGTTGTTCCACCCGTATTTGACTGGCGAGCGCGCGCCGCTATGGAATGGGAATGCCCGTGGGAGCTTTTTTGGTCTTGGCATTCACCATAAGCGCGAGCACATGATGCGCGCGGTGTTAGAAGGCATCAATTTAAACTTGTATACCGTGTTGCTAGCGTTGGAAGAGATCATTGGCATTCCAGAGAAAATACATGCCACTGGCGGATTTGCCCGTTCAGCGGTTTGGTGCCAGATGCTTGCGAATATTTTCAATCAGGAGGTCAGTATCCCTGAGAGCGTGGAGAGTTCTTGTTTAGGTGCAGCGGTGCTTGGCTTGTACGCGCTTGGTGAGATTGACTCCTTTGATGTAATGGGAGATATGGTGGGCACGACGAGTGGATATGAGCCAGATTTGGCTGAAGTGGAGGTTTATAAGGAGCTGACACCGCTATTTATCCGGTTAAGTCGCATGTTTGAGCAGGAATTTGATGCGGTGGTGGAGTTTCAGCGGAAACATAGGTAGTTTTGGTTGGTGAGGTTGGGTGAGTTAGGGTGGTTTGTTTGATAATTTAGCCAAGTTTTCATTTATTTGTCCACTTTAACAATAATTAAGCCACTTCTTGCATTTTTCTGTCCGCTTTTCAATTTTTCTGTCCACTTTTCAATTTTTTAAGCCATTTGAGGGGAGATAAAGGCCATTCGACACTAGACGACAAATTTCGCGCCTTGTATCCGTACTCATATAAAATTTCACCCGAGCCCCTCACCCAACTAAAAAGAACGACATTCTCCCTGGTTTCCTCACCATACCGAGATTGTCGTTCTTTTTTATATACCTTATTCAGTTTTTCCTGCTTAGTCTTCGTCGTTCGAGTTCTTAGATCCGCCATCGCGTATGCACTGCGGTCATTCTCTGGGTTGCGACGACCTTCACGAACAAGCTTTTCACGCAATTTTTTTGCTTTGCTTTTTGCCACTTTTATCACCTCTAACATATATTTACAAATAGTATACTCGATAACCGAAAAATTTGAAATAGGTTTCCAGCGAAATGACTATATTTTTCTCCCCTTAGTTTCTGCTATAATAACACTATTGTGTAATTTTTGAGAGGCAGGTACAAACAGTGAAACAAGAACTTTTAAATAAAGAAATAGACCGCCGCCGAACGTTTGCGATTATCTCGCATCCAGATGCGGGGAAAACAACGTTAACGGAGAAGCTGCTGTTATTTGGTAATGTCATAAGGTCAGCAGGTACCGTAAAAGGGAAAAAATCTGGAAAGTTTGCGACCTCTGACTGGATGGAGATTGAGAAAAAACGTGGAATTTCCGTTACTTCAAGTGTTATGAGCTTTGAATATATGGATAAACACATCAATATCCTTGATACGCCAGGCCACGAAGATTTCAGTGAAGATACGTACCGTACGTTAACTGCGGTCGATAGTGCGGTGATGATAATCGACTGCACCAAAGGGGTCGAGCCGCAGACGATTAAGCTTTTCAAGGTATGTCGTATGCGCGGGATTCCGATTTTCACGTTCATCAACAAGCTCGATCGTGAAGGAAAAGAGCCACTTGCGCTTCTCGAGGAAATTGAAGAGGTGCTTGGCATTGAATCGTATGCGATGAACTGGCCGGTGGGAATGGGGAAACGCTTCTTAGGTGTGTATGACCGTTATAATGAAGTGTTCATTCGCTACCAAGGGAAGGATGAGGAAGACCGTATTCCGTTTACTGAACTTGACGCTGTCGAGGAAATTTCCACTCATCCAACGTTCATTCAAGCCAAAGAGGATTTTGAGCTGCTTGAGGAAGCTGGCAATGATTTTGACATCGAAAAAGTAAAAAATGGCTTGCAAACACCAGTGTTTTTCGGAAGTGCGATTTCGAACTTCGGTGTGGAAATGTTCTTCCGTACGTTCCTTGACTTGGCAAGTGAGCCGCAGCCTCGTCAAACAGAAACAGACAAAGTGGAACCTGGGTCGCCTGAGTTCTCTGGATTTATTTTTAAAATCCAAGCAAACATGAATCCAGCGCACCGAGATCGTCTTGCATTTTTAAGAATCTGCTCTGGCGTGTTTGAGCGTGGCATGACAGTAACGGTTAGTCGTACTGGAAAGGCCATTAAGATGACTCAGTCCCAGCAATTCCTAGCATCGGATCGTGAAACGGTCGATCAGGCTTACCCTGGGGATATTATCGGAATTTATGATCCAGGCGTATACCAAATTGGGGATTCGTTGTTTGGTGGCAATCAGAATGTGGAGTTTGATGAAATCCCAACGTTTGCTCCTGAGCTTTTTGTAAAAGTGGAAGCGAAAAACGTAATGAAAGGGAAGCAATTCGGTAAAGGGATAACCCAGCTTGTGCAGGAGGGTGCAATTCAGCTGTTCCGTCAATATGGAACAGACGCGTACATTCTCGGTGCCGTTGGGCAGCTTCAGCTCGATGTGTTTGAGTACCGAATGAAGGGTGAGTACAACGTGGAAGTGGTATACACCATGATAGGCTCAAAAATTCCGCGCTGGCTCGAAAAGCAGGATGTGGACACTTCCCTATTTGACTCGCGAAATATTTTAGTGAAGGACCGTAACGAACAATATGTGGCGCTATTTGACAGCGACTTTGCGTTACGATGGTTTAAAGATAAAAACCCTGATGTGGGTCTAATTGATATAATGGCAGAAGAATAAGAGGTGCCCAAAGCTTACAAACGGTAAGTTTTGGGTATTTTTTAATGCAAAATACCTATTTTATCCGATAAATTCCGATTTGTCTAAAAATTATATGCCTTTGTTCCGATAATAATCAAAAAGCGCCAAAAGGGAACTAGGGGGAGTCTTGTGCCAGATCAAATAACTACGGATAATAAATGGATGCTCGAAAAGCTGTATCGGACCAGACAATATGTTGTCGGTTACATGTCTATCGTAAGTGTGAATGAAATGCCGGTCACGACTGGAAAAACAAAAATTTACTTAGAAGAATTAAGTGCAGAGAAGCTACGGTTTATTTGTCGAGTGCAAATTCCTGAAAATAGTAATGTAGTCCTGGGAATACGGTTTACCGTTGCTGGACAGGATCTAATCATGAAAGCATCCATACTCGGCATGCACGCCAATGCCAAAAAAAGAAAGTATACCTATTTAGTAGAATTACATAGAGAGACAGACAAAGATGAGCAGGATATTCTTACGCTTGTAAACAAAATCCAGCTGGCAAACAAGCAGAAGAAGTTGCGTAGCGTCACAGAGACTGCAGTGGAAATAGAATAGCATTTGAATGAAGCCACCTATTATGGGTGGTTTATTTTTTCTTAAAATGAAACCGACTCGTACTCCAAGCCGTCAAACAATAAAGCTCTTTTCTAAAAATTGTTGCTAAAAACCTAAGAAAAAGTCGACTTTAAGACTTACTCAGAAAAATTGCCATATGTTTAAATCTACCTCCATGACGGCTTTCATAACTATACGCAGTTGCAACAAAATTTTGCGAAAACAGCCAACAATAAAAAAAGGGAGGGAGCTAATGGGGAGGGAAAAGGAAATGTCAGAGGACAAGCGGGAAGAAATGGTTGTCTGGGCCATGGATCAGTTCGGGGAAGAAATCAAGCGCCTCATTTTCACCTATGTCCGCAATCATAGTGTGGTGGATGACCTGTCTCAGGAGGTGTTTGTAAAGGTTTACAAAAACCTGCCCCTTTTTAGAGGCGATAGCACAATGAAAACGTGGATATATCGAATTGCCATTAACACTTGTAAGGACTACTTAAGTAGCTTGAAGCACCGTGTTCAACAGCTTGTACAACCGCTTCTCTCGGTTGGAACACTGCCAGAGGAAATGGTGGTGCAAACAGAAGAACGCAGACAGCTTGCACAAGTGGTGATGCTTCTACCGCTAAAATATAGAGAAGTACTTATATTACATTATTATCGAGATTTTTCCGTAGAAGAGATTTCAGATTTGCTCACCTTAAATTCAAATACTGTAAAAACCCGTTTACGAAGAGGTCGCGAAAAAATAAAAGAATACATGGTGGAAGGAGGAAACAGCTATGAACAGGAATCCAGAAAGCGAACACTTTAAAAAGCAATTGGATGACTATATTTCCCCCAACTCCTTGTTTACACAAATAGATCGCCAGCGTATCTTAGAACGAATTGAAGGCGCAAAAAGGCGCAAGAAGTGGTGGGGAAAACCGCGGCTTGTTCTAAGTTTTCTTCTTCTTCTTATTTTTTCAGGTGCAGTCTATGGATTTTTAAAGCCGGCTGAACAAGAGCTAGCCAGCCACCCTTCCGCTAAGGAAATGATAGACAGCCTCTATGTAGGAATGAGTCAGGAAGAGGTTTGGACGCGGCTTGGAACTGACTACTCAGAAGTGGAAGGTGCCATGGACAGCGAGCCTATTTATGATATTCATCGCTACGATTATCCGTTAGAGGAAGGCTATCAGTTTATTACAGACATGGATGGATTTGATGTGGAAGGCTTTAAATCTGGGAAGATGGGGATGCAGGTGTTTGTAGATTACGATGACAATCATCTTGTCGCAGGCTATGCCGTTGTCTATAAAAAAGAAAATGGAGAAACGGTCATTTACGATGTTTTTGGAGATAAGGTCCAAGAAATCGTGGCTATTCCAGTAGATTGATGCTGTGAAAAACTGCTATACTAGCACTAGTAGAATTTTCGGTACTGTGGAAATGAGGTAGTGGGTTTGTTAGTAAAAGTGTTATTAGCAGTTTTTGTACCAGCCTTGTTAGTTGTGCTGTTCACCCGGGTTACCTATAGCCTGTATGTGGGAACAGGGTTGGCTGTGGCATTGTTGGTGGTTTCTATTTACAAAGGTCACGGCAACGAATGGTACATTATTTTAGTGGATATCGTGTCACTTGCCATTGGATTTTGGTACGCACGGCGGATGGTAGGGAAATTTAAGTGAAAAAAGCAGCCGCGGGGCTGCTTTTTTGGTGGGAAAATCCCGGATAAGCTGGGTGAGCAGGGGGATTGGATGACTTTGGGTGGTTATTGCATCACTATCCGGAGTTATTGCATCACTTTCTGGAGTTATTGCATCACTATCCGGGGTTATTGCAACACTTTCCCAAGTTATTGCGACACTCTCCCGAGTTATTGCGACACTTTCCCGAGTTATTGCGACACTTTCCCGAGTTATTGTGACACTTTTCGGAGTTATTGTAACACTTTCCCGAGTTATTGTGACACTTTTCGGAGTTATTGCAACACTTTCTCGAGGTATTGTGACACTTCCCAGGTTTATTGCGACACTTCCCCATCTACCCCCATCTACCACACCTACCTCACTCACTCCTCATCCATCTACCTCACTCTCCACCAACAACCCCCCGCGCCTTTTCCTGGTAAGCCTCCAGCTCCGCGAGCTCTTCAGCAGTCGTTTCCTCCACCTGCGCCGGACGCACCACCCACACAGGATCCTTTCCGAACGTCTCGCCGTAACCGATCAGCACGCCACGAAAGGTCAACACATCACCTACAGCAACCTTTTCCTCAAACTCCTCCGAAAAAGTAACGAGAATAGAGGGTAGCAGAGGCTCACCTAGCTCTATCGTCGTTTCGCTGTCCACCCTTACCACCGTTGCCGTCCAACGCACAGATTTATCCTTGTTTTCCTTAATAAAATCATGCACATATTCCCCATCTATCTCACTGTAGGTTAACTGACCACCATCACCAGCATCCACAAAAGCTCGATCATCCAAATAGTCAAAAGCTAACTCAACATCTGGAATTTCCCCTGCACAGCCAACCAATCCGAGCACTAAACACCAACAAAAAGCTACCAACAAAAACTTTTTCATGACAAATCCTCCAAAAATCGGTTTCCGAACCTAAAATACTGACAATGATAACAATATAGAATGAACCTATAAATCGCAACATAAGCGGGTATAGACAAACAAGTAACCGAAAAAAATGAAAAACCGAATATAAGTTCGCATATTTCTTGTTTTACAGTAGGAATGTGGTAGAATATTGGTAGAAAACAGTTGAACGGAAATGGAGGCTTTTTGTGGATGGAACAGTTTGAATTAGTGTCCGGTTATCAGCCGGGCGGGGATCAGCCAACCGCCATTGCAGAGATAGTGGAAGGCATCAATAATGGAAAAAAGCATCAAACACTGCTTGGAGCCACTGGTACAGGAAAAACCTTTACCGTTTCCAACGTGATAAAGGCTGTCAACAAACCGACACTAATCATTGCCCATAACAAAACGTTGGCAGGCCAGTTGTATAGCGAGTTTAAAGAGTTTTTTCCTAACAATGCAGTAGAATACTTTGTCAGTTACTATGATTACTATCAACCAGAGGCCTATGTTCCCTCTACCGATACATTTATTGAAAAGGATGCAAGCATAAACGATGAAATTGATAAGCTGCGCCACTCGGCAACGGCAGCTCTTTTTGAGCGAAACGATGTTATTATCATTGCCAGTGTATCCTGCATCTATGGTTTAGGGTCACCGGAAGAATATCGTGACCTTGTCGTTTCTCTTCGTCCAGGCATGGAAAAGGAACGTAATGTTCTTCTCCGTGACCTAGTAGATATTCAATATGCGAGAAATGATATTGATTTTAAGCGTGGAACGTTCCGTGTTCGAGGTGATGTGGTCGAGATTTTCCCGGCATCACGTGATGAACACTGCATTCGAGTGGAATTTTTCGGAGATGAGATAGACAGAATCAGAGAGGTGGATGCCTTAACAGGAGAAATTCTTGGCGACCGCACGCATGTCTCCATTTTCCCTGCTTCCCACTTCGTTACCCGTGAGGAAAAAATGAAAAAAGCGATTGTGAACATTCAGGCGGAGTTAGAAGAGCGTTTAGAAGAACTTCGAGAAGCGGGTCAGCTCTTAGAAGCGCAGCGCCTCGAACAGCGCACACGCTATGACCTGGAAATGATGGCAGAGATGGGTTTTTGCTCAGGAATTGAGAACTATTCCAGACATTTAACGCTACGACCGGCAGGCTCTACTCCTTACACATTGATAGATTTCTTCCCAAAGGATTTCCTGCTGGTAATAGATGAGTCGCATGTGACCTTGCCACAAGTGAGAGGAATGTTTAATGGGGACCAGGCACGAAAGCAGGTGCTTGTCGATCACGGCTTCCGTCTTCCTTCTGCTAAAGACAACCGTCCACTCCGTTTTGAGGAGTTTGAAGAAAAGGCTGGACAGAGTCTGTATGTTTCTGCAACTCCAGGACCTTATGAACTGGAGCACTCACCGAAAATGGTGGAGCAAATCATTCGTCCAACAGGCTTGCTTGATCCAACAGTGGATGTTCGTCCAATAAAAGGGCAAATTGACGACCTGATTGGGGAAATTCACGAGCGGACGAAAAAGAACGAAAGAGTGCTTGTCACTACCCTTACAAAAAAAATGTCCGAGGATCTTACAGCCTACCTTAAAGAACTTGGCATTAAAGTAGCGTATTTGCATTCTGAAATCAAAACGCTAGAGAGAATTGAGATTATCCGAGAGCTGCGTCTTGGAAAGCATGATGTGCTCATTGGAATCAACCTCTTGAGGGAAGGACTTGATATTCCAGAGGTCTCGCTTGTTGCTATTTTAGATGCAGACAAAGAGGGCTTCCTGCGTTCTGAACGCTCCCTCATCCAAACAATAGGGCGGGCAGCGCGTAATGCAAATGGCCAGGTTATCATGTATGCAGATAAAATAACAAAATCAATGGAAATTGCTTTATCGGAGACAAAACGACGCCGCGAGATTCAAGAGGCGTTCAACTTAAAGCATGGAATCACACCAAAGACCATTCAGAAAAAGGTACCGGAACTTATCCGTGCTACCTTAGTAGCAGAGGATGAAGGTGGATATGAAGGAAAGGTTCCATCACCATTGCGACCAAAGAACAAAAAAGAAAGAGAAAAGCTCATAGAAAGCATGGAGCAGGAGATGAAGGATGCAGCCAAGGCGCTGGATTTCGAGCGAGCAGCCGAGCTTCGTGACCTCATCTTAGAGCTAAAAGCGGAAGGATGAAATCGGAATGGCTATGGATAAAATCATTGTAAAAGGGGCCAGAGCCCATAATCTGAAAAATATTGATGTAACGATACCCCGCGATAAACTCGTGGTACTGACAGGGCTTTCGGGATCGGGGAAAAGTTCCCTTGCCTTTGATACTATTTATGCAGAAGGACAGCGTAGGTATGTCGAGTCCCTCTCCGCCTACGCACGACAATTCCTTGGTCAAATGGATAAGCCCGATGTGGATTCTATTGAGGGTCTCTCACCTGCCATTTCCATTGATCAAAAAACGACGAGTCGTAATCCCCGTTCAACAGTCGGGACGGTAACGGAAATCTATGATTATCTTCGTCTGCTTTTTGCCAGAGTTGGCCGACCAACCTGCCCAAAGCATGGAATTGAAATTTCCTCCCAAACGATTGAACAAATGGTCGACCGCATCATGGAATATCCAGAGCGGACGAAGCTTCAAATTTTAGCTCCTGTTGTTCAAGGTCGAAAAGGAACGCATGTGAAAACAATAGAGGATATTAAAAAGCAAGGCTATGTCCGTTTACGTGTGAATGGTGAAATGGTCGAAGTAACCGATGAAATCGAACTCGAAAAAAACAAGAAGCATTCCATTGAAGTCGTTATTGACCGAATCGTCGTAAAAGATGGCGTTGCGACCCGTCTTTCTGATTCCCTGGAGACAGCCCTCCGTTTAGGCGAAGGCAAAGTGGTGGTGGATATCATTGGAGAGGAAGAGCTTTTATTCAGTGAGCATCATGCTTGTCCCCAATGTGGATTTTCCATTGGCGAACTAGAGCCAAGAATGTTTTCTTTTAACAGCCCTTATGGTGCATGCCAAAAATGTGACGGCCTTGGTACAAAGCTTGAAGTGGATATTGACCTTGTCATCCCTAACAAGAAGTTAAGTTTAAAACAACATGCACTAGCACCGTGGGAGCCATCGAGCTCACAATATTATCCACAGATGCTTGAAGCTGTTTGCAATCACTATGGAATTGATATGAATATCCCTGTGGATGAAATTCCGAAGCATCTCCTCGATAAAGTTCTTTATGGAAGTGGAAAGGAAGAAGTATACTTCCGCTATGAAAATGACTTTGGTCAGGTTCGTGAAAGCTATATTAAGTTTGAGGGAGTTATCCCCAATGTGGAAAGACGTTATAGAGAAACAAGCTCTGATTACATAAGAGAGCAGATGGAAAAATATATGGCACAGCAGCCATGTCCAGCATGTAAAGGCAACCGTCTGAAGCTGGAAAGCTTATCTGTCCTTATCAACGGAGAGCATATCGGAAATGTGACGAAGTATTCGATTGTCGAGGCGATCGATTTCTTTGACAAACTAGATCTATCAGAAAAAGAACGAAAAATTGCTAACATGATCCTTCGAGAAATCCAAGAGCGTCTAGGCTTCTTAAATAATGTGGGACTTGATTATTTAACATTAAGCCGAGCAGCAGGAACGCTCTCTGGAGGAGAAGCACAGCGTATCCGTCTTGCGACTCAAATTGGTTCTCGTTTAACAGGTGTCCTCTATATTCTGGATGAGCCTTCCATTGGACTTCATCAACGAGACAATGACCGTCTTATTCAGACATTAAAAAGCATGCGTGATATTGGCAACACCCTTATTGTCGTGGAGCATGATGAAGACACGATGATGGCTGCTGACTATTTGCTGGATATTGGACCTGGAGCTGGCGTGCACGGAGGCCAAGTCATCTCTGCCGGAACACCAGAAGAGGTGATGAATGATCCAAAATCCCTGACAGGCCAATATCTATCAGGTAAAAAATTCATTCCACTACCAACAGAACGGAAAATCGTAGAGGATCGTCATCTTGAGATTATTGGAGCAAACGAAAACAACCTGAAAAATGTGGATGTGAAAATTCCGCTAGGCTGTTTTGTGGCGGTAACTGGGGTATCTGGATCTGGAAAAAGTACGTTAATCAATGAAATATTGCATAAGAGCCTGGCTCAGCGCCTTCATAATGCGAAAACAAAGCCAGGTGAACATAAAGAAATTCGTGGAACCGATTATCTGGATAAGGTCATTGATATTGATCAATCGCCAATTGGCCGAACGCCAAGGTCCAATCCAGCCACCTATACAGGGGTGTTTGATGACATTCGTGATGTGTTTGCTTCTACAAATGAGGCAAAGGTTCGTGGCTACAAAAAAGGTCGCTTTAGTTTTAACGTCAAAGGCGGTCGCTGTGAAGCCTGCCGTGGTGATGGAATTATTAAAATTGAAATGCATTTCCTGCCAGATGTATATGTTCCTTGTGAGGTTTGTCATGGCAAGCGCTATAACCGTGAAACGCTCGAGGTGCAATATAAGGGCAAGAACATTGATGATATTTTAAAAATGACTGTAGAGGATGCAGTGAGCTTCTTTGAAAACATTCCAAAAATTAGCCGCAAGCTGCAAACCATTTATGATGTTGGTCTTGGCTATATTACGCTAGGTCAGCCGGCAACCACGCTCTCAGGTGGAGAAGCCCAGCGTGTGAAGCTAGCTTCTGAGTTGCACCGTCGTTCAACTGGTCGTTCGCTCTACATTCTCGATGAACCAACGACAGGTCTTCATGTGGATGATATTGCAAGACTACTTAAGGTGCTGCAGCGTCTTGTGGAGAATGGGGATACCGTACTAGTCATTGAGCATAATCTGGATGTGATTAAAGCGGTGGATTACATGGTCGACCTTGGTCCAGAAGGTGGGGACAAAGGTGGTACCATTATCGCAACGGGTACACCGGAGGAAGTGATAGAAGTGGAAGCTTCCTATACTGGTCAATACCTACGTCCCATTCTATTGCGAGATAGAGACCGAATGGAGCTAAAGGTACAAGAAAAAGAAAAGGTTAGTAAAGCATAAAAAAGGATGAGGGTTTCTTATATGAACCCTCATCCTTTTTATCTTGTCTCTTGTTCTTTTACTTTCTCTTCGATAATATCCTGTAAAAATCGCACATCCATTTGGTAGGTTTTATCTCGGAAGCGAATTTCTCCCGTATTTTCATTCAATTGTCCCTTTAAATGAAAGGAAGCACTCTGAATTGTATATTCTTTGGTGTCTTGATCATAAACAAAGTCTGCTTGGTCAATTTCATTCATCACAACTGGTCGAATCGTATTTTCTGCAAATTCAGAGGAGGACTCTGTAAAATCCGGCCCGAGAATTCCGAAAAAGAGCAATGCAACAATTACTAACCCTATGACGAGCAATTTGGATAATATGCTTTTTAAGAAAGGTATAATGACAAACAGAACAACGAGCACAATAATAATCGTTAGTAAATGGTCCATAATAAAATCCATCGTATCACTCCTTCCTCACAATCTATTTCCATGATGCACTTTCATTATACCATGCGCGATTTTCCTGCTTCAAAAAAATCACTCTAAGACCTGAGGCTTATGTAAGAATAAAGAAATTTACGGCGGGGGTCTGACCTAAAAATCTTCTGGTTATGGCACAATAGAAAGAGAGGGTTTGAAACTTTTTTGTGGAATAATCGTATACAAATTATAGTCAAACAAAGAGGAGGAAACGGGAATGGAAGAACGCAAACGAATTTTGAAGCTGGTAGAAGAAGGCAAGTTGACAGCAGAGGAAGGAATCATTTTATTAGAAAGTCTGGAGAAAAATAGTGAAGAGAGCAGACAAAAGCAGGATGAGCTTGTGACTGAATTAACGAAGAATGCAAGGGGTTCACAAGAAGCAGAGGATAACCTGTTTAAAGCATTATCCACTAAAATGTTTTCCGGCTCCCATGCTAAAGGTGGTAGTTCCTTTGATAAATCTAAATTCGATTCTTACAGCAAACAGGCCTCCTCTTTTAAAAATAATATTTTGGATTTCGTCGGAAGTGCGCTTCAAAAAATTAAGGACTTAGATCTTGATTTTAATTTCGGACCATCCATTTCCATTCAGCACGCATTTCAGCAATCAGATGTGCACCTAGAGCACATCGATTTGGATGTCGCAAACGGATCAGTGAAGGTCGTACCGTGGAATGAGAATGATGTAAAGATTGATTGCGAAGCGAAGGTGTATGAAGAGGATACGCAAGATGCTGCGAGAAAAGCATTTTTAAGCGAAGTACTATTCTCGATAGAAGCTGGCAAGCTCCGGTTCTCCGTACAAAAGAAGCATATCAAGGTTAATGCTACTGTATATGTTCCTGAGAGAGACTATGAGCAGTTAAATGTTCGCATGTTTAATGGCCCCATTAGCGGGGAAGGATTACATGTAAAGTCGATGAAGCTTAAATCAGCAAATGGCTCCATTGCTTGGGAGAGATTGCAAAGTGATTCGATGGAAGTGGAAACAGCTAACGGTCATATCAAGCTTATAGATTGTAATGCCAAAGAAATTGAGGCTGAAACAATCAATGGCATGCTAAAGGTTAAAGGAGATGTCGAAAAGCTGGAACTGCAAAGTTTCAACGGCAACATTGTCACTGAGCTTACGGGTGATGCTGCTCGTTCCATTTCAACAAAAACGAAAACCGGAAGCGTCGATCTTTTCCTTTCAACAGCGAATGCCATCGAGGCAGAGCTCAAGAGTAATCTCGGAAACTTTTCTTGTGAAATACCTGGGATGAATGTGGTGGAGGAGAAAAACGAAGTGGTCCAAAAAGCCCTTCATTTTAAAGTGAAAAAAGAGGATGCTCCTTTAACGTATATCATGGCTGAAACAACAACAGGCTCTATTCTAATTAAACCATACGAGGTGAAAGCAGAATGAAACGTCTTATCCGTTCCAAATACGACCGTAAACTAGCGGGTGTACTTGGAGGTTTATCAAAATATTTAGGAGTGGATTCTACCCTCCTTCGTGTAATTTTTATTATTTTATTATTTCCAACAGGTGTGATGCCTTTAATCATTACGTACTTTGTATTGATGTTCCTTATGCCAAATGAAGAAGCTGAGATTCGCTAATGAAGTGGCTGCTTAGTATTCTTATAAATGCGTTAGTATTAATTGTGATAGCAGGTTATTTTGATTCTTTTGAGCTAAGTGGGATGGGCGCTGCGATAGTTGCGAGTTTGATTTTGGCGGTGTTAAATACGATTGTCAAACCGATTCTAGTTGTGTTGACATTGCCAGTTACAATTTTAAGTTTAGGGCTTTTCTTATTTGTGATTAATGCAATCACGCTGATGCTCACGTCTTGGCTTATGGGGGACAGCTTTAACATTGATGGCTTTGGCATGGCAATACTCGCAGCCATCCTTATCTCCCTTCTAAATTTGCTAATTCAAAAAGTGATTGTCGAGCCACTGCAGAAAAAATAATGGAATGCTTGTAAGTACGGGTCTGATGTTTATTCAGTCCCGTTTTTTTGTGAGGTGATGAATTTAAGATAGGTTTGTTCGTTTAGAGAGAAAAGCTCGTCCCAACTGAAGAATAGCGCCCCTCTAATCATCTTTCAAGTCAACGCCCTTCTCCCACTAAAAAATCCGTTTCTGCAATTCAATCCACCTCCTAAGTTCTCCACACTTAATAAAAAAGACAAATAGTGCTAAAATGAGAACAGATTAATTTTAGTATGGTAAGAATAAAGGAGGGCTTGACGTTGCCAAAGGTTCGGACGAAAGATTTGATTGAGAAATTTCAATTTCAAGTAATAGCCGGGGAAGAGGGAATTAACCGTCCGATCGCGACGAGTGATATTTCTCGTCCAGGAATAGAAATGGCAGGCTATTTTACATATTATCCAGCTGAGCGCATTCAGCTGCTTGGAAAAACGGAGCTTTCTTTTTTTGAAAGGCTGACGCCAAGAGAAAAAAGAGATCGTATGAGTCAGCTTTGTACCGATATCACACCAGGCATTATCGTTTCACGCGATATGGAAGTGCCTAAGGAATTGTTGGAAGCAGCGGAATACGAAAGTGTACCACTCATGAGATCGCCAATGAAAACCACAAGGCTTTCCTCGCATCTGACCAATTATTTAGAAGGAAAGCTTGCACCAACAACGGCTGTACATGGGGTGCTTGTCGATATTTACGGTGTTGGTGTGTTGATTACCGGAAAAAGTGGGGTTGGTAAAAGTGAAACCGCACTTGAGCTGGTCAAAAGAGGGCATCGTCTTGTAGCTGATGACTGTGTAGAAATTAGGCAAGAGGATCAAGATACGTTGATAGGGAATTCTCCAGAGTTAATTGAGCATCTTTTAGAAATCAGAGGTCTTGGCATTATAAATGTGATGACCTTGTTCGGTGCTGGTGCGGTGCGGAGCTATAAGCGGATTACGCTTGTCATCAACCTTGAGCTGTGGGATAAAAACAAGCAGTACGACCGAGTGGGGTTGGACGAGGAAACGATGAAAATCATTGATACGGATGTGACAAGGCTGACGGTTCCGGTCCGCCCTGGACGAAACCTTGCTGTAATCATTGAAGTAGCAGCGATGAATTTCCGACTGAAACGAATGGGAATGAATGCTGCAGAGCAATTTTCCAATCGTCTGTCAGGTGTAATTAATAGTGAAAATGAGCAAGAAGACATCTAAATAGAATATGGAGTGTGGGGAATATGTTTTTTGGTAACATCCAGCCGCTGGATCCTATCCTGATTGACTGGCCGATCACTATTTATTGGTACGGTGCCATTATTGGGACTGGAGCATTGCTTGGCTTATGGCTAGCCACGAGAGAAGGAGAGAGAAGAGGGCTTAATAAGGATATTTTTATTGACCTTGTTCTATTTGCTATCCCGATAGCTATCATCTGTGCACGTCTTTATTATGTTATTTTTCAATGGGATCATTACTCTCAAAACCCAGGGGATATCATCAAGATCTGGGAGGGTGGCCTTGCCATTCATGGTGGGTTAATTGGAGCCGTTGTGACAGGAGCTGTGTTTGCAAAAGTTCGAGATGTTTCGTTTTGGAAACTTGCAGATATTGCTGCGCCAAGTATTATCCTTGGGCAGGCAGTTGGTCGCTGGGGGAATTTCATGAATCAAGAGGCACATGGCGGACCTGTGACGAGGGAGTTTCTTGAGGGATTGTATTTGCCAGAATTTATCGTGAATCAAATGTACATAGATGGAACGTATTATCATCCTACCTTCTTGTATGAATCTCTTTGGAATCTAGCAGGGGTTGTAATCCTGCTACTACTAAGAAAAGTAAATCTTAGACGTGGAGAGCTATTCTTAAGCTATGTTATATGGTATTCCGTTGGTCGCTTTTTTGTCGAAGGGTTGCGTACGGACAGCTTGATGCTTACGGAAACATTGCGAATTGCGCAGGTTATTTCCATAGCGTTAGTTCTTTTAGCGATTGCATTGATTGTCATTAGAAGAGTGCTAGGCTATGCTAATCAGCGGTATTTGGATCACGAAGCATCTCCAACTAAATCAGCAAAGTAAGAGCCTCCACGTTGCTCACTTTGTTCGACAGCTTCGGGAGGGGAAAGTAGAATGCTACAAACGTTCAAAAGAGGGCTGAAGGTAGGATTGCAAACCACATGGACACTCGGAAAAGTCATTTTTCCGGTGACTTTGTTAGTCGGCATCCTTCAGCATACACCTGTACTTCAATATATCATTCGCGCGATTGAACCAATCATGGGAATATTTGGCCTTTCCGGGGAAGCGGCCATCCCGCTTGTAATTGGGAATTTTCTAAATCTCTATGCGGGAATAGGTGCGATCCTCACCCTGGATCTCACCGTCAAAGAGGTCTTTATTTTAGCTGTGATGCTCTCTTTTTCTCATAACCTTCTGGTCGAGTCGACAGTTGCTGCAAAGGTTGGCTTGAAGATATGGGTGATCCTTGCTGTCAGACTTGGGCTAGCCTTTGTTTCTGCCTTGCTCATTAATCTTGCCTGGAAGGGTGGAGGGGAGCTTGCTCAGTACGGAATGGTCGCTAAATCAGAAGAAGTGGTGACTGGCTTTGTCCCTATTCTTTTAGACGCCACACAGCGTGGATTAATGGGAATCATACAGCTAGCGATCATTGTCATTCCACTCATGATTTTAGTTCAGTACATGAAAGAACTTGGCTGGCTTGATGTGTTTTCAAGATGGATGGGACCATTTACTAGAATGCTTGGAATGAAAGAAAATACCTCAACGACCATGGCTGCTGGGCTGTTAATTGGGCTCGCTTATGGAGCAGGAGTTATGATTCAGGCGGCAAAAGAGGATAATGTAAGTAAGCGGGATTTAACGTTAGCGTTTATTTTTCTCGTTGCCTGTCATGCTGTGGTAGAGGACACGTTAATATTTATTCCGCTTGGCATACCGGTTTGGCCGTTATTAGTGATAAGAATTTTGACGGCAATCATACTGACAATGTTCATTGCGTATGTGTGGAAGCGGATGGATTTTGCAAAAGGAAAGGAAGCTACCTATGACCATTAATACCGTATTATTTGATCTTGATGGAACACTTATTGATACGAACGATTTAATCATTGAGTCATTTTTGCATACATTGGATTATTATTATCCAAATCAATATGCGCGCGAGGACGTGTTAACTTTTCTCGGGCCGCCACTGTATGATACCTTTGTAAAAATGGACGAAACAAAAGTGGATGAGATGGTTAGCTATTACCGAGCGTTCAACATGGCAAAGCATGATGAGCTTGTAAAAGAGTTTGATGGTGTTTTTGAAACGGTGAAACTTCTTCATGAAAAGGGCTTAAAGCTTGGGATTGTGACTACAAAAATGCGCCAAACAGTTGTGATGGGGTTAAAGCTGACAGGGCTAGATCAATTTTTCGATGTGGTCGTTTGCTTAGATGATGTGAAAAATGCCAAGCCTGATCCAGAGCCGATTCATCTTGCGCTTCAACAGCTAGGATCTCAACCAGCTGAAGCAATTATGGTTGGAGATAACTATCACGATATACTGGCAGGAAAAAATGCTGGAACAAAAACAGCTGCTGTAAGCTGGACGATAAAAGGGATTGATTTTCTGCAGTCCTTTGAACCGGATTATTTGCTAACCCATATGAAGGACATCTTGCCTGTAGTTGGAGTGAATCAAGGTGAGTAGAAGGACGACCCGTTACGCTGTAGAAGGAGCAAACTCACTTTGGCATGTGTATAAAACGGTGCCGTTTTTCAAAGTCGTGAAAAATTTTCTGGTGATTCAAGTTTCGAGATATACCCCATTTCTTGGGATGAAAAATTGGCTTTATCGGAATTTCCTCAAGATGAAGATAGGAGACCAAACCTCGTTTGCTTTGATGGTCATGCTGGATGTCATGTTTCCGGAAAAAATTAGTGTTGGAAAAAACACGGTTATTGGCTACAACACCACTATTCTAGCTCATGAATATTTAGTCAAGGAGTATCGTCTAGGTGAAGTGAAGATTGGGAGCGAGGTCATGATTGGAGCTAACACGACGATTCTTCCTGGAGTGGTGATCGGGGATGGTGCGGTGGTGTCGGCTGGAACGCTAGTACATAAAGATGTGCCTGAGGGTGTGTTTGTTGGCGGAAATCCGATGAGGGTGATTTATACAAAAGAAGAGATGCAGGAGCGTTTGAAGCTTTAATAGGAGACACTTTATCCACTGTGGATAAAGTGTCTTTTTTTATCTAAAGCTATTTAAGGGTATGGTAACATGTTGGGTTGCTTTCCGTAAATTTGCTCCGTGTGCCTAGGCCACTGCTGAAGAGTTTGTATATTATCCTTGACCTTGAACATCTGTTTTGTTAGTATGTTACCATATTAGCGAACTAAAGGATTTCAGATTATTTTAAAAAGGTGGGTATCCACATGTCAAAACTGTTTATGTTTGAAAAACCACTAGGAATGCGGGATACGCTTCCTTCATTATATGAAGCAAAAAAAGCATTAAAAGATACGATTACAACCGAGATTGGGAATTGGGGCTATCGGTTTATGGAAACCCCAACGCTAGAATATTATGAAACGGTTGGTGATGCTTCCGCCATTTTAGATCAGCAGCTATTTAAACTACTAGATCAACAAGGTCACACACTTGTGTTACGACCGGATATGACAGCGCCAATTGCTAGGGTTGCTGCTTCTAAGCTTGTAGATTCTGACTACCCACAGCGCCTTGCCTATTCCGCTAATGTGTTCAGAGCTCAGCAAAACGAAGCCGGAAGACCAGCAGAATTTGAACAAATAGGCGTGGAGTGTATTGGAGATCGTTCCATTAGCGCGGATGCGGAAATGATTGCATTGCTTGTTGAGCTCCTAGAGCAGTCTGGAATGTCTACCTACAAGGTTGCTATCGGACATATTGGCTTTTTGCAGGAGATGTTTCTTGATATTGTCGGCACAGAGGAAAGAGCGGCAATTCTACGACGCTATCTTTATGAAAAAAATTACGTAGGGTATCGGGAGCACGTGAAGGCTCTATCTTTATCCTCCATTGATAAAAAACGACTTTTGGATTTGTTAAAGCTAAGAGGGGACATCTCTAGTATTCAGCAGGCAAAGGAAGTGCTCGACGGTTCCTCTGGGAAAAAAGCGTTAGAAGAATTAGAGCAGCTTTGGACAATCCTTGAAGCTTATGGAGTAACACACGCAGTAAAGCTAGATTTAAATATTGTCAGCCATATGAGCTACTACACAGGCATTGTTTTTGAGGCTTATGCAGGAAATATCGGCTTTCCAATTGGGAATGGA
Source organism: Bacillus sp. THAF10 (assembly GCF_009363695.1). Classification (NCBI taxonomy): domain Bacteria; kingdom Bacillati; phylum Bacillota; class Bacilli; order Caryophanales; family Bacillaceae; genus Bacillus; species Bacillus sp. THAF10. The sequence continues at coordinate 3,440,293 of NZ_CP045403.1, read as the reverse complement.
GGCAGGTACGACAAGCTTTTTGAAAAGTTTAACCGTGAAAAATCAGCCACTGGTTTTGGCATTCACCTAGATCGATTATTAGAAGCTAGAGGAGTAGAAAAAGCCGAGCAGGTTATCCATGGTGTTTTGTTTAGTCAGGAAAGAAAAAATGAGGCTATTGCGTTTGCCACACAAAAAAGAAAAGTAGGGGAAAAGGTAATCTTACAGGATATTGTCGGGGTAGAAGATGTGGATGCTTTTACAGCAGCATTTCAAGAGGTGAGCTTTTTCCTTGGAAAAGCAAGAAAGGAGATTCAGTCATGAACAATCTTACTATTGCGATGCCAAAGGGAAGAATTTTTGAAGAAGCAGCCGCACTACTGGTAAAAGCAGGCTATGATATTCCACCAGATTTAGAAGACTCCAGAAAGCTTATTATTGATGTGCCGGGCGAAAGCATGCGGTTTATTTTAGCCAAGCCGATGGATGTTACCACATATGTCGAGCATGGTGTTGCGGATATTGGGATTGCAGGAAAGGACGTCATGCTAGAAGAGGAACGGGATGTGTATGAGGTTCTAGATTTGAAAATTAGTGCATGTTACTTGGCAGTTGCAGGGCTTCCTGGAACGGAAATGAAGGATGTTGCACCGAAAATTGCCACCAAATATCCCAATATCGCTTCTAGCTACTATCGAGAGCAAGGCGAACAGGTGGAGATAGTGAAACTGAACGGCTCGATTGAGCTTGCACCACTCATTGGATTATCTGATCGAATTGTCGATATTGTATCCACAGGTCGGACTTTAAAAGAAAATGGCTTAGTAGAGTTTGAACGGATTGTGAATATCACCTCACGTCTCATTGTGAATCCTGTGAGTTACCGGTTAAAGGATGAGCAAATTGATGAGCTCGTGTCACGGTTAGCAAGGGTTGTTGGGGAGGAATAAGCGATGAAGATAGAAAAAGTCGAAGAAACGGTGAGTTTACGCCGCTCGCTTGATCAAGGAACAGAGGAACAACGAAAAGCGGTCCTAGCTGTAATGGACTCGGTAAAAAAAGACGGCGATCGCGCCCTATTCGCTTACACAGAAAAGTGGGATGGTGCACGGTTATCCACACTTAAAGTAACAAAAGCAGAGATAAAAGATGCATATGAGGCTGTTTCTCCACAGATTATTCACATTATTCAGGATGCTGCGGAAAATATTCGGGATTATCACCAAAAACAGCGTAAGGAATCGTGGTTATCCACAAAGCAGGATGGCACAATTCTTGGACAGCAAGTAACAGCACTTGATGCAGTCGGAGTCTATGTGCCAGGCGGCAAGGCGGCCTATCCATCGTCTGTGTTAATGAACGTTATTCCAGCACAGGTTGCCGGCGTAGAACGAGTGGCCATGGTAAGTCCACCGGATGCAGATGGGGTGCTACCACCAGCAGTGCTTGTGGCAGCAGATATACTTGGTGTGGAAGAAATCTACAAGGTTGGCGGAGCCCAGGCAATTGCTGCGCTCGCCTATGGAACAGAAACAATCGCACCTGTGGATAAAATAGTGGGACCTGGAAATATTTTTGTGGCACTTGCTAAAAAAGAAGTCTATGGACTTGTGGATATTGATAGCATTGCCGGACCAAGCGAAATTGTGGTCCTTGCAGACGATTGTGCAGTACCGAATGAGGTTGCTGCGGATTTACTATCACAAGCAGAGCATGATGAACGCGCATCCTGCGTGTTGGTAACAACCTCGGTTCAGCTAGCTGAAGAAGTGGCAAGGGAAGTGGAGAGTCAGCTTGCAGGTCTTCCTCGTGAAAGGATTGCTCGCGCTTCTATCGATTCCTACGGGAAAATTTTCGTCACAAGCTCCTTAAAAGAAGCGATTCGCGTTGTCAATGAGCTTGCTCCCGAGCATTTAGAGGTGATGACCTCAGAGCCTATGACACTATTACCATATATTAAGCACGCAGGGGCGATCTTTTTAGGAAGATACAGCTCGGAGCCTGTTGGGGATTATTTTGCAGGACCAAATCATGTGTTGCCGACCAACGGAACAGCGAGGTTTTCTAGTGGATTATCTGTGGATGAATTTATGAAAAAATCGAGCATCATCATGTACAGCGAACAAGCATTAAAGGAAAATGTGGATAAAATCGCCGCTTTTGCCCGTTTAGAAGGACTAGAAGCACATGCACGGGCAGTAGAAGCACGTTTTACTAACAAGCAAAAGTGAGGAGCGTTTCAGATGACGAGGATGGCAAGTATTGATAGAAAAACGAAGGAAACACAGATAGAGCTTACGCTAGCATTGGATGGAGAGGGAACGGCACAGCTCGAGACACCGGTGCCATTTATGACCCATATGCTCGACCTTTTCACCAAGCATGGTCAATTTAATCTTACTGTACAGGCAAACGGAGATGTGGATATTGATGATCACCACACAACAGAAGATATTGGTATTTCCCTTGGACAGGCGCTAAAGGATGCCCTTGGGGATAAAGTGGGGATAAAAAGATACGGAAATGCATTTGTGCCAATGGATGAGGCGCTTGCACAGGTGGTAGTCGATTTGAGCAATCGACCGCATCTTGAAATGCGTGCGGAATTTCCAAGTCAAAAGGTGGGAACCTTTGATACCGAGCTAGTTCATGAATTTTTGTGGAAGCTTGCGCTTGAAGCTCGCATGAATCTGCACGTAATCGTTCATTACGGAACGAATACGCATCATATTATTGAAGCGATTTTTAAAGCGCTTGGCAGAGCGTTGGATGAAGCAACCATGATTGATCCAAGAATTAAGGGAGTACCGTCAACGAAGGGAATGTTATAGATGATTGGCATCATTGATTACGGAATGGGGAATTTGTACAGTGTCAGCAAGGCATTGGAACGAATCGGTGCAGATTACCTTCTTTCTAACGACAAAGACGTGCTTTTTGAAACAGACGCTCTTCTCCTTCCGGGTGTGGGATCGTTTAGAGATGCCATGGCCATTTTACAGGAAACAGGCCTGGATGCATTTATCAAGGACGAAGCGAGCCGCGGAAAAAAAATTCTAGGCATCTGTCTTGGCATGCAGCTTTTATATGAAGAAAGTGATGAAAATGGACCAACAAAGGGCTTGTCGCTATTAAAAGGAAAGGTAAAGCGTTTTTCTGGAGTTTCCAAACAGGGAGCCTCCTACAAAGTTCCGCATATGGGCTGGAACCTGCTTGCATTTCAACAACCATCCCCAGTTTTACTAGGTGTCCCAGAAGATTATGTGTATTTTGTTCATTCTTACTATGTGGATCAATACGATAAAAATGAGCTGCTGGCAAGCAGTAGCTATCATGAAGAAGTACCCGCGGTTGTGGGGCGAGGAAATGTTTTTGGAACGCAATTTCATCCCGAAAAAAGCAGCAGTACCGGAATGGCCATTCTAGAAAACTTCGTCAAGTTGGTAAAGGAAGAGGAGAGATAATATGAGTTTTATCATCTATCCGGCAATAGATATGCGTAGAGGTAAATGTGTTCGTCTTTTGCAGGGGGACTATACGAAAGAAACGATATATGGGGACTCACCTTATGAGATGGCAGAGCAATTTGCCAAGCAAGGAGCAGAGTGGATCCATATGGTGGATTTGGATGGGGCGAAAGAAGGCAGGCCTGTAAATGACAGCTTTGTCCTTGACGTTGCGCGCAAATTACCAGTAAAGGTGCAAATTGGTGGAGGGATTCGAACAGCCTCCGATGTCGAGTACTATTTGTCACAGGGAGTGGACCGAGTTATCCTAGGAAGTGCTGCAATTAACAATCCTGCCTTTGTCTGTGAGATGCTGAGGAAATATGGAGAAAAAATTGCCATAGGTTTAGATGCAAAAGATGGCTTTGTCGCAACAGAGGGCTGGGTGGAAACATCCACTTTCAAGGCGACTGAATTAGGAAAAGAACTAGCTGAAGCAGGCGCGAAAACCTTTATTTTCACTGATATCGCAACAGATGGAATGCTTTCTGGACCAAATATTGAAGCAACTGCAGAGCTTGCCAGGGCTACCGGTGCAGAAGTCATCGCCTCAGGTGGAGTGAGTTCTCTTGAAGATTTAAAAGCGTTGCGACAATACGTAGATACAGGGGTAGCTGGCTCCATTGTCGGTAAAGCTATTTACACCAATAAAATAAATCTTGAACAAGCGTTGATTGAGGTGAAATAAATGCTCGCAAAACGAATCATCCCGTGCTTAGATGTCAAGGATGGACGGGTGGTAAAAGGCATTCAGTTTTTAGGACTAAGGGATGCTGGCGATCCTGTTGAATTATCTAAGTTTTACGATCAAGAAGGAGCAGACGAGCTCGTGTTTCTTGATATTTCGGCTTCTCATGAAGGACGAGAAACGATGGTGGATGTGGTGGAACAGGTTGCCGCCACCCTTGCCATTCCGTTTACCGTTGGAGGGGGAATTAACAAGCTGGCCGATATGAAAAGGATGCTGAGGGCAGGTGCGGATAAAGTCTCCTTAAATACCGCTGCTTTACTAAATCCTGCGTTGATTAAAGAAGGAGCAGACTACTTTGGTTCACAATGCATCGTAGTGGCTATGGATGCAAAATATGATGAAACGCTTGGCTCGTGGCGAGTGTTTACACATGGTGGTAGAAGAGAAACGGAATGGGAAGCTGTCGCTTGGGCAAAAGAAGCCGAAAAGCTTGGTGCCGGCGAGATTTTACTTACGAGCATGGATAGTGATGGTGAAAAGAACGGCTTTAACCTCTCGCTAACGAAAGCCGTAAGTGAAGCAGTGGGTATTCCTGTTATCGCTTCTGGGGGAGCTGGAGCTGCCGAACACTTTTTAGAGGCATTTGAGGAAGGAGCGGCAGATGCTGCACTTGCTGCGTCCATCTTCCACTACAAAGAAACATCGGTAAAAGAAGTGAAGAGCTACTTAAAGGAAAAAGGAGTGCAGGTTCGATGATCAGACTAGAAGAAGTGACGTTCGATGAAAAAGGACTTGTGCCTGCCATTGTTCAGGATGCAACAACCAAAGAGGTGTTAACACTTGCCTACATGAATGGTGAGTCGCTGGTGAAAACCGTTGAAACCCGTGAGACCTGGTTTTGGAGCCGTTCTCGCCAAGAGCTTTGGCATAAAGGTGCGACATCTGGAAACACTCAAAGCGTGGTAGGGATGCGCTATGATTGTGATCAGGATGCAGTGCTTGTGCTAGTGGAACCAAAAGGACCAGCCTGTCATAAAGGGGAAACGAGCTGTTTTCATGAAGTTGTGCTAGAAACGAAGCAACCGACATCCTCTTCCATCTTAGCCCGCTTGGAGGCAGTGATAGCATCAAGGGCACAAGAGATGCCTGAGAGCTCCTATACAACCTACCTATTTAAAGAAGGTGTCGATAAGATTCTCAAGAAGGTCGGAGAAGAGGCATCAGAGGTAATTATCGCTGCGAAAAACCGGGACAAGAGTGAGCTAACTTGGGAGGTTGCGGATCTATTATTCCATGTGATGGTGTTGTTAAACGAGCAGGACGTTAAGCTTGAAGAAGTATTGGCTGTGCTAGAAGAACGACATGCCAAGTAAAGGCAGTCTTTCCTTTACGAAATTGAAAAAAATCCCTCCTGTCTTTCAAGGCCTCCGTATGTTATACTACCAAGGTTAAGAAAGAACTGATGGAGGCTAAAATGGGAAAATACTCAAATGTAAAACCTGAAGCAAAGGTCATCCCATTTGCGCAAAATGGTGATTATTTTTATCAAAAAGGCATCCGCGCTTATCGAAAGCGGGATTTATATAAAGCGAGAAAATGGCTGCAACGCGCTGAAGCGATGAAGCCTGATAATGCATCGATCCTATGTCAGTTAGCAATCGTACTGACAGAGCTTGGTGAATATCAGCGCTCCAATGATTATCTTCAAAACATTGTGAATGGGCTTGCTCCTGACATGTATGATTGTCATTATTTTATGGCTAATAATTATGCCTTTCTTGGATTATTTCAAGAGGCTAGAAAGCATGCTGAAGCATACTTAGAAAAAGAACCAGACGGAGAGTTTCTAGAGGATACCGAAGATTTACTTGATCTCCTTGAAATTGAAGTGGACGACATGACCGACTTAGAAGATGATCAGGATCAACTTATCGTTATGCAGGAGAATGCAAAGGGCCTTTTAGAGACTGGGCAATTTGACGAAGCAATTAAGCTGTTAAAGCAAATAATTGCTGAATATCCGCAATTCTGGTCTGCCTATAACAACCTGGCATTGGCACATTTCTATAAAGGAAATTCACAAAAAGCATCTCAGGTAATCGAGGAAATTCTTGAGAAAAACCCAGGCAATCTCCATGCGCTATGTAACCTGCTCGTTTTTTACTACCGAGAAGGTCGATGGGAAGAGGTCGATGCGCTTGCCGATCGTTTGGAGAAGGTAAAACCAATATTAATGGAACACCGCTATAAGCTTGGTGCGACACTTGGGATGATTGGCAGATATGAAGTGGCTTATAAATGGCTCCGTTCCTTGCAAAAGAATGGGTTCCAAGGAGACAGCACGTTTTATTACTGGCTTTCTATTTCTGCCTATTATGTGGAAAAGCAAACCGTGGCAGAACAAGCTTGGGATAAGTTGGTTGAACTTGACCCAGAAAAAAAAGGGACGCACCCATGGCGTGAAGAAGAAGCTGAATCTGTTTCAGATAAAGTTGGAGAGATTTTAACCTATATTTTCTTTACTAGTGTATCAAAGAATGACAAGGATCGTGAACGCGCCTTTTCTTTTATGCAAAGAGAAATGGATACGCTTGAACAGCCTCCGGTGATTCAGGAGTACATGGAATATGCTGCACATAAGAAAAAGAATGCTCCTACATTAGTTAAAAATGGGTATGCCATTGCTCAGCTTTATTTTAGTAAAACACTGAAGCAACCGCTTATGATGGATTGGCATACTTTTCTCGTGCGAGTACATCAAAGTGATGCAGAAGTTAGCTTTAAAAACCAAAAAGCAATTGCAGCAGCATTTGCCTATCGTTGGTATAAAGAGTCAAGCACTACGATGAGTCAAAAAGAAGCGGCAGCGCTTTTTGATGTTTCCGTCAGCACGGTTCAAAAATACAGCAAAGAACTAGAAGCGATTGATTCCCAACTTGATGAACAATAAACCGAAGCCTTTGGGGTTTCGGTTTTTTGTTTATTGCTGAGCAGAAAAGTAGACTGAAAACCATCTGTTATATAGGATAGTAACTGGGAATACTTTAAGATAGATATTCCGAAAATCTAACTTAGATGAATAAAGGGTTTTTCATTATAGGAACAAGAAACCTTGTCAAAAAGGAGTGTACAACATGACGGAAGAAAAAATCTATGATGTCATAATTATTGGAGCTGGTCCTGCAGGGATGACTGCAGCCGTGTATACATCTCGTGCGAATTTAAGTACTTTGATGATTGAGCGTGGGATGCCGGGTGGTCAAATGGCAAACACAGAAGAGGTAGAAAACTACCCAGGATTTGACCATATCCTCGGGCCAGAGCTTTCCACAAAAATGTTTGAGCATGCGAAAAAATTTGGAGCGGAGTATGCTTACGGTGATGTGAAGGAAGTAACGGACGGGAAAGAATATAAGACAGTAAATGCTGGAAGCAAATCGTATAAAGCACGTACGATCATCATTTCTAGTGGTGCAGAGTATAAGAAAATCGGAGCTCCTGGTGAAAAAGAGCTTGGCGGTCGCGGTGTCTCCTACTGTGCAGTTTGTGACGGAGCATTTTTCAAAAACAAAGAGCTAGTCGTTGTTGGTGGTGGAGACTCAGCAGTAGAGGAAGGCGTGTACCTAACCCGCTTTGCTTCAAAGGTTACCATTGTTCACCGTCGTGATGAGTTACGAGCACAAAAAATTCTACAACAGCGTGCCTTTGATAATGACAAAATTGATTTCATCTGGAGTCACACAATTAAAGAAATCAATGAAAAGGACGGAAAGGTTGGAAGTGTTACGCTTGTAAGCACGGAAGATGGCAAGGAAAGAGAATTCACAACAGATGGTGTCTTCATCTATGTTGGAATGCTTCCGTTGACAAAGCCATTTTTAAACCTTGGAATTACTAATGACATGGGCTACATTGAGACCAATGAAAAAATGGAAACAAAAATTCCAGGTATCTACGCTGCTGGAGATATTCGCGAAAAAACACTTCGTCAAATTGTTACAGCAACCGGAGATGGAAGTATTGCTGCTCAAAGTGCACAGCACTATGTAGAAGAGCTTCTAGAGGAATTAAAAGCAAAAACTTCCCAAAAATAGGTATGTCGAACTATAAAAAAAGCTGTCGAAACATCCCTTTAACCAAAACGTAACTACCCTTTAACCGGTCTGTAACAGCACTGAAACAATTATCGGTTATTATATAAATAGTAATTGACCCCCTTTTATAAATATAGTGGATGACACGGGTTTCCCTTTTTCCCGTGTCCTTTTTTTATGCTTTTTTACAACAAATCCGATAGGAATAAAAGGATTAATGTCGAATTTGTATAATATGAGAAAGAAGGCTACAATACTTTAAAAGCGCTTACAAGAATTCTGAAATCGGTACCTTATAGAAGTGTTCAGTAATTTGTAGAACTTTCTTGTGTCTAAAAGCGTCTTTTTCCTGTAAAATGAAAAAAGACACACTAGGCTCCGTTTGTAATTATAGATATATTTTTTATGCATAAAAGGGGTTGTAATGATGCAAAGAGTAACAAACTGTGTTTTAACAAAAGACGATCAGGTCCTCCTTTTACAAAAGCCGAGAAGAGGCTGGTGGGTTGCTCCGGGGGGAAAAATGGAGCAAGGGGAATCCATCAAGGACTCGGTTGTACGAGAGTATCGCGAAGAAACAGGCATATACTTAAAAAATCCAGCTCTTAAGGGAGTTTTCACTTTTATCATAAAAGATGGGAATGACATTGTATCAGAGTGGATGATGTTTACCTTTCTTGCAACAGAGTTCGATGGCCAAAATGTATCAGAATCTGAAGAGGGAAAACTCGAGTGGCATAAGCAGGAGGAAGTAGGGAAGCTTCCAATGGCACCGGGTGATTATCATATTCTCGATTATCTGATGAAGGGCTCTGGGATGATTTATGGAACGTTTACGTATACACCAGATTTTGAGCTTCTATCCTATCGTCTTGATCCGAATTGAACGAAAAGTAGAGGGAGTGGAACACCATGAGTACAGGTACAAGTAGTGATGTAGAATTAGTAATTATCACAGGAATGAGTGGTGCAGGCAAAACGGTTGCCATTCAAAGCTTAGAAGATCTAGGTTTTTTCTGTGTAGATAACCTGCCGCCGACTTTGCTGCCAAAGTTTTTGGAGCTTATGGAAGAGTCCGGCAATAAAATGAATAAAGTAGCATTGGTGATGGATTTACGCGGACGGGAGTTTTTTGATAGTCTGTTTGAAGCACTTGATGACATTTCTGAGCTTTCTTGGGTCACTCCACAAATTCTGTTTCTAGATGCCAAGGATTCCGTTCTAGTAAGCAGATATAAGGAAACACGAAGATCCCACCCACTAGCAAAAACGGGTCTCCCACTTGAAGGAATTGAGCATGAGCGTGAATTACTCGAAGAAATGAAGGGCCGTGCACAATTGATTTTGGATACTTCCAACTTGAAACCACGCGAGCTTAGAGATAAAATCCTCAAACAATTTGCTACTCACTCCAAACAAACCTTTAAATTGAATGTCGTTTCCTTTGGCTTTAAATATGGTCTCCCGATAGATGCTGACTTGGTGTTTGATGTGCGTTTCCTGCCAAACCCACATTATATTGATCATATGCGACCAATGACAGGTTTGGATGAAGAGGTTTCCTCGTATGTCCTAAAATGGTCGGAAACACAAAAGTTTATTGAAAAGCTGACAGAACTATTGAGCTTCATGCTTCCGTATTACAAGCGAGAAGGCAAAAGTCAATTAGTGTTGGCAATCGGTTGTACAGGAGGGCAGCATCGCTCTGTTACGCTTGCAGAGTACTTTGCCAAGCATTTTAAGGATGAATATGATACACTCCTTACACACCGAGATATTGAAAAGCGAAAGGGAAAACGCTAATGAAACGACCAAAGTTGCCGAAAATAGTGATTATAGGCGGAGGTACAGGCCTTCCTGTCCTATTGCGAGGCTTAAAACATTATGATGTAGAAATCACCGCAGTCGTTACAGTAGCAGATGATGGCGGAAGCTCAGGACGATTGCGTGACGAGCTTCATATTCCTCCTCCTGGGGATGTTCGAAATGTCCTGGCCGCCTTATCTGATGTAGAGCCTTTGATAGAGGACCTTTTTCAGCACCGTTTCGCAACCGGAAATGGCCTTTCTGGTCACTCCTTAGGAAACCTTTTACTGGCGGCTATGACCACCATTACAGGTGATTTCGTCCATGCGATTCGGGAAATGAGCAAGGTGCTAAATGTCAGAGGAAAGGTCCTGCCAGCTGCAAACCAAAGCGTGGTACTAAATGCAGAAATGGAAGACGGTTCAGTAGTCACTGGCGAATCAAAAATCCCTACAACAGGTCAAAAAATAAAGCGAGTATTCCTCACTCCAGAAAATGTGGAGCCATTAATGGAATCTGTTGAAGAGATTCAAAAGGCCGATTTGATTATTGTAGGACCAGGGAGTCTATACACAAGCATTTTACCTAATTTGCTTGTTCCGAAAATTGGAGAGGCTGTTTGTAACTCTAGCGCCAAGAAAGTATATATTTGCAACGTCATGACCCAAGCTGGTGAAACCTTGGACTACACCGCAAGTGATCACGTCAAAGCATTAAATAAGCACCTTGGCTGTAGCTTTATTGATACGATATTAGTGAACGACGAAGGCATTCCAGATGAAATTGCACTTCGCTATAAAAAAGAGTCTGCAACACCTGTAGTTTATGATATTGCGGCCTTATCCTCGTTGGGACTTGAAATTGTCCATGATAAAATTATCCGCTATGAGGATGGCGTCATTCGTCATGATACTCAAAAGGTCGCTGCCCTGCTATACTCCATGCTCAATGTGGATGCTTCCTACTAAGCTAGCGGGCCGTTTTATCCCTGCAGACACCAAATAACCTTTTACATTGGGGGTGAAAACGATGTCCTATGCGTCTGAAACCAAAAAAGAACTAACAACGATTGAAACAAAAGATTGTTGTGTAAAGTCCGAACTTGCGGCGCTCATCCGGATGAATGGCTCCTTATCCTTTTCTAATAGGAAATTGATATTAGATATTCAAACGGAAAATGCCGCCATTGCTCGCAGAATCTATACATTAACAAAGAGAATCTATAATGTAACAGTGGAGCTTTTGGTTCGTAAAAAAATGCGCTTGAAGAAAAATAACGTCTATATCGTCCGTTATGCTGAACAAGCACATTATATATTAGATGAACTAAAGATCTTAAAGGATGGCTTTACCTTTGTTCGTGACATTTCCGGAGAGTTAATCTCTAAAAAATGTTGTAAACGCTCTTATTTACGAGGTGCCTTCTTAGCAGGGGGCTCAGTCAACAATCCAGAGACTTCCTCCTATCATCTTGAAATATTTTCTTTGTACCATGAACATAATGAATCTTTATGTGAACTCATGAATACCTTTCATCTAAATGGTAAAACATTAGAACGGAAAAAAGGTTACATCACTTACTTAAAGGAAGCAGAAAAAATTGCCGAGTTCTTAAGTATCATTGGTGCACACCAGGCGCTATTAAAATTCGAGGATATCCGAATTGTCCGGGACATGAGAAACTCTGTAAACCGTCTAGTCAACTGTGAAACCGCAAACCTAAACAAAACAATTGGTGCGGCCATCAGACAGGTGGAAAATATCCGCTATATTGACAACACGGTAGGGTTACAGATTCTCCCTGATAAACTAAGGGAAATTGCCGAGCTCCGCGTCACCTATCAAGATGTTACATTAAAAGAGCTTGGGGAAATGGTGTCTGGAGGAGCGATTAGCAAATCTGGAATTAACCACAGACTACGGAAAATCGATGAAATTGCCGAAAAATTGCGTGCAGGTGAAACTGTTTAAACAATATCTTTTTCTATGAAAAACGTAGCAGCAACAACTTTTGCGAAAATAGCCAATTAAATATAAATAGGAGGAATACTAATGGTACAAAAACAAGTAGACGTTCGTTTGAAAACCGGCCTGCAAGCTCGCCCAGCAGCGCTTTTCGTTCAAGAAGCTAATCGCTTCTCCAGTGAGGTCTTTTTAGAAAAAGACGGCAAAAAAGTTAACGCAAAAAGCATTATGGGCTTAATGAGTTTAGCGATTGGCTCTGGTTCCACCATCACGTTAATTGCAGAGGGTAAGGATGAAGAGGAAGCAATCACTGCGCTAACGGAGTATGTCCAACAAGAAGGATAAGAAAAAAGAGCACCCGAGGAGGGATGCTCTTTTTTTGTAGGTTAGTTATTTTTGATCACTTTGTCGATTAATCCGTATTCTAAAGCGCGGTCTGCCGTCATGAAGTTGTCGCGGTCTGTGTCGCGAGAGATTACTTCAATTGGTTGACCAGTGTTTTCAGAAAGGATTGTATTTAATTTTTCACGAAGGAATAAGATGCGTTTAGCCGCAATCTCAATTTCCGTTGCTTGCCCTTGTGCGCCTCCAAGCGGTTGGTGAATCATCACTTCGCTGTTTGGAAGAGCAAAACGCTTGCCCTTTGCACCTGCTGATAATAAGAATGCACCCATAGAAGCGGCCATTCCCACACACATTGTGCTAACGTCAGGCTTAATGAAATTCATCGTATCATAGATTGCCATTCCAGCAGTGATGGATCCACCCGGACTGTTAATATATAGGGAAATATCCTTTTCTGGATCTTCTGCTGCTAGGAACAATAGCTGAGACACAATGGAGTTAGCGACGTTATCATCAATCGCACTACCTAGCATAATGATGCGGTCTTTTAATAAGCGGGAGTAAATGTCGTAAGCGCGCTCCCCACGGCTTGTTTGTTCAATAACTGTAGGAATTAAGTTCATTTCACTTTTCCTCCTTAATGAATGTTAGTAGAGAAGGTTCATATGTAAAAATGGGTAAAAACACTGCTTGAACCTGCTCCATTTATTAATCTTTATGTACTCTTATCATACATACAAGGTCAAGAATGGTCAAATAAAAACCATCGCAAATACCCCCATTTTTCCCCATGTAATTAATCATATCCACTTCGTGTTAGGATTAAACTTCTCTGGGGAATTCAGGGCGTTGCGGCTCTCGACAAGGGCGGGATTATCTGGTATATTAATAAAGTCCGATTTTCAAGAAGCGCTCGTAGCTCAGGGGATAGAGCATTGGTTTCCGGTACCAAGAGTCGGGGGTTCGAATCCCTCCGAGCGCGCCATTTTTCTGGAAGAACTTACTTTTGAAAAGACCTTATTGTTCATGATACGATATAAATTGTAACGGACAAGCGCCGTTATATCCCTTATTACTACCCACCCAGTGTCGGCGCACTGGGTTTTTGTTTTGTCTTTTTTGGGGAGGTGCTTGGGGGAACAAGAGGGGCGCGGGCGGACAAAGGTGCGCGGGCGAACCAGAGGGGCGTGGTCGGACAAGGGATGCGGTGACCGATGTGCGAACGAACAAAGGGGCGCGGGCGCACAAGGTGTCGCGAACGAACAAAGAAGCTTTGGCGGACAAGAGGGTACTGACGAACCAGAGGGGCTTGGCCGGACAATGAGGCGCGGGGGGACAAGAGGTCGCGGACGAATTAGGAGGCACGGTCGAACAGGAAGCCCGAAGGAACAGAGAGGGCGCGGCGAAAAATTGAACCCAAACGAACAAGAATTTGTTTCGGTTCCCGAAGTGTCACAATAAACTTGAAAAGTGTCACAATAACTCCAAAGAGTGTCACAATAACTTCAAAAAGTGTTGCAATCCTTACTGAAAAACTGTCAGATACTATATGCACCCAAAAAAATCCAAAGATTCCGCTCCAAAAAAGAAGGAATTCTGTAGATTTATGTCAAATAGTATAATCACCAAAGATAAGAGGTGATTTTTTGATAAAAAAACATAGAAATACCCCCTTGAGAGTCCAAATTCTCAGGGCAATGAAGAGGAGAGTTCATCCTCAGCACCCAAAATACGAAGATATCCTTACAGAACTTGGAATCAAAGAAGCAGGAATCTATGGAGAACAAGCATTAGACTACTATCTGAAGCTTCTACCAGACACCTTCCCTTATTTCATCTTCCATGACTTACGACTCCCCTACAAGGACACTCATTTCCAAATGGATACCCTAATCCTATTTACCAATTTCTATCTAATACTAGAGGTCAAAAACCTCCGCGGTACCATTTTCTTCGATCCCAAAAATCATCAACTAATCCAAGAAGTAGAAGACCACCCAGCCAAAGTATACCTAGACCCCATTCTGCAAGTGAGCAACCAAGCATATAAACTGATGGAGTGGTTTAAAAATAAAAGCCTCACCAAACTACCAGGTGAAAAGTTAGTAGTGTTAACCCATCCAAAAGTACTGGTGAAAGTACTCTCATCTTCATACCTAATAGAAAAACACGTAATAAAAAGTCCAGCTTTGAACCAAAAACTATTACCTTTTTTTAAAAAACATCCAACTACCCTTTTGGATAAAAAGCTCCACAATAAAGTTTCTAGGATGTTGTTAAAGGATCATACTCCGATTAGTAGTTCTCCTATAGAACAATACGATGTGTTAAAAGCAGACCTTTTAACGGGAGTGCTTTGCCCAAACTGCTCACCAGTTAAAACAACAGTAATGAAAAGAATACGTGGAAAATGGCAATGTCCTCACTGTTACCTAATTTCAAAAGACGCTCATAGTGAAGCACTCAAGGACTATGCATTGTTAATCAGCCATGAAATTACCATGAATGAACTAAAATGGTTTTTGCGTCTTGAAGATAGGCATACCATCAGAAGACTCCTAAAAGACCTAAACATCACCGGATCCGGTCACACCAAATCCCACATCTACAACCTCACCTCACTCCTACCACAATAACCAAAAAAATTCTTTCAAAGGGCTGTTTTCGTAATTTTGCTACTGCGTAGTTAAGCAACACGTAATCGACGTTGCTGTCGTGCTCTTTTCGTGGAGATATGGAACTGGAACTTTTCTTCAGGAAAAAGTTTTAAAGCCGACTTTTTCCTAGTTTGAAGCAACAATCTTTTAGCAAAGAGTTTATCAAAAAAGTGATCCAACACTCCATCTCCTCCGTTAGGTAAGTAATGACAAGGAGAGGATGAGCAAATTGATGAAAAAACTATTCGCATTAATCATGGCACTGACATTACTTGTACCAACGTTTGCTTCAGCAAATGCCACAGTTAAAACTCCGGCAGCAGACTTGAGAGCAACTCTCGATCACCTTTTATCCGAGCACTTTGTATTAGCGGTAGCCTCCATGCAAAAAGCATATGATGACGCAGAGGATGCAGAGCATGTACAAGCAGCCCTGGACCAAAATGCGGCTGACATGAAAACCGCAGTAGAATCCATTTATGGGGCTGAAGGTGCAGAGCAATTTAATAATATTTTCGCAGCACATAACAATTACACCGATGACCTTGTAATGGCAGCAAAAAATAATGACGAGGAAGCACGGAAAGCTGCCGAAGCGGAAATAGAAGAGTTTGTAGTAGAGTTCTCCACCTTCCTTGATGGAGCAACCGGTGGAAACCTTCCACAAAAAGCAGCAGAAGAAGCAATTAGAGCACATGAAGCAGATGTACTTAACGTTTTTGATAGCTATGTAGCTGGGGATTATGAAGCAGCGTATATGGCGTATCGTGAAGGATTTGCAAGAATGTTTGATATTGGAAAAGCGTTATCTGGCGCAATTGTTATGCAAATGCCTGATAAATTTGAAGGCTCCCAAGTAGACACGCCAGCATCCAATTTAAGAGCTACACTCAACAAATTAGCCGCCGAGCATACAGCTTATGCCACTATTGGGATGCAAAAAGGCTTTGATCAAGCAGAGGATGTTGATTTTATTAACTGGGCAGAGGACGCACATACGGCTGATTTTAAAGCGGCAATCGCTTCGATTTACGGAGAGGAAGGTGCAGCCCAGTTTGAACAGGTATGGCAACCAAACCACATTGACGCACAAAGTATGATTGTCGCAGCAACCTTGGAAAATGATGAAGCGAAAAGAGCAGAGGCAGAGGAACACTTGCAAACATTCGCGAAGGACTTTGGTGGCTTTTTAGGTGCTGCAACGGAAGAAAACCTTCCATCAAAAGCGGCAACAGAAGCGGTTTGGGCACATGAGGAGTTGGTATTGAAGTCATATGACCACTACACAGCAGCGGAGTACAAGGCTGCTTATGACAGCTTCCGTGAAAGCTATGCGTTCATGTTTGGAATTGGCGAAACGTTAGGTGGAGCCATTGTCGCACAGCATCCTGATAAATTTGGGGGCGAAAATACCTCCATGCCAAGTGAAATGCCGAATACCGGAATGGGTGGCGGCAGCACGAATAGCATGCCAACAGCCTGGATTGCAGTGGCATTAGGAGCGGTCTTGGTAGCAGCAACCTTCCTTGTAGTCCGCCGTAAAATCAACGTTTCTGACAAAGCATAGTCGATAAATAGGGAGAGAGGATAACTCTCTTCCTTTTCCTGTAGTTAGGAGTGAATGGTGATGCTAAATAAAACAATCATAAATATCATAATGTTAAGTTCCTTGTTTCTTGCGATGGGCTGTGAAGCGGGCTTTATTGATACTGGTTTAGAAAAAGAGCAGCGAACAAAAGAGGAAACCACGATCGCTTCTGAAGAACAACAAGGGGCGATTGACCTGAAAAATGAATTTGTCCAACTAAAGCAAAAGGAAAAAGAACAGGAGCTTGGTATTGTTCCTGCCAACTTGCGCATCCCGGCGATTAAGGTAGAAGCGTCCGTCATGAAGGTTGGCCTTTTAGATAATGGCCAAATGGGTGTCCCGGATAATGAAGAGGATGTTGCTTGGTTTGAGCCGGGGACAAAGCCTGGTAACACAGGAAATGCGGTGCTTGCTGCACATGTCGACTCACGCGAAGGTCCTGCGGTTTTTTGGGACTTGAAAAAAATGGAGCCAGGTCAAGAGGTTTTTGTCACGGATGAAGATGGTACCGAGCTGACTTTTGTTGTGAAAAGAGTCGAGCGATACCCTCGAGATGAAGCGCCTATTAAAGAAATTTTCGGAAATGCTAACAGCAAAAACCTCAACCTGATTACCTGTACTGGCACCTTCGACAGAGCCAATGGGGGTCATGAAGAAAGGCTTGTCGTTTATACGGAGCTGAAGGAAGATAAGGTACCAGAGAACATAGAAAAACCATCCTCCCCGACCAATGTTGTGGTTCATGATGGGTATGTTACCTTTCATGCTGTCAGAGAAGTGGATATTGTCGGATATCGCGTGTACCGAGCTGGAGAGGACGGAGCGTTTGACCTTGTCACAAGCATTTCTTCTCATCAACGAAAGAGTTACACAGACAGTGAGGCTCGTAACTATACCTACTATGTAACGGCAATCAATAAACAGGGCGGAGAGTCCGAGCCCTCAGAAATAACTAAATATCGGGACTGATGAGAGAGCGGAGAAATCTGCTCTTTTTTGTTGTTTAGGAAATTATAAAAAATATGTCTGTGGATATCTTGAACAAAAGTAGCAACGTCCAGCTCCATGCCGCTGCAACTAGACAAAGTTTGTACGTCGCAAAACGGGCGCATTGCGCTTTTGTTCCTTTGCTAGGGCTGACAGAATCTAAAATAGAGCTAAATCCCACATATTATGTTCAAATAAGCTATTTTTCTAGCATTTTCTCAGCAAGACTCTCATAAACTAAACGACCATACCTAATTCCAGATATTAAGGATTACATATTCACTGAAAGTTAGGTAGAATGGTAAATACAGATTAGAACAAAAGGTCGGAGGAGGGTACGTAGTATGAGGCAGTCTGTAGGTTTATTTCAGGAGCAGACGTTGAAGCTTGCGATGACACAGGAGCTCAAACAAGCGATCGCGTTATTGCAATATTCACAGCTTGAGCTTGTGGAGTTTTTAAAAGAGCAATCCATGGAGAATCCGCTAATCGAGCTAACGGAGCCGACAACGATACGTGAGCTTGCCTCCTCCCGAGTACAGCGTTTAAAGCCCAAAAAAAATGGAACTACCACCAAACAAACATTTTCTATAGAAAATTTCAGTAAGTACGGGCAAACCTTACATCAATATATGGAACAGCAGCTATTAGAAAGCGGCCTCTCAAAAGATGACCAGCAATCTTTGAAAAGAATTATTCCATACATTGATCCCAATGGATATATAAAAGAAGAAGGAACCGTGATTGCGCAACAGTTGAAATGGGAGAAAGAAAAGGTAGAACACGCACTGGATACTATTAAAACGATGGAGCCTGCCGGAATAGGAGCTTCCAATCTCCAGGAATGTCTGCTCTTACAATTACAACGGTTGCCTCTACGAAATGAAACCGCTGAACAGATGATAAAGGAAGACTTTAAACTTTTTGCCGAAAAAGCCTGGAAAACGCTTGTGAGAAAATACGGTATTAGCTTAAAGGAAATACAAAGTATTCATGATGAAGTAGTAAAGCTAGATCCGAGGCCAGGTAACAAATATGAAACGATTGAACGGCCAAAATATATTACTCCGGATTTATTAGTGCAACGACACCAAAACGAGTTTGTTGTTTCCTTAAATGAAGAAATGGTTCCTCATCTTTCCATTAACAAGGAGTATGAGGCTACATTGAAGGAACAAAGGGAGCTGGAAAGCTATTTGCAGGAAAAGCTCCAGCAGTGCCAATGGATTGTCAAAAGCATGGAGCATCGAAAGCATACACTAGTCAAAGTGATGGAAGAGATTGTTACAGCACAACAGACTTTCTTTTTTAATGGACCGTCATTTTTGAAACCGCTCACATTAAAGGATATCGCAACTCGTCTAGAGATTCACGAATCAACAGTAAGCAGAGCAACCAAAGACAAATATGTCCAAACACCATATGGACTTTTTGAATTAAAGCACTTTTTTAGCCAAGCCTTGGCAGGTCAATACGAGGAAGAAACCTCCACAAAGCAGGTGCAGCAGCTAGTGGAGGAACTGGTGAAAAAAGAAGACAAGAAAAAGCCGCTATCCGATCAGCAGCTGACAAATCTTCTCCAAAAAGAGTATAGTATAGCTATCTCTAGGAGAACGGTAGCGAAATATCGTGATATCTTGAATATTCCAAGCTCTTCTATGAGAAAACGTTATGAATAAAGAAAGGCAGATGTATCAATGATTCTTACGTTCTACACGAAAGTGGATTGTCCACTGTGTGATAAAGCAAAACGAAAATTACAAGAACTGCAACAGGACCTGAATTTTACAATAGAAGAAAAAGATATCTATCAGGATGACGCGCTTCTTGAAAAATATCAACTGATGATTCCGGTGGTCGAGCATGAAGGAGAAATGCTTGCATATGGGCAAGTCGTGAAAGAAGAAGTAAGAAAGCGTTTACTTGAAAAAATCCGCTAAACCCTAGTTGCATAAGGGTTTAACCTCTGTTACAATCAAAATTGTAGCAGGGGTGATTTTTTTTACCGCTACTGGGACACAATATGTCACAGTGGGACATTTTAAGTCCAACTAGACACCCAAAGGTAAAATTTGCACTCTAAAGGGGTTGCTATATGAAGCAAATCATTGAAGTACAGAAGAAATTATTACCTGACCTTCTTTCCATTATGCAAAAACGATACGAAATCCTGCGTTACATAAGGTTGATGCAGCCGATTGGAAGAAGAAGCTTATCAGGTAGTCTGGGACTTAGTGAGCGTGTGCTACGTAGTGAGGTTGATTTTCTCAAAGCTCAAAACCTTATTCTTATGAGTGTTGCTGGCATGACGTTAACGAATGAAGGCCAGTATCTCATTAAGGACCTAGAGGAAATTATGAAAGAAGTTTCCGGTTTAAAGCTACTTGAAGCGGGAATAGAAGAAAAGTTAGGGATACAACAAGTGGTTGTCGTTCCTGGTGACAGTGACCAGTCTCCTTGGGTAAAAAAGGAGCTTGGACGTGCATGTGTCAGTACGATGCGAGCACGATTCCAACACCACAACATCATCGCAGTGGCAGGTGGAACGACCGTTTCATCGGTTGCCGAAATGATGAAGCCGGATACGAAAAATCGCAACCTGTTATTTGTCCCGGCTCGTGGAGGCCTTGGAGAAAAAGTACAAAACCAGGCGAACACGATCTGTGCCACAATGGCAGAAAAAGCATCTGGAAACTACCGGCTGCTGCATATTCCGGACTCCTTAAGTCATGAATCCTACCAGACGATGATTGAAGAACCGTCTATAAAAGAAGTGATTTCACTCATCAAAAATTCTAGTATGGTTATTCATGGAATTGGAGACGCTAAAACAATGGCAGAGCGCCGTAAAACAGCTCCGGAAAATATGCGCATGATAGAAAGTGCACACGCAGTCGCAGAAGCATTTGGGTACTATTTTAATGAAGCAGGAGAAGTGGTACACAAAGTGCAAACAGTAGGAATGCAGCTAGCTGATTTGGAAAAGATAGAAAGTGTTATCGCCGTTGCCGGTGGCGCATCCAAAGCAAAGGCAATTCAGGCCTACCTAAAGAAAGCTCCTCAAACCATCCTTATCACGGACGAAGGAGCAGCAAAAGAGTTAATTAGGGAGTAATCCCTTCTATAATAGGCTTTGTTTAGTTAGAATGTTAGCCTTAACATTCTCAGCAGTTGATTGGAGCAAAAGGCGTAGACTCCAGCGGGAATGAAGCGATTGACTGGAGACCCCACAGGCTTTAGCCGAGGAGGCTCCAGCATCGCCCCGCAGGACGCGGAGCCATTTTGCGGAAATCAACTGCGACCTTAACACAGCCCCAAAAATATATTTCTTAGAATACTAAGGAGGAACTTAAAATGGCAGTAAAAATTGGTATTAACGGATTTGGACGTATTGGACGTAACGTATTCCGCGCAGCACTTAAAAATGCGGACGTAGAAGTAGTAGCAGTAAACGACTTAACAGATGCTAACATGTTAGCACACCTTTTAAAATATGACAGCGTACACGGCAAACTAGCTGCTGACGTGAAAGTAGACGGCGACAACCTAGTTGTTGACGGCAAAACAATCAAAGTAACAGCTGAGCGCGACCCAGCGAAATTATCTTGGGGTGAGCTTGGAGTAGAGGTAGTAGTAGAATCTACTGGTTTCTTCACAAAGCGTGCAGACGCTGCGAAGCACTTAGAAGCTGGCGCAAAGAAAGTAATCATCTCTGCACCTGCATCTGACGAAGATATTACAATCGTAATGGGTGTTAACGAAGACAAGTACGATGCAGCAAACCACAACGTAATCTCTAACGCATCTTGTACAACAAACTGCTTAGCACCATTCGCGAAAGTTCTGAACGACAAGTTCGGAATCAAGCGTGGAATGATGACAACTGTTCACTCTTACACAAACGACCAACAGATCTTAGACTTACCACACAAAGATTACCGTCGTGCGCGTGCAGCAGCGGAAAACATCATCCCAACAACTACTGGAGCGGCAAAAGCAGTTTCTCTAGTATTGCCTGAGCTAAAAGGTAAATTAAATGGTGGTGCAATGCGTGTACCAACTCCAAACGTTTCTCTTGTTGACCTTGTTGCAGAGCTTGACAAAGATGTAACGGCAGAAGAAGTAAACGCAGCATTCCAAGCAGCAGCTGAAGGCGAACTTAAAGGAATCCTAGGCTACTCTGAGGAGCCACTTGTTTCTGGTGACTATAATGGTAACCCAGAGTCTTCTACTATCGACGCATTATCTACGATGGTAATGGAAGGCAACATGGTGAAAGTTATCTCTTGGTATGATAACGAGAGCGGCTATTCTCACCGTGTAGTAGACCTTGCGAAGTACATCGCTTCTAAAGGACTATAATTTTTACTATATTATTTGGATTTCACAACCAAAGCATTCTATAATAAGAGGGGGATTGGGGAACACACCCTCTCCCTCTTTTCATGTTTTAAAATAACTACATTTCCTCATAAAAGGAGGCCGTTTTCAGATGAATAAGAAAAGCATTCGTGACATCGACGTGAAAGGTCAACGCGTTTTTTGCCGAGTAGATTTTAACGTACCGATGAAGGATGGACAAGTAACAGACGAAACGCGTATCCGTGCTGCCTTGCCAACGATCAAGCACTTGGTAGATAACGGTGCAAAAGTACTTCTTGCTAGTCACTTAGGACGTCCAAAGGGGCAGGTTGTAGAAGAACTACGCCTAACTGCGGTAGCCTCCCGTCTGCAGGAGCTTCTTGGAAAAGAAGTAAAAAAAGCAGATGAAGCTTACGGTGAATCCGTAAAAGCGATCGTAGATGACATGAGCGAAGGAGATGTTCTTTTATTAGAGAACGTTCGCTTCTATCCTGGTGAGGAGAAAAATGACCCTGAGCTAGCAAAAGCATTCGCTGAGCTTGCTGATGTGTATGTGAACGACGCATTTGGCGCTGCTCACCGTGCTCACGCTTCTACAGAAGGAATTGCCCAGCACTTGCCGGCAGTAGCAGGCCTCTTAATGGAAAAAGAACTTGAGGTTCTTGGAAAAGCACTTTCCAACCCAGAACGCCCATTTACCGCAATTATCGGTGGGGCAAAGGTTAAAGATAAAATCGGTGTAATTGAAAATCTCTTAAATAAAGTGGACAACCTAATCATCGGCGGTGGACTTGCTTACACGTTCATCAAAGCACAAGGCCACGATGTTGGAAAATCCCTATTAGAAGAAGATAAAATTGATTTAGCAAAAAGCTTCATCGAACAAGCAAAAGCAAAAGGCGTAAACATGTACATGCCTGTTGACGTCATCGTTGCAGATGATTTCTCCAACGACGCCAACACACAAATTGTCGCTGTTGACAGCATTCCAAGTGACTGGGAAGGTCTTGATTGTGGACCAAAATCCCGTGAAATTTATGCAGATGTGATCAAAAACTCCAAACTTGTTATTTGGAATGGACCAATGGGAGTATTTGAACTAGATGCATTTGCAGGCGGAACAAAAGCTGTTGCAGAAGCCTTAGCAGAAGCTACCGATACATACTCTGTCATCGGTGGAGGAGACTCTGCAGCTGCGGTTGAAAAATTCAAGCTTGCAGACAAAATGAGCCATATCTCAACTGGTGGCGGCGCATCTCTTGAATTCATGGAAGGAAAAGAACTTCCAGGAGTTGTCGCTCTAAACGATAAGTAAACCCAACCCGAAAGGATGGATACCATGCGTAAACCTATTATTGCAGGTAACTGGAAAATGCACAAAACACTCCCTGAGGCTACAAGCTTCATAGAAGAGGTAAAAGGATTAATTCCTTCTGCAGAACAAATTGATTCTGTTGTATGTGCACCCTCCCTTTTCCTAGAGCGTCTTGTTTCAAATACAGAAGGCCGTGACCTTAAAATCGGTGCCCAAAACATGCACTTTGAAGACAATGGTGCCTTTACTGGCGAAGTGAGCCCGGTTGCCTTAAAAGACATCGGTGTTTCCTACGTCATCATTGGTCACTCTGAGCGCCGTGAAATGTTTGCAGAAACAGATGAAACGGTAAATAAAAAAGTTCTTTCTGCATTTAAACATGGTATAACACCAATTGTTTGCTGCGGAGAAACGTTAGAAGAGCGTGAGGCTGGCAAAACGAATGACATCGTTGGCGATCAAATGAAAAAAGCGTTAACAGGACTTACTGCAGAGCAAGTTAAAACAACTGTTATTGCATACGAGCCAATTTGGGCAATTGGAACAGGAAAATCCTCTACAGCCGAAGATGCAAATGAAGTATGTGCGCACATTCGTAGCGTAGTAGCTTCCGAATTTGACCAAGCTTCAGCAGACGCTGTTCGTATTCAATATGGCGGCTCTGTAAAACCAGCAAACATCGCAGAATACATGGCACAATCAGACATCGATGGCGCCCTTGTTGGTGGTGCAAGCTTAGAGCACCAATCCTTCCTACAGCTTTTGGAGGCAGGTAAGAATGAGTAAAAAACCAGTAGCATTAATCATCTTAGATGGCTTTGCAATTCGCGGCGAAACAACAGGTAACGCTGTCGCACAAGCCAACAAACCGAACTTTGATAAGTTTTGGAGCACTTTTCCACACGCTCAATTAACGGCAAGTGGGGAATCCGTCGGTCTTCCAGAAGGTCAGATGGGGAATTCTGAGGTTGGACACTTAAACATCGGTGCTGGCCGTATCGTATACCAAAGCTTAACACGTGTGAATGTGGCCATTCGTGAAGGTGATTTTTTTGAAAATGAAACCTTCCTAAATGCCATCACACATGCAAAAGAAAAAGGCAAAAACCTTCATATTTTTGGTTTGCTTTCAGATGGCGGTGTTCATAGTCATATCCAGCATCTTTTTGCTCTGTTGAACCTTGCAAAAAGAGAAGGTCTTGACCGTGTATATATCCACGGATTCCTAGATGGCCGTGATGTGGCACCAAAATCTGCACCTGAGTTTATTGAGCAGTTGAATGATAAAATTCAAGAGCTAGGAATTGGAGAGATTGCGACCATTTCCGGTCGTTACTACTCTATGGACCGTGACAAGCGCTGGGATCGGGTAGAAAAGTCCTACCGTGCAATGGTATACGGTGATGGCCCAACCTACAGCAACGCAATGGAGTGTGTGAATGACTCCTATAACAATGGAATCTTTGATGAGTTTGTGATTCCTTCTGTCATGACGAAGGAAGACGGTAGTCCAGTTGCTACGATTCAAGAGGACGATGCGGTTATTTTTTATAACTTCCGTCCTGACCGTGCAATTCAAATTTCCAACACATTTACTAACAAGGATTTCCGTGCGTTTGATCGTGGACCAAAGCATCCGAGCAATCTGCAATTCGTCTGCTTGACACATTTCAGTGAAACCGTAGACGGCTATGTGGCATTTAAACCAGTGGGAATGGATAACACACTTGGTGAAGTACTTTCCCAACAAGGCTTAAAACAACTACGTATTGCAGAAACAGAAAAATATCCACACGTGACATTCTTTATGAGTGGCGGACGTGAGGAGCCATTTGAAGGAGAAGAACGACTCTTAATAGATTCTCCAAAAGTTGCAACTTATGATCTAAAGCCAGAAATGAGTGCCTACGAAGTAACAGACGCACTCTTAGCTGAAATTGCTGCTGATAAGCACGATGCTATCATCTTAAACTTTGCTAACCCTGATATGGTCGGGCACTCCGGAATGCTTGAGCCAACAATTAAGGCGGTAGAAGTGACAGATGAATGCCTCGGGAAAGTGGTCAACGCGATTCTTGAAAAAGACGGCGTTGCAATCATCACAGCAGATCACGGTAACGCCGATGAAGTGGTCACCACAGAAGGCAACCCAATGACTGCTCACACCACTAATCCAGTACCAGTTATTGTCACAAAGAACGGTGTGGACTTGCGCACCGATGGAATCCTTGGTGACTTGGCTCCAACTGTGCTAGACTTACTAGGGGTAGCAAAACCCGTAGAAATGACAGGAAATTCTTTAATAAAGAAATAGGCTTTGTTGAAGGTGACTAGTTAGGTATAAATGTTTTCAGCTGTTGATTGTAGCAAAGGCGGAGACTCTTCTCGGGAATGAAGCGATAGACTGGAGACCCCACAGGCGTAGCCGAGGAGGCTCACTACTCGCCCCGCGGACGCGGAGCCATTTGCGGAAATCAATAGCGTGTTTCAACGTAATACAAAAATAACATTCAACTCAAAGGAGAGTTTAAACATGCCAATTATCTCTGATGTTTATGCACGCGAAGTCCTTGACTCCCGTGGTAACCCAACAATCGAAGTAGAAGTATACACAGAATCCGGCGCATTTGGCCGCGCACTAGTACCAAGTGGAGCTTCCACAGGGGAATACGAAGCAGTAGAACTTCGTGACGGCGACAAATCCCGTTACCTTGGTAAAGGTGTTCAACAAGCAGTCGAAAACGTAAACGAAATCATCGCTCCTGAGCTAGTAGGTCTTTACGACGTACTGGAGCAAGTAGCAGTGGACGAAGCACTTATCGAGCTTGACGGTACAGAAAACAAAGGGAAGCTAGGTGCAAACGCAATCCTTGGTATCTCCATGGCAGTAGCGCGTGCAGCAGCAGACTACCTTGATATTCCGTTATACCAATACCTTGGAGGCTTCAACTCCAAAACTCTTCCAGTACCAATGATGAACATCATCAACGGTGGAGAGCACGCAGACAACAACGTTGATATCCAAGAATTCATGGTTATGCCAGTTGGTGCGGAAAACTTCAAAGAAGCACTTCGCATGGGTGCAGAAATTTTCCACGCACTGAAAAAAGTACTTGGTGACAAAGGCTTAAACACTGCTGTAGGTGATGAAGGTGGATTCGCGCCAAACCTAGGATCTAACGAAGAAGCACTTCAAACCATCATTGAAGCAATCGAAAAAGCAGGCTACAAACCAGGTGAAGAAGTTATGCTTGCAATGGACGCAGCAGCTTCTGAGTTCTACAACAAAGAAGACGGCAAATACCACCTTAAAGGTGAAGGCGTTGTTTACACTTCTGCTGAAATGGTGGACTTCTACGAGAAGATGGCCGACAAGTACCCAATCATCTCTATCGAAGACGGTCTTGACGAGAACGACTGGGAAGGCTTCAAGCTTCTAACAGAGCGTATCGGCAAAAAAGTTCAGCTAGTTGGGGACGATCTATTCGTAACAAACACAAAGAAATTGGCTGAAGGTATCGAGCGCAAAATCGGTAACTCCATCCTAATCAAAGTGAACCAAATTGGTACACTAACAGAAACATTCGAAGCAATCGAAATGGCTAAACGCGCTGGCTACACTGCAGTAATCTCTCACCGCTCTGGTGAAACAGAAGACAGCACAATCGCTGACATCGCAGTAGCTACAAACGCAGGCCAAATCAAAACAGGTGCACCATCCCGTACGGACCGCGTAGCGAAGTACAACCAACTTCTTCGCATTGAAGACCAGCTTGGTACAACAGCACGCTACGACGGCTTAAAATCTTTCTACAACTTGAAAAAGTAATGACTTTTTAGAGGACCCGACTTCGGTTGGGTCTTTTTTTTGATATTTTAGGGGGTTGAGAGGAGTGTGGGACGAGGAATTCAGGGTTGCGATTTGATAATTAATCCACTTTTTGAATAATTAATCCAACTTATACATAATTAAGCCACTTTTCGAATAATTAATCCAACTTATACATAATTAAGCCACTTTTTAAATAATTGATCCATTTCAAACAATATAAATGCCATTCGACAAAGTAAAACAAATTTCGTGCAACATCATCGTTCCGCCACAAGCTGATTCGCACCCCTGACATCTCTTCCAACACACCAGGATTTTCTACCAACTTCTCCTTGTTCCCTCTGACAGTTTGTGGTACATTTAATGTATTGACATATGTGCGTTTCGCAGGAGGTGTAGTATACATGACGCTTTTCTTAACAATTTTACTTATTATCGTTGCAATTGCACTTATCACAGTAGTACTACTTCAATCAGGTAAAAGTGCAGGACTCTCCGGAGCCATCTCTGGTGGGGCAGAATCTCTTTTTGGAAAACAAAAAGCACGCGGACTGGATCTAATCCTACACCGTACAACAGTTGTACTTGGAGTGTTATTCTTCATTCTGACAGTTACAATTGCATACTTTGCGTAATAATAAACAAGGGAAGCCACGGTGCTTCTCTTTTTTTATACCAAAAGGCAGTATTCGCAAAGTTTGTTCCTCTGCGAATAATAATAACTTTGCGTTGCTTTCGTGCTCTTTTCGTAGAAGGAGAACGAAATAGGAGGCAATATTGTTTGTATTATTGGAAAAAGTCCCAATGCCGTCTTTTCACTTGTTAATAGCAACGTCCATTTTAAAAAGAGCACAACAAAAAAGCTTTGGTCATTTTACGACCAAAACTTCTTTGTTACTAGGACTAGATTCTTGGAGGAAGGCTCTCACTTCATCAATGGAAATTCCATAAGCTTTTGCTATTTGCATCAGTTCTACCCATTCCGTATCCAATTCCTTGTTCAAGCCTCATCTTCCTCCCTTTTATTAAATTGAAACTGTTGTCGTTTGGATCCCTGCCACTTCTGAAATTCCATGTACTCCTTGAAATGGATGAAATCCTCCTTACTCATTCCTTCTGCAATTGCCCGCTGTACCAGGTCTCTCCACTCATCGTCCATCACCTGAACTTTTGGCTTATCGAGAAGATTTGTGCCATTAAGCAAATAATCCAGATCCGTACCAAGCGTAGTTGCTATCTTATTCAAAAACTGGAGAGAGGGGTTTGTCTGGATGTTTCTCTCCAAATAACTCAAATAAGACTTCGATACACCTGCCAGCTCAGAGAGTTCGCTCAAAGAATACCCCTTACTCTTCCTCAACCGTTTTAACCGCTCACCAAGCATACTTTTCCCCTTACCATCTTATGACGTATGTTCATTATATAGCACAATCTATTCTTTATAAAAAACGAAATAGTGAGAAAATTGAAGATAATGAGAGAGAACTCAAACAAAATGTTCTTAATTAAGAAAAAATGAACAAATTTTAAGTTTTTCACTAAGAAAAAAGTGGTTTATACTTCGTATTGTGAAGTTCTTAAAAAAGAACATAAAACATAAGGGTTCACACGTTGATTGGAGGGAATTCTTATCAGATATCCGAGAATTAAGAAATATAGAAAAGATTTGTCTTTAACTATATTAATGAAAAGTGCAATAATTATTTATTTGTCATTATTACTAACGACATTTTCCACCAACAATACAGTAAGTATGCTGAATGATCATACAAACTCATCGGCTCATTTTCAAGCTCAATGGGTTGAAGAGATTAAATGGGATAAAAGTTCTTTAGAATTTAAAGGGCAAGGTGGGAATTGTTCACAGATTTATGCGGTGATTAAAAATGGTAAAAACTCAAATGATATGAAGCAACCTCTAATCTATAAAGTATTTTACATAGCAGAAGGGAGTCCGAAATCTGGAACTGAAGTTTTTGCAGGTCAGGTGGAGGAATTAAGAAGTGGTAAAGAAATTAAATTAATCTTTAATGAACCTATAGTAGGTAGCTACATGTTTAAGGCTTATCAAAGTAAGGGTCATCCTGGAAAAGGGGAGCTCTGGAGTAAAGTGATTAAGGTGAAGAATTGTACTGAAAATACTAAGGAAGACGATGAAGAAGAAAATACAAAGGACAAGGAAACAAATGAAATGACACCTAAAGATTCACAAAACAATGAAGAACAAGAAGTTAATGAGGAAGATAAGGAAGCTACTGAAGCAAAAGATCAAGAAGAATCAGATAGTCAACAAAATGATGAGAAGGAACCTGAATCTACAGATTCAACAGATTCAACAGATGATGAATCTAGTGAAGAAATAAGTGACGAGGAAGAAGAACCAACAGATGCCTCTAATGAAAACCAAGATAATTCAAGTGTGGAAACTGAGGATGAAGAATAACTAAAAAAGTTATAGGTAGGTGAGAAATTTGAACGTAAATTCAATTAAAAAAGGAATAAACTTTTTAATTTCTACAGTCTTAATAATTCTGATTCTCCTAATAGTATTTTTCATCGTATCATCAAAACTCTCTGGTGGAGGGCCTAAAGTTTTTGGAAAAGAGCTGTTAACAGTTCTATCCGGATCTATGGAACCTGATATTAAAACTGGATCCATAATTGCAATTACACCAGCGGAGAATCCCGATAGTTATAAAGTTGGGGATGTCATTACTTTTAGGTCAAATGATAATCCAAACATTCTTATTACTCATCGAATAATGGATGTTCAAACAATAGATTCAAACATCCATTATGTAACGAAAGGTGATAATAACGATGCTAATGATATAACTCCGGTTCCTTCAATGAATGTAGTAGGGAAATATGCAGATTTCACCATTCCATTTTTAGGATATATTCTTGATTTCGTAAAATCGAAAATTGGCACAGTGTTAATGGTTATTGTTCCTGGAGTACTATTCATTGTTTATGCAGTAGTTTCTGTCTGGAAGGCGATTGCTAATATGGAGGATCCAAAAACAGAAACCTCTGATAACCCTAAGGTTTGAATATTCTCATAAACTATGAGAATTCAAATATATTTTTGCAACACCTCTACATAAGAGGATATAAAAGGAGGAAGAGAAATGAGTATTAAGAAAAAGATTGGCGGAGCAGTACTAGCAACAGCTCTTGGCGCGGCACTTATTAGTGGGGGATCTTATGCACTATTCACAGATACTGCTGAGAACACAGGAAACACGTTTACTACTGGTGGGGTAACGATTGAGGATATCGGATCTACTTTAAAATCTACTCATTTCTTTGATGATTTAGCACCAGGAGATGCAGAGAGTTGGACTGTTACTATTGAAAATAAGAATAATTTAGATGCATGGGTAAAAGTAGTAGATGGTGCTGAAGCATATGATATGACTGGAGATTTATTTAAAGGGGAACATGGACTTGAAATTTCAGAAAACACTCAAGTTGTTAAGATACCTGCAGGACAGTCAAGAACATTTGATTTTTCTTATAATTTTCCTAAAGAAGCAGGAAATGTATACCAAGGTGCAAAAGGGGAGTTGACTATTAATTTCCAAGCGGTACAAGTAAGAAATAATGATGGAGATAGTGGTCCTACTAGTTGGGAGTAATCCTAAGTAAATATCTTGCAATAAATAAAATCATATTATCGGAGGTTTAAATAGATGCTTACAAAGAAAAAAATGGCTACTATAGCCGCTACTGGTATGTTGTCTGTCGGTTTGTTAGTTGGTGGAGCGTCGTATGCTTTATTTACAGATACAGAAGAAAACAGTGGGAATAGTTTTGAGGCAGGAACATTAACTCTTTCTGAACACCGTCATGATATTCCAATTGAAGGACCAATGTTCTATAAGGATAATGGTCCTAAAGGGGAAATGGGTACTGGGCTTTGGGCGCCACTTGATTCACATACTAGAGCAATGTTTATTAAAAACACTGGTACATTAGATGGGAAGCTGGTTAGTGTATCAGCGAAAGCAAAGGATGGATTAAATTCCAATGATGTAACAAATTTTGCAGATCAAGCGTTAGTGACAATTGCTGTTTATGAAAATCCTAATGGTGTTGTTTTCGATGACTCTAAATTTGAAGCAGCTAATAGACAATTTGACTCTCTATTTAAAACTTTAATGAGCAATAAATGGACGAAATGGCTTGCTAGAATGGGGCAAGCTGAAGCAGCTGAAAATATTAGAAAAGAAATACTTAATTGGAAATTTGATGTAGACGGTTCTGGTAATAGCATTAGAGTGACAGATGTGTATGTAGGATCATTAAAGGGGTTATTGGATGGTGAGCCTGTTTTTCCTCACCTAGTTTTAAAATCAGGTGAAACAGCACACTTAGGCTATACAGTAACATTAACAAATCATGAGAATAATAATTTTATTAAGAATAAAACCCTTGAATTTGAATTTAAATCTCACTTCGAACAAGCTCGTAACAATTAATATTCATAAGAATAGACCGCCCAACGCGGTCTATTCTTAAATTACACCTCAATTCTAAAATTGGGAGGTGCTTTTAATGAAATTTATAAAGTTATATTTAATGACAATTTTGTGTCTTGGAGCCCTTTCCGCAGTGTATTTACCTGTTTATCAAACAGAAGCTACTCCAACTTCAGAAATAATTCGTATATCTACCTCACCATCTAATAGCTTTATTACTTTTTCTAATATGGCACCTGGAGATAGAACCACAAAACCTCTGAGAATTATGAACAATGGGAATGTCGATTTCAATTACATCGCCAGTGCAATTTTAGAGAAAGGTGATCAAGAGCTGTTTGATAGCCTATTAATGACGATAACAGACCAGACTTCTACTTTGTATAAGGGCAAAATCCATGATTTGCAACAATTATCTTTGGGGAGTTTGCTGAGTCATAAAGATAAAGAGTTATTTTTTTCAGTGGAATTGCCTAGAGAAGCTGGAAATGAAGTGAAACACAAATCTGCAACAGTTGAATTTAGTTTTACTGCTATAGGGTTGACTGAGGTCAATGAAAACGGTAATGGAGTACAGTTACCTAACACAGCAAGTAACCTTTATAACAATATTCTTCTTGGAACTATTTTAGTTATTTTCGGATTGATAACTATATTTATATTTAGGAGAAGAAAAGTGGTAGACAATTAGACCTTGATGAATGTAGAGTCGAGGTCTTTACTTGTTTAGTGAATGATACAGAAAAACGAAAGCAGTTAACATGAATAAATTCAATTATTTGAAGTGAAACATTTTGTGGTTTTAACAAATACAGAAGAAAGAAACGTTAGAAAAAGCTATCCGAAAAATCATAAAAAGATAGCAAAAAATCAACACAAATCAAAGGAGGCCCCCCATGTTTACCAAAGTTTGTCCAACATGTTGTCAAAAATCTTTTAGCAGCTGCTCGACGTTTGAGTGGAACTGTCCGGTATGTTCAACAGATTTAACAGGGCAATATGCTGGTTTAGTGGAAGTGATTGATGTGAAAAAGAGGTTCCCGGTATCGAGACAGTTAAAAATTGTTATTAAGTCGTCTATCATTAATCAACAAATATAAAAATAATCGCTGATTGAGATCAGCGATTATTTGTTTTCTTGATTCATTTTCCATCTATTAAATTCTAAGAACTCTTTAAATTGATCCTTCGTAACGCCGGAGTCCATGGCTTCTTTTACAAGGGAGGCCCATTCTCGGTCGAGGTTTTCTTTAGCTTGTGCATCATTTTCGTCATGTAAAAGGGTGTTGACAGATACACCAAGCACAGAAGAGATTTTTTCTAGAAATTGAACGGAAGGATTAGATTGTAAGTTCCGTTCGATGGAACTAAGGTATGATTTAGCTACACCAGCGCGTTCGGCTAGTTCGGACATGGACAGCTTTCTTTGTTCTCTATATTTTTTTATTCGTTCACCAATCATGGTATTCACCTTCCTATCATGCTCATATTATAGCATATAACGAAGGGTTTGTTAGATATTTAGAACAAAAACATGTGAAAATTCGCAAAAATTAGAGCTTATCTGCAGAATGATTGCGATAAGTATGTAAGAATTCTCTAATTTCATCAGAAGTAATACCCATTTCTAATGCATTCGCAATTAGATCTACCCATTCTTTATCTAAATTTTCTGTCATTTCAATCGTCATGTTTTCCGCCATCCTTTTCCCTCCTAAAATACTTCGGTATTTCAGGCAGCCCAGCCATCTTAATTGGTAAAAGGTTTTACTATCACTTTTACGCAACCTTAGATCTGTAGACTTTGCGTCCTCACTTTTCAGTAAGTTTGCCTTTGGCTGTTTTTATGCTTTGTTCTTCCTATAACTTTGGTATTGCAACTATTGTCCTTTTTATTCCCTGGATTTATTATAAATTAACTATTTATGGAATGTTGCTGATTAATGTCGAAATGGTAAAATTATTTAAAAATAATTCTTTTAAGAATAATCCTGTATGATAAATAGGTTTTACGATTTTTTTATCGGAATTTGAATAGCATTATGGGGCAAAAAAGAAGTTGGTTTATTTTTTGAATAAAAACTATTTTTGTCGATTCCTTCCTACTAATCGTTCATTATAAAAACCTACCCCCTTAAAAGTAAACACTGCTACGAAGGAGGTTTACAAGTATTTCGAAAAGCTATTCTCTTGCTACTGTGATAAAATAATCCTTTGAAGTTTTCCTATCTGATATAAAATATAAAGTTGCATATATTATAGACATTGAACGAAAGGGAGTTCGATTAGGATGAAAGTGAAATTGCCAAAACCATTTACCTTTGAGGGTGGAGACCGTGCGGTATTGATGTTACATGGATTTACCGGAAATTCTGCGGATGTGCGGATGATGGGACGTTACCTTGAGAAAAGAGGTTATACTTGTCATGCTCCACAATATAAGGGACATGGGGTACC
Organism: Bacillus sp. THAF10; assembly: GCF_009363695.1. Lineage (NCBI taxonomy): Bacteria > Bacillati > Bacillota > Bacilli > Caryophanales > Bacillaceae > Bacillus > Bacillus sp. THAF10. Next base: position 3,406,225 of record NZ_CP045403.1, on the reverse strand, counting down.
GCCAGAGGAATTAGTACATACTGGTCCTGAGGATTGGTGGAAGGATGTAATGGAGGCATATCAATACTTAAAGGACATGGGACATGAAAGCATCGCGGTTGTGGGATTATCGCTTGGTGGAGTTTTCTCCTTAAAGTTAGGTTATACGATGCCGGTGAAGGGTATTGTGCCTATGTGTGCTCCGATGTACATTAAGAGCGAGGAGATAATGTACAAAGGGGTGCTTGAGTATGCTCGTGAATTTAAACGTCGCGAAGGAAAAAGTGCCGAGCAGATTGAACAAGAGATGAAGGAATTCGAGAAAACGCCGATGAATACTTTGAAGGCCCTGCAGGAGTTAATCGCAGAGGTGCGGAATAATGTAGACATGATCTATTCGCCGACCTTTGTTGTCCAAGCCCGTCACGACAATATGATAAATACAGATAGCGCGAACATCATCTACAATGAAGTGGAATCACCAACCAAGGAAATCAAGTGGTATGAAGAGTCAGGACATGTTATTACCCTTGATAAAGAACGCGAACAACTCCACGAGGATGTTTTTCAGTTTTTAGAGTCATTAGATTGGTAATACTAGTAGAAAGAAACCCATCAAAAGGGGAGGGATATCCTAATGGATGAACAAATTCAGCAGCATGTTGACAGGCTGCTCGCTTATATGAAGGAAGAAGCTTACAAGCCACTCACTACACAAGAGCTAGAAAAAGCTTTTGGAATCAAGGACTCAGAGGAATTTAAGGATTTTGTCAAAGCACTCGTCCATATGGAAGACAATGGACTTGTCGTGCGCACACGTAGCAACCGCTATGGTGTACCGGAGCGAATGAATCTGATTAAAGGTAAGGTAATCGGACACTCCAAGGGCTTTGCGTTTGTGATGCCAGAAGAGGCCGATATGGATGATATCTTTATTCCACCAAATGAACTTCACAATGCCATGCATGGAGACATTGTGCTCGTCCGTGTTAGTAGAAAGGCAACGGGAGATTCTCGTCAAGAAGGAACCGTCATTCGTATTATTGAGCGGGCCGTCAAACAAATTGTGGGTACATATACCGAAAGTAAGAACTTTGGATTTGTAATTGCCGATGACAAAAAAATTGCCAATGACATTTTTATTCCAAAAAGTGCAACAAACGGAGCGGTAGAAGGTCATAAGGTGGTTGTTAAGCTTGTTACGTATCCAGAAGGACGGTTGAGTGCTGAGGGAGAAGTTATTCAAATTCTTGGTCATAAAAATGATCCAGGTGTCGATATTCTTTCCGTTATCCATAAGCATGGCTTGCCTCAGGAGTTTCCAAAAGAGGTGCTAGACCAAGCGAATAGTGTGCCTGATGAAATAGATGAGAGTGACCTTGGTGACCGCCGTGATCTTCGTGATCAGGTGATTGTGACAATTGATGGCGCAGACGCGAAGGACCTTGATGATGCTGTTACGGTTACGAAGCTCGACAACGGCAATTACAAGCTAGGTGTTCACATTGCCGATGTAACTCATTACGTGACAGAAGGATCGCCTATTGATAAGGAAGCGATGGAGCGGGGGACAAGTTGTTATCTTGTAGACCGAGTAATTCCGATGATTCCACATCGCCTTTCTAATGGAATCTGTTCGTTGAATCCGAAAGTAAATCGTTTAACGATGTCATGCGAAATGGAGCTTAACTCATCTGGTGAAGTGGTGAAGCATGAAATTTTCCACAGTGTGATTAAAACAACAGAGCGAATGACGTATTCTGATGTGAATAAGATCTTGGTGGATAAGGACGAAGAGGTTATCTCTCGTTATGAGTCGTTAGTTCCGATGTTCCAATTGATGGAGGAGCTTGCTGCTGTTCTTCGTAAAAAAAGAATGCAGCGTGGTGCAATTGATTTTGATTTTAAGGAATCCAAAGTGATTGTGGATGAAGAGGGGACACCAAAGGATGTTGTGCTACGTGAGCGTTCTGTGGCAGAGCGTCTGATTGAAGAATTTATGCTTGTTGCAAACGAAACTGTAGCGGAGCATTTCCACTGGATGAATGTGCCGTTCATTTATCGTATTCATGAGGATCCAAAGGAAGAAAAGCTACAGCGCTTCTTCGAATTTATCACAAACTTCGGTTATGTGGTAAAGGGGAAAGGAAATGAGATTCATCCTCGTGCCTTACAGGAAGTAATTGAAGCGGTTCAAGGAAAACCAGAAGAAATGGTGGTATCCACCGTCATGCTTCGTTCTATGAAGCAAGCGAAATATGATGAAGAAAGCATTGGACACTTTGGTTTGTCCACTGAATTTTATACACATTTCACCTCGCCAATCCGTCGTTATCCGGATTTAATTGTCCACAGGCTGATTCGCACGTATCTTTTAGAAAAGAAGATTGATGCGAAGACACAGGAAAAGTGGAGTGATAAGCTGCCAGAAATCGCAGAGCATTCCTCGAACATGGAGCGCCGTGCCGTGGATGCCGAGCGTGAAACGGATGAATTGAAAAAGTCTGAGTACATGCTTGATAAAATTGGCGAAGAGTACGATGGCATCATCAGCTCTGTCACGAACTTTGGTATGTTCGTGGAGCTTCCAAACACGATTGAAGGACTTGTACATGTCAGCTATCTAACAGATGACTATTATCGTTATGATGAGCGTCATTATGCGATGATTGGCGAACGCACAGGGAAGGTCTATCGTATTGGGGATGAGATTACGGTTCGCGTCATCAACGTGAATAAGGATGAGCGTTCCATTGACTTTGAAGTGGTAGGGATGAAAGGGACTCGTCGCCCTGAAAAACAAACAGCTCCTCGTGTCATTCAAAGCGACCGAAAAAGGCCAGCAAAGGGTCGCAGTCAAAAGCGCAAGTCGGAAAGTGACATTGATGATTACACCTTTGAGGTAGGCTGGACTACCCAAAACCCGAACAAAAAGAAAAAGAAGAAAAAATTCTTTGAAAACGCACCAAAGCAAAAGCGTAAAAAGAAAAAATGATCATCTTCGGAGCCTCCACAGCTTGAGGCTCTTCTTTTTATAGACCATTTTCCAATTTCGTGTTTTTAATGTACATAGATACATTCCGTAATTAACGTTGCGGTGATGCTCTTTTCGTGAATGACATCTGAAGATATAGAAATTCTTCTTTCTTGGATAGATCACAGGCCGACCTTTGAAACAATCCTATGGAGAAGAGTCTTCTTGTACGAATCCTAACCATTTGGTAAAATATTCACTACCGTTAGATAGAAAGAAAGGGGGAAACTACAGATGCCTAAAGGCGAAGGTAAGGTAATTAGCACAAACAAAAAAGCAAATCATGATTATTTTATTGAGCAGACCTACGAAACTGGAATGGTCTTGCAAGGGACAGAAATCAAGTCCTTGCGTGCCGGCCGTGTAAACTTGAAGGACTCCTTTGCCCGCGTGCAGAATGGGGAAGTATTTTTACACAACCTCCACATCAGTCCATATGAGCAAGGAAACCGTTATAACCATGATCCTCTCCGAACGAGAAAGCTTTTGCTGCATAAAAAGCAAATAAGTCAGCTAGTAGGTCTTACAAAGGAAGAAGGCTATGCATTAGTGCCGTTAAAAATTTATTTGAAAAACGGCTATGCTAAATTATTGTTGGGCCTTGGAAAAGGGAAAAAGAAATACGATAAGCGTGAAGACTTGAAGAAGAAAGAAGCAAAACGAGACATTGAACGAGCATTCCGTGAACGCCAAAAGGGTTAATATAGACTATTTTACAGTAACTTACAATTGAAAAGTTCGCTGAATGTGCTATAATATACTTGTCGCTGATAAACAGAGCGGCATGTTGATAATGGAATAGCCAACTTTTTGGCACGATTATCTCTCCCGTTAAACACCCTTGACGTGTTAGTGATGTAACATTCACTAATACTCTTTAACTAGGACAAAGGAGAAGCTGAGGAAGCTTATCGTTTGACCAAGTTCATCGAGGGGACGTTACGGATTCGACAGGGATAGTTCGAGCTTAGGTTGCGAGTCGGGGGGATCGTCCTCGTTACAAACGTCAACGCCAATATAACTGGCAAAGAAAACAACAACTTCGCTTTAGCTGCTTAATAACAGTCTAATGCGGTTCCTCCCTCCATCGCCCATGTGGTAGGATCAGGGACTCACTCTTAGTGGGCTACGCCGGAGATCGCCGTCTGAGGTCAAAGGAAGAGCACAATCAGGCTAGCTGCAGGGATGCCAGTCGATAGGCGGATCTGACAGCGAAACACTAATATATCGACTACACTCGTAGATGCTTAAGTGGCGATGTTTCTGGACGAGGGTTCGACTCCCTCCGTCTCCATAAATTATTTTGAAGACCGCACTTTTTAGTGTGGTCTTTTGTATGTTATAAAAACCTAGTCTAATACTTATTTTGATTTATTTGGAAGTAGCCCTCCGCACTAGTGTATACTATAATGTATGTGAAAATTTGCGTTTCAAAGGATGATAGGATGCTAGAAGAATATTTAACGAATGTACGCGAACGTTGCCACGTGAATGGTTTAGACCCAAAAGTGATACCCACCTTTGAGCGATTAACTGATGAGGAGCTTGAAAAAATTCAGTTAGAATATAAAGACACACTTGATATTATTCGTTTGTTTATGAATAAGTTCCTAGAAAAAAGCAAAGGAATTCCATTATTAGTAGCAGTGACTGATGATAAATGCAATATTATTGAATACTTAGGAGATCCTAGCCTGGAGGACACGGTGGTCAATCAGGTTGGGTTGAAAAAAGGAGTGCAATTTTCTGAAGAGCAAGCTGGTGTCAATTCTGTTTTAGCTGCACTAGAGCTCGGGGTTTCTGTACAAGTTGTGGGAGAGGAGCACTTCTATTCCTTCCTTGCTGAGACGGCCTGTTATAGTGTTCCTTTAATTCATCAAAATCGAGTGGTTGGGACAATTTCGATCATGACGTTTCTTCAAGTAGCAAATCCTTTGATTATGGCATCCTTGGAAACCGTGGTTGATTCCATCCAACGTGAGCTTGACCTTTTAGAGAAGAATCGCTATCTTAATGAAATGAATCACATGGTACTAGAGCAGTCTAATTCTGGTTACATTATAGTGAACAAATATAGTGAAGTAATAAAGATAAATCCAAAAGCGTATGGGATTTTCGATTTGAATCACAATAAGAAACCATCCTCCATTAAGGAGTTAAACCTATTGAGGGAAGTTCACGACCTTCACTTACAGGGGAATGATATTCATGATTATAAGATTTTTTTCCAGCATGGAAAGGAAACGAGAACTTGTTTGATAAATTTCTTTCCTTTTCAGGAAGGAACCCTTATTCAACTTCATGATATTACGGAATATACAAAAACGGAATCCTATATCCAAAATGCCGAAAAGCTGGCAATTGTCGGGCAAATGGCAGCAGGAGTGGCGCATGAAATCAAAAATCCTCTAACTACATTAAAGGGCTTCATTCAAATATCTCAGCAAACTAATGAGGATAATTTTTATTCTGAGATTATGCTAAAAGAGATTGAAAGAATCAATCAGATTACCAATGAGTTTCTTGTGCTATCAAAACCAACTGTTCAAAAAAAGGATATCTACGATGTTCGTGACTTAATCAGTGAAATGGGTATTTTACTTTCAAGCTTTACGATAGTCAAAAATGTGAATATTATCTATGATTTTGAGGAAGTTCCGTTAGTTTTTATTGATGGCAATCAATTGAAGCAGGTTTTTATTAATTTGGTGAAAAATAGTGTAGAAGCAATGGACAAAAATGGAACACTAACCATTAGTGTGAAAAAGCTTGCTAATAATATGCTTCTTATTTGTTTTGCTGACAACGGCAAAGGGTTTCCTGACGAGATTCTAATGCGTATGGGTCAGCCCTTTTTGACAACAAAGAAGCATGGAAATGGGCTGGGACTGATGGTTTGCAAACGCATTGTTGAAACAATTCATCATGGTGAACTGCATATTAGAAATGCCCAAGACAGTGGAGCAGTGGTGGAAATTCTTTTGCCACAGACTAACTAAAAATCCATTTTTATTCACACCAACGTTCATATTTTACAAATGATAGACCGCACATGGTGTGGTCTTTATTATTGCCAAGTATGTTAAGTCAGTAGGTTGGTTCATCCTCTATCTTTGTCTTCCTTCCCTAGAAAGCGTTATACTATGAAAAATACTATAATTTTGGGAGGATTTTTAAGTGGAAAACAAAATCGTCATTGTCACTGGGGCTGCGAATGGTATTGGAAAAGGCATTGCCGAAGCTTTTATCGAGAAAGGTGCAATTGTAATCCTCGCTGACCTTAATCTTAAAGCTGGACAAGCGCTTCAAAAAGAACTAGGAGATCATTCGCTGTTTGTACAGACTGATGTGCGTAAAGAGGAAGATATCATCAATTTAATGAACACGACGTTGACGCAATTTAACAAAATCGACATTCTCATCAACAATGCAGGTGTTTTTCGGTTTACCCCCCTTCATGAGTTTACCGTGGAAGCATGGGACGATGTGATTCACACGAATTTGCGAAGTGTGTTCATCGCATCAAAGGAAGCATCCAAGCACATGAAAAACGGCGGGTCCATTGTAAATATCGCTTCTACACGGGCAAAAATGTCTGAGCCGAACTCAGAAGCTTATGCGGCCACAAAAGGTGGAATTGTCGCACTTACTCATGCACTGGCTGCATCTTTAAGTGATTACAACATCACTGTAAATGCGATTTCCCCAGGGTGGATCCAGACAGAAAACTATGAGGACTTACGAGAAAAAGATCACACCCAACATTTATCCAATCGAGTTGGGAAGCCTTCGGATATTGCTAAGGCCTGTTTGTATTTAACTGATTCAGAAAACAACTTTGTTAATGGGGAAAACCTGACAATAGATGGTGGCATGACGAGAAAAATGATTTATGAAGGGTAAACTCGAATGAGAGAAAAGGTTAAAAAGGATTTAATCCTTTATCAAAAAGCGCACCAAAACAAATGGAATCAATGGCTTCATTACTTTGCCTTTCTATTTGCATTCTTAGCTTGGATTTTTTTGTTTATTAATTGGTGGGTGACACTTGGGCTTGCTGCATTACACTATGTGTTTTCGTGGGTTGGCCACTTTTACTTTGAACAAAATAAACCAGCATCCTTTAAGTATCCTATACTTGGCTTTTATGCAGGGTTTACTTGGTTTTTTATACGAAGTTTTGAATTGTTATCTGGGAAAAGAATTTTACCGTAATGAACAAAACGCTTCACGGCAGCTTACATACCGTGAAGCGTTTTTACTTTCTATTCTTGAGGTTTCAAATTCCCTTGCCCTTAGTTTTATATATGGGCTTAGAATTGGGTATTCGTTTGATTTTCGAATAATTGAATTCACAAGACACATTAGGCAAAGAAAGGAATAGAATACCATGAAAGATAAAATCCAGCTGAAAAATTTGAGTCATCAAATTTCAAGCAATACATTTCAGATTTAAGTCTTCTGTTTGTTAAACAAAGTAAACATTAGAATTGGAGGGTGAAATATGTCTGGAGGATATGTAGGTGCAGGAGGATTTGCATTAGTAGTAGTGTTATTTATTCTACTAATAATTGTAGGTGCTGCTTTCGTCGGTGGCGGAGGCTACGGTTACTAATATTTCATGAATACTATCATTAATTTTCCTCTTTTTATCTATAAAAGAAAAGGTCTGAATTGAACGATTCTTTTGCAAATGAAGAGGAATATCTAAAATACCTTAAAAGACTGCAGGACGGAAAAACGAATAGTTTTTCGTCCTGTTTTTTCTATTTTATTTAGTAGCACAATGGATTGATTGAAATTGACTGAAAAATAAGTTTTCATTACAATGTTAGTAGCTTAATAAAAATCTTTAACAAGAAGGTGATTATGTGGAAGCAAGAATTAAAATAGTTGAACCTAAAGACGCAGAAGGTAAGCTAAAAGAGCTGTATGACAAATTTAATGGTCAATTGGCCAACATACTCAAGGTGCATTCATTAAATCCTAAATCCCTTGAATCTCATTATGAATATTATAAAGTAATTATGTTTGGAAAATCTCCTTTGCCAAGAGTAACGCGAGAAATGATTGCTACTGTAGTGTCATCAGAGAATGAATGTTTTTACTGAATGGAACATCATGGGGCGGCGCTCCATTTGTTAACGAAAGATCAAAAGCTTGTTAATGATCTTAAGAAAAATTACTTAGAGGTGTCATTAGATCAAAAAACAAAAGCAATTTTGGATTATGCAGTAAAATTGACAAAAAAACCACATAGCATCAGAGATGAAGATGTTGAAAATTTACGATTTAACGGTTGTTCTGATCAAGAAATTCTAGATATATGTCAAATTGCTTCTTATTTTAATTTTGTAAATAGAATGGCTGAAGGGCTAGGAGTGAAACTGGAAAAGATGTAAGTACAAGAAAGGGGTGCTTAACATAGCAACCCTTTCCCATTAATACTAGCACTTGAAGCAAATTGCTCCTACAATGATCAATAGGATGAAAAGGACAACGATTAGAGCAAAACCTGAACCGTATCCGTATCCTCCATAACCATATCCGCCATATCCAAAACAAGACATAAGTTTTCACCTCCTTATTTCGTACACTATATATGTATGTTTCAATTGAATTAACAGATTGGATGTTTGTCTAAGTTTTATTATGAATTATAAAAATACTATTTTTTTCCCAAGATGAATGCCTAATCACAATTGGGAGGTTTTGAATATAGTATTGAAAAGTATGATAAAAACCTCTAGGTAGGAACACTCTTTTTCAAGTGATCTACTTAGAGGTACTAGATTAATTGCCATTCCTAATTAGTAACCACATTTACCAACTGCTGCAGCTCCAACAATTACAAGCAAGATAAACAGCACAACGATTAATGCAAACCCATTTGCATATCCAGACATAATGACACCACCTTTACTAGCTTTAAAGATGAATGAGTTATACCAACAACAAACATCTTTAATATAAAGATATTCGAGATATCTTGGAATGATTGGGTGATTTCCACAGGCTTGGATAACTTTTTACAGTGAAAGAGAAAAATTAGTGGTGTGGTGATAAAGAATTAATTTATGAGGGGGAAACATGGAAAGAAAGAATTAGAAACGTCTTACTCCATGAATCTTAATTTTATGAAGTTTTGAATGGCTAACTTGGAAAAGTATCTTACCGAAGTAAACAAAACGCTTCACGGCAACTTATACCGTGAAGCGTTTTTACTTTTTATTGTTGAGGTTTTGTATAGTTCAAATCCCACTTCACACCGAACTGATCTTGAACGCTTCCGAATTTTGCATTCCAGAAGGTATCTTGAAGCTCCATTAGAACTTTGCCATTTTCACTAAGTTTTGCGTAAAGAGTGTCGATTTGTTCTTCGCTTTCCATTTCCAGCATGAGGGAAACGTTACTTCCTACTTCTACTGTTTGACCTGGGAAGGTGTCAGACGCCATTAATTGCATATTGCCTTTTTCAAAGCGTGCATGCATCACAAGCTCTGCGGCTTCTGGTGGTGTCGGAAAGTCCGCTTCTCCAAATAACATAATGGAAGTGATTTCACCTTCAAACACTTCTTTGTAAAATTCCAAAGCTTGTCTTGCATTTCCGTTAAACGCTAAATAAGGAACAGCTTGATATTTCAACATTCAACACTCCTTTTTATAGAATATGTACTTACTATTTCATTATATAGGACGGTCAAGAAAAAGTAAAGAACATACGTTCGACAAAATAGTGATCTTTTTACTCAGCTATTGATTTTTGAAAAATGCATGGCGTCCTGAGGGAAGATTTGTGTGGCTCTTAGGCTACGCCTGTTCTGGGGTTCCAATGTAGTGGGACGCTTCGTTTTTTCTTCCTATCAACAGCTAGAAAGTATCGGTAATTCACTATGCACTGTTAACATTTTCTAACAAAAACATTGAAAGCGCATTCTTGTGCTCGTATAATATAAAAAGTCGAAACGTTTCAATTATGACAAAAGGGGATGTGACATTCATGGCTAGAATTACTTGTGATTTTTTTTCTGAGGCGTTACAATGCTCCACTTCGATGACGGTTTTGTTGCCACAGCCGAATTCGCATATAGGGGTCACCTCAAAGGTGAAACAGAAAAAGCATCCAACACTTTATTTGCTTCATGGTCTTTCCGATGACCATACGATTTGGACAAGATTCACATCCATTGAGAGGTATGCATCTTCCCTTGGCTGGGCCATTGTCATGCCTGCAGCCGGACGAAGTTTTTATACGAATATGGAGCATGGATATGATTTTTACACCTATGTCAGTGAAGAAGTACCTCAGCTCGCGCAAAGCTTTTTCCCGCTCTCTGAAAAAAGAGAGGAAAACTTTATTGCCGGTCTCTCAATGGGAGGGTATGGGGCATTTAAGGTGGCGTTAAGAAACCCAGAGAAATTTGCTGCAGCGGCCAGTATGTCAGGCTCACTCGATATTAACGAGAGAATGCCGGCGTTTCCACGGGATTTCAAGCATATATTTGGAGATCGTCCGATTGTAGGAAGTGAGGATGATCTATATCATTTGGCAACTAACATCAAGGCACCATCACCAATGTTATATCAATGCTGTGGAACAGAGGATCATAATTATGAGGCGAATGTTCGTTTTCGTGATTATGCGTTACAAGCTGGTCTGAGCCTTACCTTTGAAGATGGTCCAGGGGGACATGATTGGGGTTATTGGGACAAGCAGATTGGGAACGTTCTAGCGTTTTTTGAAAATCAGCTCTAATAGGGGGACTATATGTCATTAATAGAAAGCTATCACTTCACGATACATCCAAAGGGTACCTTATTATTTTTTGCAAAATCAGATATGAACGTAGCTGGTCAGTTTGATGAGTGCTGGCTGGCGATATCAGATAAGGAAATTCTCCTGCTGAATGAAAAGGGTAGTGTATTAAAGAACATTATGTTGGAGGATGTGAACTCATGTAAGCTCGAGCAATATGTTGGTGCCGGGGCACTCATCATAGAAACATGTATTGGAAGAGAAGTGCTGCTTCGTTTTTCCTCCTCCATGCTACAAAAGTTTTCCATAGCGGATAAAGTCATGAGCAGCTTGGCAAAAAATGAACCTGTGCCAACAATCTCAAAAGCGGATCAGCCGAAGCTTTGTCAAAAGTGTCAGCGTCCATTTGAGGATGGCACAGAGGTTTGTTCTGTTTGTGTGGATAGAAAAAAGGTAATTGGCAGAGTGTTAGAATTTGCGAAGCCGTATCGTGGCAAGATGGCACTTGCAGCATTGTTTTTAGTGGCTGCCACCCTTTTGGAGCTTGCACCACCATATTTAACGAAGGTGCTTGTAGATGAGGTGTTAGAACCAAAGGAATTAGGGAGTTCTCTTTTCATTTTAGTCCTGCTGCTTGGAGTTACCGCGCTTACGCTTACCTTAATGCAGTTTTTACAAGGAATCTTAGGTGTTTGGATCGGTAGTAAAATAATGGAGGATATGAGAAGAGAAATCTATGAATCTCTCATGAGGCTTTCTGTGAGCTATTTTGATAGAAGACAAACCTCTCAGTTTATAGGAAGAGTAAACAGTGATGCGGAGTCGATAAGGCAGTTTTTAACGGATGGTGTGTTGTATGTAATTGGGCAAATGATGCTTCTAATCGCTATTATCATCATGATGTTTAGCCTTGATTGGCAGCTAGCGCTATTTGCTCTTCTCCCTTCCCCGCTTGTGGTACTGTTTTCTGTTATCATTTGGCCGCGTGTGCAGCATTTGTGGTATAAGCAATGGCAGTCCATCAATAAATTGAACATGATTGTCGGTGATACGCTGCAAGGAATTCGTGTCGTAAAGGCTTTTGGACAGGAAGGGCAAGAGCAGAATCGCTACATGGAGGGAAACCAGCAGCTTATGCGACAAACGTTGAAAACAGATGGTCTGTGGCAAGGGGTATTTCCGTTGTTTTCGTTTGTGACAGGCTCTGGGATGCTGCTTGTTTGGTATATTGGCGGGCTATCCGTTATTAGTGAGGATATTTCACTTGGGACACTTCTTGCTTTTGTTGCGTATCTTGGAATGTTTTTTGGTCCCCTGCAATGGTTTAATCAAATGATCAGCTGGGTGACAAGGGCAATTTCCTCCGCGAACAGAATTTTTGAAATTATGGACGCACCTTCAGAGGTTCCTGATAAAGAGACTGCAAGGGTGCTGGATAAAATAGCAGGACATGTACAATTGGAAAAAGTAACATTTGGCTATGAAAAACACCTTCCTGTTTTGAAAAACATCAGCCTTGATGTGAAGCCAGGTGAAATGATTGGACTTGTCGGGCATTCTGGTGCCGGAAAGTCAACGCTCATCAACCTGATTACCCGATTTTATGATCCGAATGAAGGCCGAATTTTACTAGATGGTGTAGATCTCAAGGATCTAAAGCAGGAGCAGCTACATCAAAGTATCGGGGTAGTGTTGCAGGAGACGTTCTTGTTTGATGGAACCATTGCCGAAAATATTGCGTATTCCAAGCAGGATGCGACCCCAGAGGAAATTATGAGGGCAGCTAAAATTGCCAATGCTCATGAGTTTATTGTGAAAATGTCCGATGGATATGACATGAAGGTTGGCGAACGGGGCCATCGTTTATCAGGAGGACAAAAGCAACGAATTGCGATTGCAAGGGCGATTTTGCACGATCCGCGGATTTTGATATTAGATGAAGCGACTGCCTCGGTTGATACGGAAACAGAAAGGAAAATCCAAGAAGCCATTTCTAGACTAGTTAAAGGCAGAACTACTTTTGCTATCGCGCATCGTCTTTCTACACTCAGAAATGCAGATAGACTGGTGGTGGTTGATAAGGGAATGATTGCTGAGGTTGGCACACACGAAGAGCTGCTTGAGAAAGAGGGAATCTATTATAAGCTGGTAGAGGCGCAAAAAGAGCTCTCCCAGATTAAAGGAGTAGAGGTAGGATGAGCGAGCTTTACGATATCAAAATCTTTCGGTCTGATGAAGTGGCGTTTTTTAAGTGTGATAGTGGTCCCTTGCAAATGAGAGTTGGAGGGAAAGTATTGGAGGAGATATCGATTCATCGAGCCTTTCCATTTTCTGCTCCTTATGAACACCTATCCGTCTGGAATGGGGAAACCGAATTAGGAATCATCCATAACATAGAGGATTTAGATAAGGAAAGTCAAAAAGCCCTCAAGCAAGAGCTGCATGTGCGTTATGTAATTCCTGAAGTTACTAGAGTCCTTTCGATAAAAGAAGAGCCTGGTTTATGGACTTTCAACTTAGAGACAGACCGTGGGAAAATGAAGCTAATGATGAGAAATATTCATGAACACCTCACAGTGCTACCCCAAAACCGAATTATTATTACCGACATGGACGGGAAAAGATGTGAAATACGTAGTCTAAAATCACTCGATCTCTCTAGTAGAAAAGAGCTTTCAAAAGTAATTTAAACGGAATGTCGTAGATTTATCCTGATTATAAGCAGTACCTAGCTGATGATTGGAGAAAATGGCGGAGACTCCACGCGGGAACGAAGCGATAGACTGGAGACCCCACAGGCGCAGCCGAGGAGGTTTATATATCGCCCCGCAGGACGCGGAGCCATTTGCGGAAATCAACAGCGGCATTCAACGGAAAGTCTTTTCAGATAGTTTTTATCGAATCGATTCTACTAGAGGGATCGGTTCTTTTTTATTTGTTTCACAAACCTAGAAATAAAGGAAATTGATTCCAATCCCTTATGTAGTAAGAACTTTCAAACAAATCTATCAGTCTACGAAAATATTTCGAAAATATTATTGTAATCGTTTTCAAGAGGGAGTATAATGACGTTAGTGAAACGTATCAATTGCAGATGAAACAAAGATAAAAGGTTGATTTTACTCTCCTTTTTATTTTTGCGAACGAATTGAAACGTTTCGATAAGCAGTGAAATAATAAATTGAGGGGTGTATGTTAATGAAGTTGGTAAAGCCTTGGATCGCCATTCTTGCGTCGTTCATGCTTGTGGTTGGGTGCAGTAACAATAATGCATCAAATGAAACAAACGATGAAAAAAGCAAGGAAGATCAAGTAACGATTAAATTTGCAAGCTGGGCTCTTGGAACGGAAGAAGATCAAAATCTTGAGCGTTTAATGATTGATGCATTTGAAGAGGAACATCCAAACATTAAAGTAGAAATTGATGAGTCGATTGCAACGGATGATTGGAACAACTCGTTATCTTCTGCGGCAAGTGCAAATGCGATGCCAGATTTATTTATGGTTTCTCAAGTGCCAACTGGTCTTGCTAATGACTGGTTACTAGATGTAACAGAAATGGCAAAAGCAGATGAGGAATTTGCCAAAATTCCTGAAGTTGTCACAAACTCTGTTACATACAATGAGTCTATTTACGCTATTCCAAGTGCACAGCATTTCCTTGGTTATTTTGTAAATAAAGACCTTTACAACCAGGCAAACCTGGATGTACCTGAATATGGTTTTTCCGTTGATGAATTTACTGAATCTGTACGCTCTATCACAAATGTAAAAAATGGAGTAGTTGGTTTAAACAACCCATTCGCGATTGTTGATTGGTATCCTTCAGCAGTAAACGAAGCAATTGGCTGGTATACCTTTAATGATGGTGAGTATCACTTAGATAGCAATGAATTTATTTCTGGTGTAAACCTAACAAGCAACTTTGTAACAAACGGGTATTCTTATGACAACCTAACGGATGATCAAAAAGCGAACTTTAATGGGGAGCATGCCGGTGAAGTATTTGCTAGCGGTGGAATTGGTCTAAATTGGGACGGTTCTTGGGCAGTAGAAAACTTCTCTAAAAACCTTGATTTTGATTGGGATTTTGTTGGAACACCTGGTGGAAGAACAGTCATCGTAAATGACTTTATGGGAATCTCTAAATCTACAGAGCATCCTGAGGAAGCTTACACATTTGCTAAATGGATGAGCTTTGGTAAAGAAGGATTCTTAAAGCGTATTGATTTAGCGGTAGAACATGAAAAAGCAATTAACAACCTACCTGTTACACAAGACGAAGAAGTATTAGATGCATTCTTTGAAGTGCAGGATATTCCTGGATTACGTACAGCCTATGACAACCTTGGAAAAGGAATTGTAGAGCCTGTGAAAACAGTACCAGGCTTTGTTCAATCAAGATGGGAAGCACCAACTGGTGTCGCTGTTGGAGACAACCCGAACGTCAATATCGCTGGATTGATTGATGCAAGTATTAAAGGCGAACTTAAAATTGAAGATTATGCTGCTCAAATTAATGAATTAGCAAATCAAAAGTACAAAGAAGGTAAAGAAGCGATTGGTCAATAAGATATAATCGTGATGAATGAGCTCAACTGTGAAGGGGATGGGGATTAGATATGAAACGTAAAATGATGTTCTGGTCATTAATATTGCTTTTGCTAGTACCAGGCCAACTCGCATTTGCTGATAAAGAGAAAAGCCTTGAGCAGGTGGCAGAACAAGTCATTGAACCTCGCTATCTATCAATCCTTAAGCAGTGGAATGAAGTGGGACAAGACAACGCGCAAGAAGTCGAGCGCGTTGTTGCTCCCACTGATTTTTTATCCAAGGATGAGAATAGCCTGCTTTCTGGTGCTGAAAGTAAAGAGTATGGGGAACAGGTTTATGCTTGGGGCGATCAAGATGTTATCACGATAGAAGTGGAAGTAGACGAAGACGGTTTATATGAGCTTGGCTTTGATTATTATCCTCTAGGAGAAGGAATTGTTCCTATTGAAGGATCGATTCAGGTGAACGGTGAGTTTCCGTATTATGAGAGCCGCCGTATCATTTTCCCGAAGGATTGGAAAAGTGCCACGAATGATTTTGAGCAGGACCGTTTTGGAGATGAAATCATCCCAGCACAGATGTCGGTTGAAAAATGGCATTTTGTAAAGGCGGAGGATTCCAGTTATTTGCACTCCAGACCTTTAAAGTATGAGTTGAAAAAAGGCAAAAACACGATTACCCTAACGAATTTACGTGGAGAAATGCTGCTTGGCAATGTATACGTAAACAGTGTGGGAACGATCCCTACATATGAAGAATACCAAAAGAAACACGAGGGGAATCTCACCAACGCTGAGACAGTAACAGTCGAAGCAGAGCACCCTTCTATAAAAAATAGCTCTTTTATTAGACCTGTAAATAGACAAGACGCTTCTGTTGTCCCATATAAACGTGACAGACGCCTTCTTAACGCGCTTGGCGGGGATTCATGGCAGACGAGCGGACAACAAGCTTCATGGGAAATAGAAGTAGAAGAAGCAGGCTACTACCAGATTTCCTTAAAGGTCTTACAGGAAAAACAAACCGGGTTTCCGGTGTTTAGAACCGTCATGATTAACGGAGAAGTACCATTTGAAGAAGTGGAGCATTACTCCTTTGAGCAGGAAAAAAACTGGGTGAATGAAACGCTCAGCAACGAAAACGAAGAACCATTATTATTTTACTTAAACAAGGGGAAAAACACCCTAACACTAAAAGTTGATGCCTCACCTGTTAACACGACATTATTTGAAATGGATCAAGTAATGAGAGGAATAGAAGAGCTCAGCTTATCCATTAAACGACTAACTGGAAATAACCAAGATCGCTCACGCGGGTGGAGAATTACCGAGTACATGCCTGAGATTGAAGAAAAGCTTTCTACATGGGCAGATAATTTAGAAGCGGAAAGTGAGTATTTGCTTGAGTTAAGTAATGGAAGAGAATCAGTAGAAATTGTGTCGTTGCAAATTGCAGTGGAAAGACTGCGAGAGCTTGCGGCAGATCCTGATAAAATTCCAGCGCGCTTAACACAGCTTTCTGAAGGCTCTAGCTCTGTCGCGCAGCTTCTTGGAAAAGCAACACTGGACTTGAAAAAACAGCCATTAATAATGGATCGACTATATATTCATGGTGACGATGCGTTACCAAAACCAGAGCTTGGATTTTTTGCTAAAACAAAGGAATCTATTCTTAAATTTTTCCACTCCTTCCAGTCCAATACTTTGGCAACTGAGAAGGTAGACGATGATGTTGTGGAAGTCTGGGTGAACAGACCGCGTCAATATGTGGAATTGATGCAGAACATGGCCGATCAGAACTTTACGCCAGAAACGGGCATTAAAGTCAGGTTCTCCATTATGCCATCGGAGCAAAAACTCATTCTCGCAAATGCTGCGAACAGTCAGCCTGATCTAGCACTTGGAATCAGCAGCTGGCTTCCCTACGAGCTTGCCATTCGTGATGCAGCATATGACCTACGACAGTTTGATGACTTTGATGATACGCTTGGTCATTTTTCACCTGGGGCTTTCCTGCCAATGATGATTGATGATCAAGTGTACGGTATTCCAGAAACACAGGATTTCTTTGTTCAGTTTTATCGGAAGGATATTATGAATGCCCTTGATATCCCTGTTCCTGATACATGGGATGATGTCGTGAACGTTCTACCAGAGCTGCAGCGCTTTGGATTAAACTACTATACCCCAATTGCCGGTGCAGTAGCCTTTAAGCCATTCCAAGCAACCTCTCCTTTCATTTATCAACATCAAGGAGATTTGTATGAAGAGGATGGAATGGGAACGACGATTAATAGTGATGAAACCTTACGTGGAATTCAGCTAATGACGGATTTAAATACAATTTATAGTACGCCGTTGCAGGTGCCAAATTTCTATAACCATTTCCGTTATTCCACCCTGCCAATAGGTGTCTCTAACTTCCAAACCTATGTAGAGCTAACATCAGCAGCCCCAGAGCTTTCTGGTTGGTGGGACATCTCCCCGCACCCTGGTGTGAAGCAGGAGAATGGAACCGTGGAAAGATGGGCAACAGGCTCTGGCCAATCTGGAATGATTTTTAACGGCAGTAAAAATAAAGACGAGGCTTGGGAGCTGTTGAAATGGTGGATGTCCACGGAAACGCAAACCGACTTTGCGACGACCCTGCAAATCATGTATGGTCCTTCCTACATGTGGAATACAGCAAACCTTGATGCCTTTAAGCAATTGCCATGGCCAGAGGAACATAAAGAAGTTATTTTAAAGCAATGGGAGTACTTGAAGGAAGTGCCAAAAACGCCTTACACGTATATGGTGGAGCGCGAAATCAGTAATGTATGGAACCGAGTGGTCTTTGATGGGGAAAATACACGCTCTGCCGTTGATGACGCGGTAGTCACGATAAACCGTGAAATGCGACGGAAAATGGAGGAGTTTGGCTACATGAAGGACGGTAAAGTGGTCAAGCCGTATCATATTCCAACGATTGAACAAGTAGAAAGCTGGGTGGAAGAAAATGAGGAGTAGCCTTCAAAAGCATGCAAGTACATCAATCTTTCTTGCACCATATTTAATCTTTTTCGCTACCTTTATTATCATACCAGTTGTGGTAGCCATTCTCTTGTCGTTTACGTACTTTAACGCAATTGAGATGCCTAGTTTTATCGGCCTTGCTAACTATGTCAGTGTGCTGACACAGGATGAGGTCTTCATGCAAATCGTCCTGCCTAACACGTTAATGTTTGCGGTAATTGTCGGGCCGGGAGGATATATTTTATCTTTCCTGCTTGCTTGGATGCTTGCACAAATTTCTAAGGGGCCGAGAACCATCCTCGCCCTCATAATTTATTCGCCATCGATGACAGCGGGGATTGCAATGGCTGTTGTCTGGACGATTATCTTCAGTGGAGACCAAACAGGATATTTGAATAGTCTTCTTATCACGATGGGGGTTATTTTTGAACCAGTACAATGGCTGCAATCTCCAGATCACCTGATGACGATTATGATTGTCGTTACGCTTTGGGGAAGCATGGGAGTAGGATTTCTTGCCATGCTTTCAGGGGTTTTAAACATAAACAAGGAAATCTATGAAGCTGGCTATATTGACGGGATAAAAAATAGATTTCAAGAAATTCTCTATATTACCATACCTTCAATGAAGCCACAAATGCTGTTTGGAGCTGTCATGGCGGTTGTGGGAACCTTCCAGGCAGGTGCCATTGGAGTAGCGTTATCAGGTGCCAACCCGACGCCGCAATATGCCGGACAGTTGATGGTCAACCACTTAGAGGATTATGGGTTTATCCGATACGAGATGGGGTACGCAGCAGCCATCTCGGTACTATTACTACTAATTGTTTATCTATTTTCAAAGGTTGCCTGGCGTTTATTTGGCGAAAAAGACTAAAGGGGAGGTAATGATGTGTCGGCATTTCATGGAACAAAAATTAATCCAGATCGATTTCACCGAAGTCAATTAAAGTTCTACGCATTTTTAGTACCGCTCGCCATCTTTATGGCTATGCCAATCGTCTTTGTCTTTTCTCACGCCTTTAAGCCGATTGATGAGCTTTTCGCTTATCCGCCACGCTTTTTTGTGCAAAAGCCGACGATGCAGAACTTTATTGATTTAATGAATAACACAAGTACTTCCGGCGTTCCAATGTCACGGTACTTGTTTAACAGTATTTCGATTACCTTGATTGTGGTGTTTGTCACCGTATTAATTTCTACGATGGCAGGGTACGCATTATCCAAGAAACGCTTTAAATTGAAAAAAACGATATTTGAAATTAACACACTTGCGCTGATGTTCGTATCTGCAGCTGTAGTGATACCACGTTATTTGCTCATTGAGAAAGTGGGATTACTGGACACGTTTCTTGTTCATATTTTCCCGCTAATCGCAATGCCAATTGGCCTGTTTCTCGTTAAACAATTCATTGATCAAATACCAAATGAGTTGATTGAGGCAGCTCAGATGGATGGGGCAACAGATTTTCAAATTTTTCGCAAAATCATCATTCCGCTGGTGAAGCCGGCAATTGCCACCATTGCGATATTATCCTTTCAGCTTGTCTGGAATAATACCGAAACCTCAACCTTGTTTGTTGATAATGAAAACTTAAAAACCTTTGCCTTTTATATGTCTACCCTATCATCTGCCACTACAGGCAATACGGTAGCAGGTCAAGGGATGGCGGCAGCCGCATCGTTAATTATGTTTATTCCAAATTTAATCATCTTTATCATCCTGCAAAGTCAAGTAATGAATACAATGGCACATTCAGGTATTAAGTAGAAAGGGGAGAAACGAGTATGAAGCGCATTTTCATAGGCTTACTGACTGTTTGGTTATTTCTCCTTTCTCCTTTGCAGTCTTTTGCTTCCCTGTCGGTTCCGTATAAAACGGAAACAGTGTCTACGGATTGGGAAATCATTGAAACGCAAACCGCCTATATTCCGGTTGGTCTTTTTGGAAGCACGAGTGAGATAGTCAGTCCGGAAGATGTCTATATTGATAAAAATAACCATGTGTATGTGGCAGATTCCGGAACCAAGAAAATTACCAAGTTTGATAAAAACGGCAAAAAGCTTTTGGAAGTAGGAGAAGGAACACTTCAAATGCCTACAGGAGTATTTGTAGATGAAGAAGGTCAAATTTTTGTTGCTGATTACACCAATGAAAAAGTATTTCGTTTTTCAGCAGAGGGTGAAATGCTTCAAGAATACGGACGTCCAGATTCCCCATTGTTTGGAACACGAACTCCATATAAACCGCAAAAAATAACCGTAGACAAACGAGGTAATTTGTACATTATTGGCGAGGGCTCCACAAACGGTATCATTCAAGTGGGGCAGGACGGGACATTCCTTGGATTTTTCGGGGTAAACCGTACAAGACCTTCGTTAATGTCGATTGTTCAGGATGCTCTAACAACAGACCAGCAGCGCTCCAGCATGTTTTTGAAGGTGCCGCCAGCGCCTACCAATATATCAATTGATGAAAAAGGTCTGGTGTACACGATTACAGCTGGGACAAGCTTCGAGGTCATTCGGAAACTAAATATTTCTGGTGGGAATATTTTTTGGCCCGACATTTCGGATGCCACCAATCTTCAAGATATAACAATAGGGCCGCTTGGGAACTTTTTTGTCCTAAGTAAGGATGGCAGAATCTATGAATATGACAGCTTTGGAAACCTGCTCTTTATCTTCGGTGGAAAGGATGATGGCACTAACCGTCTTGGCTTGTTCATGGATCCAACCGGGTTAGCAACAGATAGCTTAGGCCGTATATTTATAACCGATAGAGAGCGTGGCACGGTTCAGCTTTTAGAACCTACTGCCTTTGCAGAAATGATGCATGGGGGAATTGCACTCTACGCTGAAGGGCTTTATCTCGAGAGTGAGGAGTATTGGAGTGAAGTACTTCGGATGAACTCCTCCATTGGGCTAGCTCATAATGCGATGGGGGAAGCCTATTACAAGCAGCAGGAATACGAAAAAGCACTAGAATCCTTTGAGCTTGTTGGGAATGTCTATGGATATTCTGATTCGTTTTGGGAGATTCGAAACAAGTGGATGAATGAAAATCTAGCGTTTGTGTTTGCAATTTTAATAGGTTTGTTTGCCATAAGGGCTACCTTGTTATTTGTAGACAAGAGAAAAGGAATTTTAGCTCCTGTAAGAAATAGATGGCAGAAAATAAAAGATTTCAAGCTTATAAGTGAACTTTTATTCTTAGGAAAGTTCTTACGCCATCCAATAGACAGCTTCTATTATATTAAGCGTCAAAGAAGAGTGTCGATTCTTTCAGCAACGATTCTTTATTTCGTCCTTTACATCGAATTTATTATTGGTAAATACTTTACAGGCTTTATTTTCAGAGGTGGCATCACCTTTGAACAGATAAATTTTGGTGTCGATTTTGTTCTTCTATTCCTTCCTATTCTTCTTTTTGTCATTGCGAATTATCTCGTAAGTACGATCAATGATGGAGAAGGAAAGTTTTCGGACATTTACATAGGAACCATCTATTCTTTGGCTCCTGTTATTCTACTAATCGTGCCTATCACCTTGATGTCGAATGTACTGACCATGAATGAAGAGTTCTTGTATGTGTTTTCGAATCAAATAATGATTGGCTGGTCGCTCGTTATTCTCTTTATCATGATTAAAGAGATTCATGCCTTTGAATTCTGGGGGACAGTACGTAATATTCTCACCACGATATTCTGCATGATCATCATCGTGCTTGTCTGCTTCATCATTTATGTCTTGATGGATCAAGTTATTGATTTTGTTACAGCAATCATTCAGGAGGTGATTCTCCGTGTATAAGAAAATACTGTTAGCCATCCTTATCGTCGTGTTACCTGTTTCTGTCTTTGCTGAGTCGCTCACATCTACTAAGAAGCAGGAAGAAACGGAAGTGGAAACAGAGCTCGGAGAAGAAACTCTCCGCTTTGATTCTAATCAGTTCACACAGCCAGAAAAAGAAAACAAACCATTGCCAAAAGGAACATTGGAAGGCTTTACGAAAGTAACAGAAAATGACCAGCTTGTATTATTCGTTCAGGAAGAGTCACTGGCCATTAAAATTCAAAACAAAGAAACAGGCTATATTTGGCACTCTGGGGTCGATAATGCCGAAAATTATCGCTTAAACAATACTTGGACAGATATGGTGCAATCAGCACTTACCATTGATTATTTGGACCGTCGAGGGAACATCAAGACCGAGAGTATTTTAACAGAGGATACGGTTCCAGAAATCAAAATGAAGAACAACGGCTTTACTGCAGTGGTTGATTTTCGTGGAGCTAGCATTGAAGTGGAGCTAAACGTCACCCTAGAAGAGGATAACATCGTCATTGATATCCCAAATGAAGGCGTACAGGATGGCACCTATAATAAGATTGTTGCCATGAAGGTCTATCCTTTCCTTGGGGCAGCTCATATGGATGATATTACTGGCTATCTATTCATTCCTGACGGCAGCGGCGCGCTGATGCGATTTGAGAAAAGCGCCTTTCGTTCCGATACCCCATTTGTTGGAAGCATCTATGGAGAGGATGAAGGCTTCACAAAACCAAAAAACACAGAAGAAGGAAACACCTATCCAACACAAACCATTTCTGTGCCAGTCTATGGTGCCGTTCATGGCGTGAAGGAAAATGCTTTTATCACTTCTATTGAAGAAGGACAAAGCTATGGCAGAATTTTAGCATATCCGTCCGGAGCATCTACCGACTTTTTCTGGGCAACATCGGATTATCAATACCGCTTTAATTACTTTCAACCTACAAGTAAAAGCATGGGTGGCTTTAATGTTTATCAGGAAGAAAAGAATAGCTTTAACATCAAGCAGAAAGTGATGTTCCTCACAGGGGAAGAAGCAGATTATGTTGGGATGGCAAATAGATACCAGCAGCATTTAGAAGCCTCAGGTTCCCTTTCTAAAAACGACAGTGACAAAGTGGATGTTCGACTGGAGCTTTTAGGTGGGGAAACGAAGAAAGGTCTTCTCTGGAATACGGTTGAAAAAATGACAGAGCTACAAGACATTCCTGCTTTTGTGGAAGAGTTAGAGCAAAATGATGTGGATAACATGCACGTCGTTCTAAGAGGCTGGACAAAAGGCGGATTAACTGGAACACTGCCGAAGAAGTTTCCATTAGAAAAGAAGCTTGGCAGTAAGGGAGACTTAGATGAAACTATTCGTCAGCTAGAGGAAAAGGATATTTCTTTCTACCTGCACACCGATTTCACCACTGCCTTTGATGGTGCGTCTGGCTTTGCTGGTAGCAAGGATATTTCGAAAAAAATTAATGGGCAGCCGATGATCAAGCGTCAATTTGGCTATGGCAGCTACTATCTTAGCCCAACAAAATCCTTAGAAATTGCCAAAAAAGATGTTTCCCACTTTAAAGAACACGGCGTAAGCAACATTGCCGTTGAAACAACAGCAAGCAAGCTATTTTCTGATTTTAATAAAGGCATGTCTTCTTCCCGAGCGGAAATGATCGACCTTAATCAGAAACTTTTCACACACTATCAAGAACACGACATGGAGCTAGCCTTCTATCGTCCAAACAACTATGCCTGGGGCTACATGGATAAGTATCTTGATATGCCAATGTACTCTTCCAACTATATGTTTGTAACAGACACGGTGCCATTTTTGCAAATTGTGTTAAAGGGATACAGCCCGTATTATGCTACCTTCTCAAACTTCTCCCATAATCCAAAGGAAGAAGTGCTCAGAATGATCGAATTTGGTGCATATCCTTCGTTTTATCTAACGAAAGAATCGGCTCAGCTTCTTCTTAAGACACCATCAAAAGGCTTGTACACATCCGAGTTTGATATTTGGAAAGAGGAAGTCATTCGTCAATACAAACTTGTCGTGGACAGCTTAGGGGAAGTGGAAAACAGTGCGATTACCAATCGTATGATCCATAAACCTGGTGTGTCGGAGGTAATGTATGACAACGGCATTTCGATTATCGTTAATTACACGGATGCAGCGGTTACAGTAGATGGAATTACTGTGGAAGCAACATCCTATGAAGTATCAGAAAGGGGGAACTAAGCATGAAACAGTTATCCATGCGCTCGAAGAACTCGCTAACAGGACTATTATTCATCTCACCATGGATTATCGGATTTCTGCTTTTTACTGCATATCCTCTTTTCTATTCGTTGTTTTTAAGCTTTCAAAAGGTGCGAATCACCACACAGGGTATTCAAACATCTTTTGTGAAGTTTGATAATTTTAAATATGCTTTTACGGTGGATGCTCTTTTTACCCAGAAGCTACTTACCTTCTTGCAGGAGCTGGTCCTATCTGTTCCTATCATTATCGTATTCTCGTTAATCATTGCCATTTTACTGAATCAGCCGATTCGCTTTCGTAATTTTTTCCGGATGATCTTCTTCCTACCGGTGATTATTGCCAGCGGACCTGTTATCAACGAGCTGATCTCTCAAGGAGTCACTTCCATTCCTTCTATTAAGGAATATGCGGTTTTTGAGGCAATGCTAGCGGCAGACAATTTTTTTAGTAATGTGCTTGTTTATTTAATGGACAACTTAATCATTATTCTCTGGTTTTCAGGTGTGCAGTTCCTCATTTTTCTTGCCGCTCTGCAGAAGATTGATAAGCAGGTATATGAGGCTGCTAAAATTGATGGAGCATCCAACTGGGAGTGCTTTTGGAAGGTTACGCTACCTAGCATCTTCCCGATGATTGTCGTTAATACGGTATACACAATTGTGACATTCTCGATTTTCTCCTTAAACCCTGTTATTGAGCATATTAAGAGCAATATGTTCCAGATTAATACGGGCTTTGGCTATGCCTCTGCCTTATCGTGGATTTACTTCTTACTGATAGCATTAGCACTTGCCATTTCCGTTGGGCTACTAACAGTTAGAGGAAAGAAAAATTATGCTTAAAGGAGGCCGATATCATGGCAAGCGAATCGCTAGCTAACCGAAAACCAAAAGGCACAAGTATCATCACTAGGTTAAAAAAGCTCGCTTTTGGAATGCAAGGAAACGACGGCCTTCTGTATAAGCTTTTTATCTACGGCTTATTAATCGGAATCGGCTTTGTCTACTTATTTCCGTTGCTTTATATGATTTCATACAGCTTAAAAAGTCTAGATGATATTTTAAATCCATTGGTCAATTGGATTCCGACTCAGCTTTATCTAGATAACTATCAAGCGGCATATAAAGTACTGAAGTTCCTGCCAACAATGGCAGAATCGTTATATGTAACAGCAATTCCAGCGATTGTTCAAACGGCGGTTTGTGCCGTCATTGGCTATGGCTTTGCACGTTTTGCCTTTCCTTTTAAAAGAACAATGTTTGTTCTGGTACTTGCAACTTTCATCATTCCGCCGCAAGTAACGGTCATTCCTCGTTATGTATTTTTTAACGAGATTGGTATCTTAGGAAGCATTCAGGCTTTCTTGCTTCCCGCATTACTTGGACAAGGAATCAATAGTGCGATATTCATCTTAATTTTTTATCAGTTCTTTAAAATGATGCCAAAAGCATTAGAAGAAGCAGCACAGCTCGATGGTGCAGGGGCTTTACGGATCTTTCTAACACTTGCTCTACCGATGGCGGCACCGGCCATCATCATTTCTTTCCTGTTCTCATTTGTTTGGTACTGGAATGAAACGTATCTAGCAGCAATCTACTTTGGTAACTCGTTAACGACCTTGCCTCTGGAGCTACAGAAGTTTGTCGCAACCTATCAACAGATGTATCCACAGAGTGGCGGAGAAACATCTGAAATTAATGAAGGAATCAATATGGCTGGAACTGTAATGACGATTCTGCCAATGCTGGTGGTCTATGCGATTACACAACGCTGGTTTGTCGAAGGTGTCGACCGTTCTGGTATTGCAGGTGAATAGGGGATAAAGAGCGCCGTATGGGCCTCTTTATCGAAATAAATAGAAACGTTTCGAAAAAACAAAGATAACTAACTTTAAAACTGCTTTATTTTATTCATTTTTAACTATAAAAACGTTTCGTGTAATAGTGACAATAATCGAGGAGGTTCCGAGGGATGGAGAAAAACATGGAAAATCTTTTACAACAAATGACCTTAGACGAAAAAATAGCGCAATTGATGCAGTTAGCGACTTTCTTCTACAAGGGTGCAGCAGGTGATGGGGAAATTACTGGACCGCTTCAAGATATGGGAATTACCAATGAGGTAGTAGAAAACAGTGGCTCTGTCCTCGGTGCCTCAGGAGCGAGAGAAGTAACGAACATTCAACGAGAGCATTTAGCACACAACCGTTTAGGTATTCCATTATTAATGATGGCGGATATTGTTCACGGCTTTAAAACCATCTTCCCGGTACCTTTAGCGATTGGTTGTTCATGGGATACAGAGCTTGCCGAAAAAAGTGCAGAGATTGCTGCCAAGGAAGCCTCTGTTTCTGGTGTGCATGTCACATTTGCACCGATGGTAGACCTTGTTCGTGATCCAAGATGGGGTCGTGTGATGGAGTCCACTGGGGAAGATCCATATCTAAACAGCCTGTTTGCAAAAGCCTTTGTTCGAGGCTTTCAAGGCGATAACTTGACAGAGGAAACCGACCGCGTGGCAGCTTGTGTGAAGCATTTTGCTGCATACGGAGCACCAGAGGGCGGACGTGACTACAACACCGTCAACATGTCAGAGAGACAGCTTCGCGAGTCCTATCTACCAGCTTATAAAGCGGCCCTCGATGAAGGCTGTGAAATGGTGATGACGGCCTTCAACACGGTGGATGGCATTCCTGCCTCTGGTAACAAAAAGCTGATGAGAGAGCTGTTACGAGAAGAATGGGGCTTTGATGGGGTCATCATTTCTGACTGGGGTGCAGTGAAAGAAATGATTCCACACGGCGTTGCCGAGGATGAGCGAGAAGCAGCACGGAAAGGCTTAGAAGCTGGAGTGGACATTGAAATGATGACTGCCTGCTATGCAAAAAATGTTAAGGATCTAGTTGAGAGCGGCGAGCTTGCAGAAGCACTCCTTGATGAGTCTGTGCTACGAATCTTAAATCTAAAAAACAAACTAGGTTTGTTTGAAAATCCATATCGCGGAACAAGTGAAGAGCTGGAGAAAGAACTGATTATGTCAGAAAAGCATCGAAGTGTCGCCAAGGAGCTTGCGGTGAAATCCTCTGTTCTATTAAAAAATGATGGAGTATTGCCATTAAGTAAAGAACAAAAAGTGGCGCTGATTGGCCCGTTTGCGAAAAACGGGGATGTGCTTGGTCCTTGGTCCTGGCATGGTTCAAAGGAAGAATCGGTCCAAGTTTATGACGGATTGTTAACCAAAAGCCCTTCTGCCAATCTGACATTTGCAAAGGGTTCGGATATTGAAACAGTCTCACAAGAACAGCTAGCAGAAGCATGTGAAATAGCGAGGCATGCAGATGTCATAGTTCTAGCACTAGGGGAAGCTTCAGCAATGAGCGGAGAAGGTGGCTGCCGCGCGGATATTCGTTTACCAGAAGCGCAGCTGAAGTTGGTTGGGAGAATAAGAGAATTAGGAAAGCCTGTTGTAACCGTGTTATTTAATGGACGTCCCTTAGATCTTCATGGCGTTATCGATCAAACAGATGCCCTGTTAGAAGCATGGTACCCAGGAACTGAAGCTGGATCAGCCATTGCAGACCTTTTATATGGAGACGCGAATCCATCAGGAAAACTAACGATGTCATTCCCATATAGCGTGGGTCAGGTTCCAGTTTACTACAACTGCTTTAACACTGGTCGCCCTCAAGGGGAAAACAAGCAGGAACGCTATGTGACTCACTACCTCGACATTCCTAATGAGCCCTTGCTGCCATTTGGTTTTGGGTTAAGTTATACCACTTTTGCGTATGGTGAAATGAATCTCTCCACCGATACTTTGACAGTAGATTCAGAGATTACGGCATCTGTGAAAGTAACAAATGTTGGCAAGCTAGCTGGAGAAGAAACCGTTCAATTCTACATTCGTGACCTCTCAGGTGAAATTGTCCGTCCATTAAAGGAATTGAAGGGCTATGAAAAAGTATCGCTAAATCCTGGTGAAACAAAGGAAGTAAGCTTTTCGATTACAGAAGCACAGCTTCGTTATTATCACGGCGACCTGAGCTTTAAAAGTGACAAAGGCAAATTTCATGCAATGATTGGACCGAACAGCAACGAGCTAACCATACTTCCGTTTTCACTAATCTAATAGCTTTGTTAAAGAAGCTTGTTGAATTTAAATTGTTTCTAGCTGTTGATTGAAGCAACTGGCGGAGACTCCCATGGAAATGAAGCGATTCCCACAAGCGAAGCCGAGGAGGCTTACAAATCGACCCGCAGGACAAGGAACCATTTTGCGGAAATCAACTACGGCGATTAACAGAGCTAATCAATCAAGCTATTAAAGGAGGACTTCTAAATAATGCAAACAACAACACAACATTCAAAACTTAACATAGAAGCAGGAAATATTCAGTTTACGTTTTTAAACAGTGGAGATCTATTTGAAGCAATGCACAAAGACATCATGATCAACCAATGGATGTCAAATCCACTGGATGGAGCACTGAACAATTTATTCCTACGTGTTCATGGGGAAAACGGGATAGAGGTTTACCCACTGCTTGGGGTACATTCAACAAGCAAGGTGAAACATGCGACACAAGAGATGACGTGGGAAGGAACAGCAGCAAGCATCCGTTACAATATAAGCTTCCGACTATCTGAAAAAGGCATCTGGTTTTGGGATGTACGAGTAGAAGGCACTGGCCAAACGGTAGATGTTGTCTACGGTCAGGATGTTGGTATTGGAAGTAAGGGGCTTGTTCGTACAAATGAATCTTACCTATCCCAATACATTGACCATACCGTCTTTAAGGATGAGAAAAATGGTTATATTGTTTGCTCTCGTCAAAATCAGCCGCAACCAGGGGGTTTTCCATACCTCCAGCAAGGCTCTTTAACGAAAGCAGTAGGCTATTCAACGGATGGCTTCCAGTTCTTTGGGCTTTCCTACAAGGAAACAAACCAACCAGAAGTGTTAACGAAAGAAAATCTTCCAAACGAAATCTATCAATATGAATTTGCCTACACTGGCTTGCAATCTGAAAAGGTGGAGCTTGACGGATCGGAAAGCTTTGTTTTCTACGGATTATTCAAAGAAAACCATGCCGAGGCTGTAACGGAGCTTGCGTTTGCAGACGAGGTAGCTCAAGCGTGGGCGGAAGTGCAGGCACGTAACAAAGTGGAAGCGGAAGAACTTGAAAAAGTAAGCGGAAAAGACCGTGTGTCTGGTGTGCTTTCAGGTGTGTCTTTTACAAAAAATGAGCTAAACACTCTATTCCCTGTTCGTCAGCAGGAGGAATGGGATGGTGATACGCTGCTTTCCTTCTTCACGGATACATATGAGCATATTGTCTTAAAAGAAAAAGAACTTGTCGTAGAACGTCCGCACGGTCATATCATCATGTCAGGCAACAATGATAAGATGACAGAAAATGTGATTACATCAACATCGTACATGTACGGTATCTTCAATTCACAGCTTGTGGTTGGCAACACCTCCTTCCATAAAATGATGACAAATGCGCGAAACGCTTTAAACGTAATGAAAACTTCCGGTCAACGCATTTA
This sequence comes from Bacillus sp. THAF10, assembly GCF_009363695.1. Taxonomy (NCBI): domain Bacteria; kingdom Bacillati; phylum Bacillota; class Bacilli; order Caryophanales; family Bacillaceae; genus Bacillus; species Bacillus sp. THAF10. Next base: position 3,376,245 of record NZ_CP045403.1, on the reverse strand, counting down.
TGTTGAAGTAGAAGGAAACTACCGATTACTAACCATGCCGTCCCTATTTGAAATTGGCTTTAATTACACCCGTTGGTTCTACAAAACAACCGATGATATAATTGTTGTCACCAACTACACGGTGGTCGACTCTCCTGAAATTCAGTTAGAGGTTAAATCAGAAAGTGGAAAGGCTTATCGTTTTCTTGTTACCAACCAAATTTCCATGAACAACAACGAGCTGGTTGTTGGGTATAACATGGAACAAGACGGAAAAATGCTCAAGTTTACAGCAGTTAATGGATCAGACAGCAAGCATAGATACCCAGATCTTGCCTACAAGATGACACTTTCAGGAGCAGAATTTACCTTAAGCGATGAAACAACACTAGCTGAAGGTGCTGTATCAGGCACCGCATCTTTAGTTGTGCTGGAAACAGAAGCAACACAAGATTTCAGCATCACTGTTCACGGCTTATTACACGGGGAAGCTAGTGAGTTTATAGCACGTGATTTTGCTACAGAGGTAGCTCGTTACCGTGCCTTCTTCCAAAAAGTGATGAATGGCTTCGAATTAACCCTAAGTGGTGAAAAGAAGAAAGAACTGGAAAAAATGAATGCGACAGCATGGTGGTACACGCACAACATGCTTGTCCACTATTCGGTGCCACATGGCCTAGAGCAATATGGCGGAGCGGCTTGGGGAACGCGTGACGTTTGCCAAGGTCCAACAGAATACTTTATGGCAACCCAAAACTACGAGAGTGTGAAGGAAATTATCAAAAAAGTTTACTCGCACCAATACGAGGATACGGGTAACTGGCCGCAATGGTTCATGTTTGATAAGTACTTCCCAATTCAAAGCCAAGAGAGCCATGGGGACATTATTGTTTGGCCATTGAAGGTATTAAGTGATTACCTCACAATTACAAAGGACTTTTCGATTCTTGAGGAAAAAATTCCTTATACTGTTCGTGGCGCTTTCCATTTTACAGAGGAAACAGCAACCGTGTTTGAACATGCGAAAAAAGAAATTCAATATATGAAAGATCACTTCTTGCATGATACTTTCCTTTCTTCCTATGGAGATGGAGACTGGGATGATACCTTGCAGCCGGCAAATGCGCAGCTAAAAAAATTCATGGTATCCAGCTGGACAGTATCGTTAACGTATCAAGTGTTGAATACACTTTCTAAAGTGCTTGAGGAAGTTTCCAAAGAAGATGCAGATGAGCTAAGATCACTAGCAAAAGGCATTGAAATCGACTTTAATAAATACATGCTGGCATCTGACGTAATCCCAGGATTTGTTTACATGGAAGAAAAAGGGAAGCCAGAATTAATGGTCCACCCAGAAGACACAAAAACAGGAATCCACTACCGACTGCTTCCAATGACAAGAAGCATGATCAGTGAGTTGCTAACACCAGAGCAAGCGGAATCTCATTATAGTCTTATCAAAGAAAAATTCTACTGCCCAGATGGCGTCCGCCTAATGAATCGTCCAGCGAATTATGCAGGTGGCGTGAGCACCCACTTTAAGCGTGCAGAACAAGCAGCAAACTTTGGACGAGAAATCGGACTACAATACGTGCACGCACATATCCGCTATGTCGAAGCAATGGCAAAGCTAGGGAAAACGGATGAAGTATGGAAAGGCTTAAACACGATTAACCCAATCAACATCCAAGAGGCCGTGCCAAACGCAGAACGCCGTCAAAGCAATGCGTACTTTAGCAGCTCAGACGGTCAGTTCAACAACCGATATGAGGCCCAAGAAAATTTTGATAAGCTCCGAGATGGTTCTGTTAAGGTTAAAGGTGGCTGGAGAATTTACTCTAGCGGACCTGGTATCTACATGAATCAGCTTATCTCCAATTGTCTTGGTATTCGTTTCCAAGGTGGGGACTTGGTTGTTGACCCAATATTACCAGCAGAAATGGACGGTCTAAACTTTACCTACAAAGTGAACGGTCACGATGTAACTTTCGTCTACCACCTTGGTCAGAACGAAAAGAAGATTCTTCTAAACGGTACAGACGTTTTAGGGGAAACCATCTCTAACCGCTATCGTGAAGGCGGTCTTGTCATCAGCAAAGAAACGCTAAACAACCACCTTACGAACGGTGAGAACAAAATAGCAATTTTTATCTAAGGCATTAAGATATATGCAGAGCAACAAAGTATGCGAAAATAGCCTTATCTAAAAAAATAAAATGGAAATACGGCGTAGCCCTCCTGCGCCGTATTTCTTTATGAGGAGCGAGAAAACGATGCAAAAAATGAAAGTAGGCATCATTGGAACAGGCACCATTAGTGGAATTTACCTCGAGGCACCAGCTAAATTTGATATTTTACAAATTGTCGCTGTAGCGGACCTTGACATTGAACGTGCAAAAGCCAAAGCGAACGATTACCACATTGAAAAAGTATACTCTGTAGAAGAAATGTTAGCAGATCCTGAGATAGAAATGATCATCAATCTTACCATCCCTAAAGCGCATTATGAGGTGACTCTAGCAGCACTAAACGCTGGAAAACACGTTTTCGTAGAAAAACCTTTAACACTTGAAGTAGAGGAAGGAAGAAAAATAGTAGAGCTTGCCAAGCAAAAAGATCTGCGAATTGGCTTTGCACCAGATACCTTTCTTGGAGGCGCCCTGCAAACATGTAGAAAATTAATCGATGAAGGAGCAATTGGACGCCCACTTGCTGCAACAGGATTTATGCTGAACAGCGGTCCAGAAGGCTGGCATCCCGCACCTGATTTTTATTACCAAAAAGGCGGAGGTCCAATGTTTGATATGGGACCATATTATTTGACGGCCTTTATTCATCTTTTAGGACCCATCTCAAGAGTAACGGGCTCCGCACAATCTGGATACCCCGAGCGAACGGTAACTAGAGAAGAAGACTATGGTCGGAAAATTTCTGTGGAAACACCAACCCATGTTGCAGGCATACTCGACTTTGAGAACGGTGCAGTTGGGACCATCATTACTAGCTTTGACGTAAAGGGTGGAACAGAGCTTCCTTGCATGGAAATCCACGGTACAAAAGGAACCTTAAGTGTTCCTGATCCCAATAATTTCGGAGGTGTCGTCCGAGTAAGGGCTGTAGGCGAGCATGAATTTAAATCTGTTCCTCTTAGCCATGGATATTCTGAAAACAGTCGTGGAATTGGAGCGGCAGACATGGCACATGCAATCCGAGCAAACAGGCCGCACCGAGCAAATGGTCAACTCGCCCTTCAAGTGCTTGAGGTGATGCATGGCATTCACGAGTCTTCTATAGAAGGAAAGCACGTACACATATCCCATAAATGTGACCGTCCCGCTGCATTACCTAATGGATTATCCCAAGAAAATCAGCACCTATTTCTAAGCTAAAAGGGTAAACTATTGATTTATGAAAGTGTTTACATTATGCTAGAATAAGGAGATTGAAACGTTTCGAAAGGGAGCGGCATCATCACCGATCCATTCCCATAGGGGGTAAAACAAAATGGCAACAATAAAAGATGTGGCAAAGCTAGCAGGGGTGGCCGTTTCCACCGCTTCCTATGCACTTAACAACGTCAACAAGGTTAGTCCTGCCACGATAAAAAAAGTTCAGGACGCCGCAAGAGAATTAAACTATTTCAAAAACGGCTTTGCGTCTGACTTAAAAAGAACGAAAACCAATACGATCGCACTCATACTGCGTGATCTTTCCGGTCCTTTCTATTCGGAGCTCATCAAAGGAGTGCAGGAAGTTTCCATGACAAATGGGTACGACCTGATCGCATGCAGCTCAGTTGGTGGCGCACAATCCACTGCAGCTAAGTTTTTAAAAGAGAAAAGGGTAGACGGAGCAATTATCCTCGCCCATAACATTACCAATGATATTATTCTAGAATCAGCTCGTGAAGGCTTTCCAATTGTCGTATTAGACCGGAAAATGGACCATAAATATGTGTACGAGGTAGAAGTTGATAATTACCATGGCGGCTTTCAAGCAACCGAATACCTCATTAAAAGCGGACATAAGGAAATTGGCTTTGTTAGCGGGCCGCTAAACTCACATGACAACCAAATGCGCTTTGATGGGTATTTACATGCCTTAACAGAGCATGGCATTAAATATGAAAATAAGTGGAAAGTGTTTGGAGACTTTACCCGAGAAAGCGGCTACCGCGCCACAAAAATGCTAATAGCCCAGCGTCAGCTACCAAAAGCTATATTTTATGCGAATGACGAAATGGCGATTGGCGGCATCCAAGCATTTAAAGAAAACAAAATTAGCGTTCCAGGTGACGTATCCATTATGGGATTTGATGACATTCAACTCTCAGAATATATCGATCCACCACTTACCACCATTCGCCAACCGAAATATGAAGTAGGTGCCTTAGCCGTACACGTTATCTTCCAAGCATTATCAAAAGAAGACACCGTCGATAACACCTACAAACTTTCCACGGAGATTGTGGAGCGCAAGTCGGTGAGGTGAACGAAAGTATGTGCCTGTTCCAATTATGGCGGGGCATATATTGTTTATCAGGCTCCGCACTTCAAGTTTAGTCCAATTTATGCGCTCTAGCATTATTGAAGATATAACGGAAGATTTTGGCCTTTGCACTTAGTGTGAAGGTTTTTTTGTGATGGGATTTGAATTTTATGGGGTGAGTCGGGGTGCGGGAGGTGGGGATTAAGACGTTTTTTGGAGTTAATGTGATACTTCGAGAGGTTATTGTGACTCTTTTTGGAGTTATTGTGACATTTCGAGAGGTTATTGTGACTTTTTTTGGAGTTATTGTGACATTTCGAGAGGTTATTGTGACTTTTTTTAGAGTTATTGTGACATTTCGCATTTCGAAGCATTTTCTATTTCCCGCTGCTCCCCGTTATTCCACCAGCCTCTGAGCAAGCGCCCTCCGCACTTCGTGATGTCTGGCTCCGGCGGCTAGCCCCTCGAGGTCATAAGCATTTTTCTACAGAGGTCAAAAAGCGACCTCTTCCGAAAACTGTCTTATGCTTGTCGGGGCTGAACGAGCCGCCTCCGCACTTCGAGTTGTCCGGCTCCGGGCCCTAGAGGCTAGCAAATTTCCCTCACCTCCTTACGATAAGGCGACATCGAATCGCATTCGCTCTTCGTGTCTTCTTTATCTCATACGGTTCAGTCCAATTTGTACGCCTCTGAGCAAGCGCCCTCCGCACTTCAAGTTGTCCGGCTCCGGCGGCTAGCCCCTCGAGGTCATAAGCCATTTTTCTACAGAGGTCAAAATGCGACCTCTTCCGAAAACTGTCTTATGCTTGTCGGGGCTGAACAAGCCGCCTCCGCACTTCGAGTTGTCTGGCTCCGGGCGCTAGAGGCTAGCAAATTTCCCTCACCTCCTTACGATAAGGCGACATCGAATCGCTTTCGCTCTTCGTGTCTTCTTTATCTCATACGGTTCAGTCCAATTTGTACGCCTCTGAGCAAGCGCCCTGCGCACTTCAAGTTGTCCGGCTCCGGCGGCTAGCCCCTCGAGGTCATAAGCCATTTTTCTACAGAGGTCAAAAAGCGACCTCTTCCGAAAACTGTCTTATGCTTGTCGGGGCTGAACGAGCCGCCTGCGCACTTCGAGTTGTCTGGCTCCGGGCGCTAGAGGCTAGCAAATTTCCCTCACCTCCTTACGATAAGGCGACATCGAATCGCTTTCGCTCTTCGTGTCTTCTTTATCTCATACGGTTCAGTCCAATTTGTACGCCTCTGAGCAAGCGCCCTCCGCACTTCTGATAACAAGTCGGAATTTTACTATTTATTTCGGACTTTAACATTGAAAACGCTTTATTATCCACTTATAATGAAAGTGTTGGTGTGGAATGGGTTTCATGTTCATCAATATGGAAACGTTCCCATAAATACAATCATGTTAGTTTACGAGAGTTAGAAATTTTACTAGAAAAATAGATGAGCAGATTGAAAGGAGCATGTGAAATGATTAGAGTCACCGTTTGGAATGAAAACCGTCATGAACAGACTAATGAAAAAGTGAGAGAGGTTTATCCAGAGGGCATCCATGGCGCCATTGCTAGCTTCCTGAAAGAGGAAGAATATGAGGTGAAAACAGCAACTTTAGATGAGCCAGAGCATGGGCTAACTGAAGAAGTGTTAAACAACACCGATGTTCTGTTATGGTGGGGACATATGGCACATGACGATGTGGAAGATGAAATCGTGACACGTGTAAAAAATAGAGTACTAGATGGCATGGGGCTAATCGTTCTTCACTCTGGTCACTTCTCAAAAATTTTCAAAACATTAATGGGAACTACTTGTGATTTGAAATGGAGAGAGGCAGACGAGAAGGAGCGGATTTGGGTTGTTTCTCCTGGTCATCCCATTGCAGAGGGCATTGGTGAATATATCGACATCGAGCGCGAGGAAATGTATGGCGAGCATTTTGACATTCCAGATCCTGATGAGCTCATTTTTGTTAGTTGGTTTGAGGGCGGCGAGGTGTTCCGCAGTGGGTGTACATATAAACGCGGAAAAGGAAAGGTATTTTACTTCCGTCCTGGACACGAAACGTACCCAACGTATTATCACGAAAAGGTACAAAAGGTCATTACTAATGCTGTTAAGTGGGCAAAGCCAACGATAACAGGCGATGTTGTTTACGGAAATGCAAAACCACTTGAAGAAATCAAAAGTAAATAAGGGGAGGAAATCATGATGACAAAATTACGAGTAGGCGTAGTAGGCTGCGGAAGCATTGCAAAACACCGCCATTTACCTGAGTACCATGCAAACCAAAATGTGGAGCTTGTCGCTCTATGTGATGTTGTTTTAGAAAGCGCGGAAAAAGCGGTAGAAACATATGGTGGAAAAGCGTATGAGAGCTATCAAGAAATGATTGATAGTGAAAACCTTGATATTGTAAGTGTTTGTACACCAAACTACCTGCATGCACCTGTTTCTATATATGCTTCTAAGGCTGGTGCCCATGTGCTTTGTGAAAAGCCAATGGCAACATCTAAAGAAGAAGCGGACGAAATGATTGCTGCTGCAAAAGCATCTGGCAAAAAGCTAATGATAGCCCACAACCAACGTTTTGTGCCTTCTCATCAAAAAGCAAAAAGTCTGATTGAAAGTGGCGAAGTTGGAAAAGTATACAGCTTCCGTACTGCATTCGGTCACCCAGGACCAGAAGGCTGGAGTGTGGATGGAAAAGACAGCTGGTTCTTCCGCAAAGAAGAGGCGTTCATTGGTGCAATGGGAGATCTTGGGGTTCATAAGTCTGACCTCATGCGTTATCTTCTAGGCGAAGAAATTGTGGAAGTGGGGGCATTCATCGAAACATCTGCCAAAGAAAACACAGATGTGGATGATACAGCGGTTTGTGCCCTTCGCACAGAAAGCGGCATTGTTGGAACACTTGCGGCAAGTTGGTCCTACAAGCGTGAAGATAACTCTACCATTATCTATGCAGAAAAAGCAGTCCTTCGTTTAGAGGACGATCCAACTCACTCTCTGGTTGTTCAATATGCAACTGGCGAAGTGGTTCGCTATGAGCTCGGAAAAATCCAAAGCAATGATGCTGGAGGCCAAACTGGTTCTCAAGTAATTGACCATTTTGTTGCAAGCATTCTTGAAAATAAAGAAGTACTTGTGGACGGAAACGAAGGGAAAAACTCCTTGATGGTTATTTTAGGAGCATTAGAATCCAACGAAACCAAGCGCATTGTCAACATCCAAAGCGACTTAAACTAAGGAGGGTGACTTAGAATGAAACTAGGAGTATTCACGGTTCTTTTTGCCGATAAAACATTCACAGAAATGCTGGATTATGTAAAAGGTGCGGGTCTAGATGCAGTAGAGATTGGCACAGGCTGCTATCCTGGCAATAAGCATTGCCCACTTGATACCTTGCTTGAGGATGAAGGCGCACGCAATGCCTATATGGATGAAGTGCACTCTCGCGGTCTTCAAATTAGCGCATTCAGCTGCCACGGTAACCCGATTTCACCAGATGAAGCTTTTGCAAAAGAATCGCATGAAACGCTATTAAAAACCATTGACCTTGCTGCATTAACTGGGGTGGAAGTAGTAAACTGCTTCTCCGGTGTTCCTGGTGACAGCGAAACAGCGAAGGCACCAAACTGGCCAGTTGCTCCTTGGCCAAATGAGTACGGTGACGTGCTAACATGGCAGTGGGAAACCAAGCTAATTCCTTATTGGAAGGAAGTTGGGAAGTATGCAGAGGAACGTAACATCAAAATCGGTCTGGAGCTTCATGGTGGTTTCTTAGTACATACGCCACACACAATGCTGAAGCTTCGTGAGTTAACGTCTCCAGCAATTGGTGCAAACCTTGATCCAAGTCATTTATGGTGGCAAGGAATCGATCCGGTTGCTGCGATCAAAATTTTAGGAAAAGCTGGCGCGATCCACCATTTCCATGCAAAAGATACGTACATTGACCAAGATAATGTGAACATGTACGGCTTAACGGATATGCAGCCATACGGCGAAGTGCAAACGCGCGCTTGGAGCTTCCGTTCGGTTGGTTGCGGCCACAGCGTGCAGGAATGGTCGGATATGATGAGTGCCCTGCGCACATATGGCTATGATTATGTGGTCAGCATTGAGCACGAAGACCCAATCATGTCCATTGAAGAAGGCTTTGCACGTGCAGTGACAAACCTTCAATCTGTATTGATAAAAGAACAACCTTCGGATATGTGGTGGGTGTAATAAAAAATAAGTAACCAAGAGTTTCGTACTCTTGGTTATTTTACTAAGGAGGAATTTTTAGAATGAAGCATAAAATAGCAGCACAGCTATATACAGTACGTGATTTGTTAGAGGAAGACTTCCCTGGTGTATTAAGGGAGTTGAGCGAAATGGGGTATGCTGGTGTGCAAATTTCTGGCATGTTTGGCCATGATCCAAAGGAGATTTTTTCTTTAATGCAAGAGCTCGGCCTTCGAACAGCTGGAATGCATGTGGATCTAAACAAATTCAGAAATGAGTTACCGGCTGTGCTCGAGCAAGCGGAGCTTTTTGAAACAAAGGATCTGATTTTACCTTACTTGGTGGAGGAAGATAGAAATGCAGAAAGCTATATTGCGTTAAAAAAAGAGCTTAATGAGATTGCTAGTAAGCTTCAAGGGGATGGCTATCGCATCAGCTACCATAATCATGATTTTGAGTTTGAAACAGAGATTGATGGGCAAAACGCCTTGGATTACTTGTTAGATCCATCTGAGGATAATTTGTTGCTAGCTGAGCTAGATGTCTATTGGCTGAAAAAAGGCGGCAAGGATATTGTGAGTTACCTGGACACATATTCAAACAGAATGCCAATTATCCATTTGAAGGATATGGCGAAAGATGAAAGTGAGAGCTTTGCAGAGGTAGGAACGGGCTCCATTTCATTTGAGCCGATTTTACGCTGGGGAGAGGAAAATGGCGTGGAGTGGTATGCCGTGGAGCAGGATGAGTGTCAGGGTAACCCGCTTGATAGTTTGCGAGTGAGTATTGGGAATTTGCATAAGATGATTGATAAGCTATAAAATATGTGGTGGTCCCCGTTAATTCGAGCTGTTTGCTTGGATTGGCGGGTTTTTTTTTATGGGTTGATGTGGGTGCATGGTAGTAGTTTGAGAGTGATTGGAGCCGAGGTTACGGCGCTAGAGAGCTTCTGTTTGTGCAGATTTTGCTGAAAGGTGTCGAATGGCCTTTATATATGCTGAGTTGGACAAATAAATGAAAAAGTGGCTCAATTATTGAAAAGTTGGACAGAAAAAACGAAAAGTGGCTTAAATAAGGAAAACTTGGATTAATTCTCACTTACAGCCACTCCCAATATCACAAAAAAAGAGGACCGTGCCCCCAACAGGCCGGTCCTCTTCTACTATGAAAAGTAAACAACGAGCTTATCGTCTACTTTTGCGTGTTTTTTTGATGTAATAAGTATTTTTCCATCCAACATTTCTACAGAATAGCTTTCACTTTCCGCAACTTCCCGAGCTGTCTCCAGACAAATCGTATCCGCACTTTGCGTTAGCCTGAATTCAAAGCTATCTTTTTCTACCTTCAGCACCTCAGCGGTAGAATAAGCAATCGTTACATCGTGATAGCTCACATTCATCGGAAGCATCACGCCGTCCTTGCTTTGAAGGGTAAATCTTCGGCCACCTAACAGCTTCTCACCCTGGAAAGTAAGCTGAATGTCCTTGTCAAATCCATCCAGATTCAATAGATGGATAAAGCGTTCGCCCTCAGCTGCAACAGATGTCGAGAAAATCCCATGATATTCGCAGTCATGTGTGAGTCCAGCCTTTGCACCAAGCCTCCCAAGGGCTTTCTCAACAAAATCCAGATCACAGCGGTAAGCAGCCGCAAGCACAATCGCTTTTCCTTTTCCAACCGTTGACTCGAAGCCACAAATATCGTTTGTTTCGGTAACCCGCATAAACGGTACTACCCCATCCGCAGTCTTAAAGGTTTGCGTAAAATACGTGCGTATTTCAGGCCGTGGTGCCGCCCAAGCCTCTGCAGTGAGTGACATATTGTGGCCATGGTGATTGAACGTAACCCCAACCGGCTCTACCCCAAGTGCATCTGCTAAGGCTGTAAAAGGCTTTCCTTCCATATCAAAAGTAGGTACCTCACCATAAAGGAAAAGACCGCCGCCATTTTCCACATACTGAACAAGCTTTTCTTGCACTTCTCTATCCATATAGCGTGCAGATGGGACAACGATAGAGCGAGTGGTGTCAGGGTTTAATTCTTTATTTTGAATATCAACTGAACCAAAGCGGTAGTTAGCTAACAGCATGGCACGAGCAACAAGTTCCCACGCTCCGGCACCTCGATGCATTGTAACATTATCAATGATTTCTTTCATTTTAGCGCTTTTTGGATAACGATATTCGGTCATGTAGTAATCCGGAATAAAGGCAAAAGCAACTTCATCACGCTCTTCATCCATGCCAGCAAGCTTATCACCGACCGCCATCATCGTTTTGATCGATCTAGCCATTCTTGGGAACGTATAGTTTAGCTTTCCTTCCGGATTTACTGGTGCCGCAAATCCATGGCGTTCTCCAGTGGAAGCAATCCGTCCATTACCATCACCAGCGGCTTCTTCTATCTGATAGTTGTAGCCACCAGTAAACAGATAATAGTTGATAAGACGGTTTCCTTGCGCGACACACATGCGCGTTTTGAAATCAGCTGCTGATACATCATAGCGTGCACCATAGGTTTCGCCAAAGTTTCCATCACCGCAGTTAAACTCTACGGAAGTTAATGGTTGATCAGGGTTATGAACAGCATCCATAAAACCGTTGATCAAATAAAGGTCTTGAAACGTTGTCACATCCAAGTCGCCAAAATAAATATCAGAGCCTGATAGATATCCTTCATCTTGAGTGTAAGACTCATAGAGCTGACTGATTCCAATTGGATAGGTTAAGCCACGGCCGCCACCTGTACCATGAATGTTGACGATAAACGGAACATCCTTAACACCGAATTCCTCTGCGTAGTTACGCAAAATGGCAACATAACGTGCAAAGCGGTTTCTCATGTAATGACCAAGGTCCCTTAAAAGCTCTGGTGCATAATCCTCCGATGGTGAGCGGAACTTTTCCACCCGTACCTCATGCTCTGCCAAGTCGAAGGGATAACGCTCTGCTAAAATTGCTGCTTCGTATTCTTCCATCAGCCAGCCAGAAAAGTCCTCGATTACGTGATCGGTTAAGTCTGGACAATTGCTTACCCACGAAAGCATCCCGATTTCGTTATCAAGCTGAACACCAATAATATTTCCGTTGTTGGTATGAAGTCGCGGTGCAATTACACCCATAACTTCCTTGTACCATTTTTTCGTTTCTGCTAAAAAGCCAGGTGCAAGATAGTCTAGGGTGGGGGTAGTGGCATCGTTGCCATCCCACCCAAGGGGAACAATTTCAGGATGTTTTTTTGCAACCCAATAAGGAATGCCTTCATTTTTCATTTCTGCCATGATAAACGGACCAGGACGAACGAAAAAGTAGAGGTCGTTTTTAGCGCAAAGATCGATAAAGCCGCCAAGATCTAGCTCCGGTCTTGTATGGCCATCAAGGTCAAATTGTCCTTCCACCGGCTCATGACAAAGCCATGGAACATAAGTCGCAACCGCGTTACAGCCTGCTTCTTTTAGATTATCAATGCGATCTTGCCAATCTTTGCGGTTGAGACGGTAATAATGAATCTCACCACACATAATAAGGGTGGGCTTTCCATCAATGATAATTTGCTTATTTTTAATTTCAATCAAGGTGAGTTCCTCCTCAAATGGGGTAGGGGTTCTTTAAGTGCGGTTGAAACGTTTCGTATATTGCTAGCTTTTAAGACGGTTAAATTTAAATAAAGCGTTTACAAAGTAATAGTATCATAGAAAGAAAGTTGTTGAAACGTTTTTATTTAGAAAACAGTTGAAGGAAAGAAAGGGGGATGTTAAGATTGGGATTATAAATAAATTTAATGAATTAATCAATTATCTGATTATGCAACATCCATTCTAAGCAGAGAGGTGTAATCTAAGTGAAACTACGAATTGGAATTATAGGGACAGGACGTACAATCGGAGTAGCAACAGATCATTTGCACGGCATTCAAGCAGTTCCGGAGTGGGAACTCACAGCAGTATACGATTTAAATGCAGAAAACGCGAGGAACTGGGTGGAGCGCAATAGCCTGTCTACCGATATTATTTGTCCAAGTTTGGAAGCGCTTTTAGACAAGGTCGATGCGGTTGCCATCTGTACAGACAACCTCTCCCACGGAACGATTGCTAGAGAAGCAATGAAACGAAGCCTTCATGTTTTATGTGAAAAACCGCTCTCTGTTAACTACAAGGAATCACTTCTTCTTGCAAAAGAAGCGGAAGAGGCTGGTGTTGTGAACTACATGGGCATGCAGTACCGCTACCACCCTTATGCACAAGCAATAAAAGAACGGATTCAAGCAGGAGAGCTCGGGGAGATTTTTTCCTACCGTCATAAGCTTGGTGGAGCAAGAATAGGCAATCCAAATGTCTCAATGGAATGGCGAATGAAAAAAGAAACGTCAGGAGCAGGGGCAGTAGCTGATTTTGGTATTCATCAAGTAGACCTGATAAATTTCTTTCTTTCTGATCTTTGTGGAGAAATCATGGATGTTCAAGCCACACTCGGAACGTTTATTGACAAGCGTCATTCAGAGGACGGACAGGAGACTGTCACAAATGATGACCTTTCTGCAGTTGTGTTGCGACTAGAAAACGGAGCAATTTGTACGTTGAATAACTCTCGTCTGTTGCCACAGGAGGGGGATGGATTAGAGATTGTCGGAACAAAAGGCGCAATCTCCATGAACCAGGAAGGAGAAGTGTTTTTCCGTAGTCGTGCAGAACATGGCGGCTGGGCAAATGAAAAGGTGAAGGTTTCCTTTGAAGAAAGACATCAATTTCCTGGGCTTGCACGTGGAAAGCAGTATGCAGAGTTTCATGGGGCAATCGCAAATAGAGAAAATCACGACCTATCTTTTGCATATGGAGCAAAGGCAGCCAAAGTAATTGATGCAGCGGTTTTATCTGATGCGGAAGGTAGAAGAGTACAACTATCTGAAATCACAGAAGGAGGAAATTAACATGCAACAAACAATGGGGAGAGAACTTAAGCTTGCACCACTATTTAATCCAGAGGAAGGAAAAGCAGTTATTTCACCGCTTGGTTTTGAATCAGGTTATTGGGCGGGGGCACCGACGATTCTTTTTGATGAAAAGGACGATACATTCTATTTATACTACCGTTTGAGAAATCCTCGTGGTTTAGGGGAAAATGAGCGCGGCTTTGAGGTGAGAATTGCAGCTAGTAAGGATGGAGAAAGCTTTACAGATGTATGGAGCCTACATAAAAAGGAGCTTGCTTCAAGTTCTATTGAGCGCTCTGCACTTGTCAAAGTTCATGACAATCTCTACCGTTTGTACATTAGTTACGTGGATTCTGCTGATAATCGCTGGAGAATAGATGTGGTAGAGGCCGAAACGCCGAATTCATTTGATGTGAAAACTCGTAAAAAGGTCTTAACAGCCTCAGACCTTTCGGGAGTCGAGGGCGTGAAAGATCCTTATATCGTGAAGCATGACGGTAAGTATTTCATGTATTTTGTTTATGCAAAAGGAGTCGAGGAAGCAGATCTTAGCGGCATGCATGAAACAGGGGATGTTCATAATACAGGTCTTGCGGTTGCACCGACAGGTCTTGCCGTCAGCACGGATGGGGTAAGCTTTACATGGACGGACACTGTATTACCGGTAAGTGAGAAGGGCTGGGATCAGTATCAATCCCGTCTTACTACCATTGTCCCATTTGAAGGTGGATTTACGGTGCTTTGGGATGGAAGTGTTGGAGTGGAGCAGAATTACGAGGAGAAGCTGGCAGTAGCTTACTCTTCAGATTTAAAAACCTTCGCAAAATTAAATGTCGATGGCCCTGCATTGGAAACAAGCCTAAAGAAAGCTGTGCGCTATGCGGATGCCATCATTCATCAAGGACAAATATGGTATTATTATGAATACACAAGAGAAGACGGTGCTCATGAGCTTCGTTTATGTAAGGTGGAGCTCTAAGCAAAAGTGAACTCCCACTAAGGAGATTTAAGAAATGTCGTTTATTGGTCAAAACACGTTAAGAACAAAACAATTAAATAGAACCCTTGTTTTTCAAACACTATTGCGTTTAGAGGCGCCGTCAAGACAGGAAATTGCCGCTTTTACGAAGCTAACACCTGCTACTATTACGAACATCGTCAGTGAGTTGATGGAAGAGGGCTTTGTGGTGGAGCTTGGCAGTGGTGTCCTTGAGAAAAAAAGGGCAGGAAGAAAAACCGTGGTGCTTGGTTTGAATGAAGAAAAGAACCGAGTTGCCGCGGTTCATATTAGAAGCGACCGCGTGGAAATGGGCATTGTAACGTTAAAGGGGAATGTTCGTGCGGCAACGAGCTTTTCAATGCCATTAGGAATTCAGCAAACGGATTTTCTCCAGCTTTTAAATGAAAAATTGGGGGAGTTTTTACAAACCTACTCCTCCCTACCAGTTTCCTGCATTGGAATTGGCTCAGTAGGACTGGTGGATTATGAAAATGGCGGGATCCTTGAGGCCGAGCATTTGAGTTGGACAAACGTCGAGCTAGTTTCAGAGCTCTCTCGCACTTTCCACATGCCAGTTTACCTAGATCACCATGTTCGCGGCATGACCTTGGCGGAAAAGATGTTTGGCGTATCCAAAACGGACTCCGATTTCCTATGTGTTTATATTGGACAAGGAATTGGCGCAGGATTATTTTTAAACGATCAGATTTACCGCAGCCATATGACAGGTGCAGGGGAAATTGGCCATATGACGTTCGAGCCAAATGGTGTGGATTGCTGGTGCGGAAACAAAGGGTGTCTTGAACGCTACGCCTCTGAGGAAGCACTGTTACATGAATTAGACCTTGCCACTGTTGATCAGTTAATGGATGTTCTTCATAACGGAGAGGAACAAGTGGTTCGTAGTCTACAATCAGCAGGTGAGCGTATTGGAATGGTTCTCACTTCTTTTTTAAACATGTTTCACGTGCAAAAAATTGTCCTAGGTGGAAAGCTAGCGCAGGAGGATTTACCGGTCATAAAAGAAATTCGTGAAACCATCCAGTCTCGTTCTTTTTTAGCTAAAAAAAGAGAGGTTGAAGTAGTACCTTCCTTGTTAGGAGAAGCACAAGGGGTGATTGGGGCCGCAAGCATTGCCTTACTGGATGGAATATTTACAGTAAGCTCTCAAAAATGAGCGAACGGGGGACGAACGAAATGAAACTCGGATATCTTACAAATTCTCTCGTACACCACGGAGTAACAGATATTAATGAAATCGTCAGCTGGTCATTAGATCACGGCTTTAAGCATTTAGAAATTGGACCAAATATTCCATTTGAACATCTAGAGAGAGTAGTGCTAAGCGGACAGATAAACATAGCAGCTCTCACCTATTGCCGTAACTTTTTGAGTGAGAATGAAGAGATAGCTAAAGCTCACCGGAAGGAATTAATTACCCGGATAAAGAAAGCAGGAGAACTAGGAATTCCGACAGTGGTGACATCAACAGGAATTGCCCCGAATACATCAGGTGATTTTTACGATAGCTACGATTCCATTCGACCGAAGCCTGCCTATAGTTTGGATAAGGTAGAAGGTTTTTTTGAAGAGATTGTAGAACTGGCCGAGCGAGTGAAAGTGAAGATTGCTTTTGAAAACTGTCCATTAATGGGCAATATCGCTATTTCACCTGAACTGATGCGCACGCTTTTGGATCGACTGAATTCACCTAATGTCGGTCTAGCATATGACCCTTCCCATCTAATTTGGCAATTTATCGATCCTTATTCGCCTATAAAAGAATTCGGTGACCGTATTTTCCATGTACATGCAAAGGATACGGAGATAAAGGAAGAACAGTTGAAAAGAGTCGGGATCCTCACAGATTTTAGCTGGTGGAGGTATCGTCTCCCGGGTCTTGGGTCCCTCGATTGGACTGCATTCTTATCCGAATTACACACGATTGGATACGATGGAGTCATTAGCATTGAACACGAAGATCCTGTGTGGGGCGGAGATTTGGAGAAAACAAAGCAAGGCTTGCTAAAAGCAAAAAACTACCTTCATGATATACCTGAATTAATAAAAGGATAAGAAGAAAGGGAATTTTAATGGCGAGGCTTGCTGTTTAAATTCCTTTTTTTTGACAAAATACCCAAAGGGGTATAATATGTACTTACATGTTAAGGATAGAAAGGAGGAGGTGTTGATGAAAATGGAATATAGCACTCAAGTAAAAAATCGTCTAAAGCGTGCGGAAGGCCAAATTCGTGGTGTGCTTCATATGATGGAACAGGGTGAGGATTGCCGGGATGTGGTGTCACAACTAAATGCAGCAACCACTGCAATAGAGCGTGCCATCGGGGTGATTGTAAGCTCAAACCTGGAACAATGTGTCAGAGAGAGCGTACAAAATGGAGAAGATACAAGCGAGCTAGTACAGCAGGCTGTGAACCTTCTAATCAAAAGTAGGTAACGAAAGAGTTGACAATATACCCCTAGTGGTATATTATAGCTAATGTAATACCTGGTAGGGTATTTAAATATTTTTTTATCTAATCATATACCCCTGTAGGTATATGGAAATTTATAGAGAAATATATACCCGTGTGGGTATAAAAAATAGGAGGAATAAAACATGAATGTTAATAAAGTATTAGACGCAAAAGGGTTAGCATGTCCAATGCCACTGGTAAAAACGAAGAAAGCATTAAATGAAGTGAATTCTGGTGAGATTTTAGAAGTGATTTCAACAGATAAAGGTGCCAAAACAGATCTAACTGCTTGGTGCAAAGCAACAGGAAATGAACTAGTAGACATGAAAGAAGAAAACGACGTCTTCACTTTCTATATTAAAAAAGCATAATGACAATCAAAAGGAGAGAATCAACATGGAAAAGAAGAAAACAACGATTGTACTTTTCAGTGGTGATTATGATAAAGCAATTGCAGCCTATATTATTGCAAACGGTGCAGCTGCCTATGATCATGAAGTAACGATTTTTCACACATTCTGGGGATTAAATGCACTACGTAAAGAGGAGCTTGTTCCAACAAAGAAGAACTTTATTGAAAAAATGTTTGGAAAGATGATGCCACGTGGAGCGAACAAGCTTCCATTATCCACGATGAATATGGCTGGTATGGGGCCAAAAATGATCAAAGGAATCATGAAAAAGCATAATGTACAGTCTTTACCGAGCTTGATTGAAATGGCAAAAGAACAAGATGTTAAACTTATCGGTTGCCAAATGACGGTGGATTTACTTGGCTTAAAGCATGAAGAGATGATGGACGGTATTGAATACGCAGGGGTTGGCGCATATTTAGGGGAAGCTTCTGAAGGAAATGTAAATCTATTCATCTAAAGGAGCGTGCTTAAATGGAGTTTCTTCCTTATATATTTATGGGGCTTGCAGTCGTCTTTCTAATCAGCAGAATGAAGCCGACTTCCGGAGTCCGTCAAATATCAACGGCAGAATTAAAGTTAGAGCTAAACAATAAGAACAAACAGTTTATTGATGTTCGTACACCGATGGAATTCAAAGGGAAGCACATTCAACAGTTTCAAAATATCCCTTTGAACACGATCGGAAACAGCACAAATATGCTTTCAAAAGATAAAGAGATCATTGTGATTTGTCAAAGCGGCATGCGAAGTAATGCAGCCGTCAAGCAATTGAAGAAAGCAGGATTCACAAAGCTTGCCAATGTCAAAGGCGGGCTGAATGCCTGGTAATTTAAATGGAAAAGGAGCTGCCAAACATGAAAGAGATTACACCACAGGAATTAGAGGCGAAGCTTTCTGCAGGCGAGCAAGTATCGATTATTGATGTTCGAGAAGCAGAGGAAGTGGCTGCAGGGAAGATTCCACAAGCAGTAAACATTCCATTAAGTTTATTGGAGTTCCGTACGCAGGATATTGATAAGTCCAAAACGCATATCATGGTCTGCCGTTCAGGTGGAAGAAGCGGGAAAGCATCCATGTTCCTGACAGCACAAGGCTTTGACGTCATTAATATGATTGGTGGCATGCTCGAATGGGAAGGTAATGTAGAATAATATTTTTTGGAGGAGAGGAACGACGATGAATGTAAACTTGACGATTGATGCAAAAGGGTTGGCATGTCCCATGCCGATTGTGCGTACTAAAAAGGCAATGGACCAGGTTGGAGCAGGAGAGGTCTTAGAGGTATTAGCGACAGATAAAGGGTCAAAAGCAGACATTAAGGCTTGGGCGGATAAAATTGGCCATCAATATTTAGGTACACTAGAAGAAGGCGATGTGCTGAAGCATTATATCCGTAAAGCTAGATCTGAAGAAGAGAAAGAAGAACAAAACTATCCGCATGTTGCGACGAACCAAGAGTTTGCTGCCAAATTAGAAGCAGGGATTACAGTACTTGATGTTCGTGAACCAGCTGAGTATGCATTTGGACATATTCCTGGTGCAGTTTCCGTCCCTTTAGGTGACCTTGAAAATGGGATTTTAAAATTAGACAAAGAAAAAGAAACGTATGTCATTTGTCGTACAGGAAGCCGCAGTGATATGGCAGCACAGAGATTAACAGAACTAGGTTTTACTAATGTTAAGAATGTTGTTCCTGGAATGAGCAAGTGGGAAGGACCAACAGCGTAACGTAAATTTTTTTAATGAAAAATATACCATAGGGGGTATTTAGTATATGTTAAATGCAATGACTGCAAAAGATGTAACGAAAAAGATTTTAGCTAATGAATCATTATTTATTTTAGATGTGCGAAACGAAGATGCATTTGCTGATTGGAAAATCGAAGGCGCAGCTGTTGAGCATAAGAATGTACCTTACTTTGAATTAATGGATGGTGTGGAGGAAATTTTAGACCACATTCCATCTGAAAATGTGTTAGTTGTCTGTGCAAAAGAAGGATCTTCCGTTTTTGTTGGGGAGATGCTAGTGGAAGCTGGCATCAAAAATGTTTCTTACCTACAAGGTGGAATGAAGGCTTGGAGTGAGTACCTGGAGCCCGTTAAAGTAGCAGACTTAAAAGACGGCGGGACTTTGTATCAGTTCGTTCGTATTGGAAAGGGCTGCTTGAGTTACCTAGTGGAGTCAGATGGAGAAGCAATGATTATTGATTCTACCAGAATGGTGGATCAATATACTTCCTTCTTACAAGAAAAAGATTTGAAATTGGTTCATGTAGCTGACACCCACTTACACGCTGACCATATATCTGGAGGCCGTATGCTTCGTGAAGCAACAAATGCGATGTATTGGTTACCTCCTAAAGATGCAGAAGATGTGACATTTGAGTATGAAGCATTGGAAGATGGTGTGGAAATCACAGTTGGAAGCACGAAGGTTGCCGTTCAAGCTATCTACTCACCAGGGCATACGATTGGAAGTACGTCATTCATCGTAGATAACCGTTTCTTATTAAGTGGTGATATTCTTTTCGTAGAATCTATTGGACGCCCTGATTTAGCAGGGAAAGCAGAGGATTGGGTAGCAGATCTTCGTGAGACCCTTTACTCCCGCTATAAAGAATTGTCGGATGATTTAATCGTCTTGCCTGCTCACTTCGGCACGATGACTGAGGTAGGAGATGGTGGACTCGTAGCAGCACGTCTTGGGGAATTGTTCAAAAACAATGCCGGATTAAACATTAAAGATGAAGCGGAGTTCCGAAAGCTTGTTTCTGAAAACCTGCCGCCACAGCCGAACGCATACAAAGAGATTCGCGAGCTAAACATGGGTAAAATTAACCCAACAGACGACGAGCAACGTGAAATGGAGATTGGTCCTAACCGTTGTGCGGTACATGGATAAACGCATAGGGTGGGGTTGGAATAAACCTCACCCTCTTTTTTTGAAAAGCTTAAGAAAAAGTCGGCGTTAAGACTTTTCAAGCTTAGAAAAATTGCCACGTGTTTAAAACTCCTAGGCGAAAAGGGCACGACAACAACATTGATGACGGGTGTCTTAACTATATGCAGTAGCAACAAACTTTGCGAAAACAGTACTTTTTGAAAGGAGGACACAATAATGGAATTTGATCTTCTATGGCTTCTCGTTCTTTTTGCCATTGGTTTTGTTGGATCATTTGTTTCTGGTATGGTTGGTATCGGTGGATCCATCATTAAATACCCAATGCTCCTTTATATCCCACCTCTATTAGGACTCACTGCACTTACCGCCCATGAGGTGTCTGGTGTTAGTGCGGTGCAAGTGTTTTTTGCAACAATATCTGGGGTTTGGGCATACCGAAAGGGTGGGTTTTTAAATAAACAGCTTATCCTTTATATGGGAAGCAGTATTTTAGTAGGAAGCTTCATTGGTGGTTTTGGCTCTCAGTTTATGACAGAGGATGCCATCAATATTGTATATGGTATATTAGCACTTATCGCAGTTATTATGATGTTTTTACCGAAGAAAGGGGTCGATAATATCCCTTTCGACCAAGTAAGCTTTAATAAAATGCTTGCTGCCAGCTCTGCATTTATTGTTGGAATTGGGTCAGGAATTGTAGGTGCAGCTGGGGCATTTTTGCTTGTGCCTATCATGCTTGTCCTCTTGAAAATACCAACAAGAATGACCATTGCTACTTCACTAGCTATCACGTTCATTTCTTCGATCGGAAGTACAGTTGGAAAAATAACAACTGGGCAAGTGCTTTTAGTACCAGCAATTGTCATGGTAATTGCGAGTATAGTAGCGGCTCCACTTGGTGCAAAGCTTGGACAAAAAATGAATACGAAGGTGCTGCAATGGACGTTAGCACTGCTTATTTTAGCCACAACGATAAAAATTTGGCTCGATATCCTGTAAAAAAGGAGGTTACTTTTCATAGAGTAACCTCCTTTTTGCATCGTTATTTTTGACTGAGTAACAAACTAGATGGTCACTGTTTATTTTTTTATAAACAATAGTAGTATTGTTGGGTAAGAAAAGTTTGTAGGATATTAAAGAAGATATGATACGATGGTGAAAGAAAGAAATAATTGGTAAAGTAGGTATTCGCATGCTTGATACGATCGTTTTCTTTTACATAATCGTGCCACTTGTGCACCTAATTCACGAGGTAGGACATGTTGTCATGGCAAAATTGCATCATGTGAAGGGGGCGGAGATTTCAATAGGTATTGGCCCAAAAGTAATAGAATCTACCATTTTTGGTACATCCATTCGAATCCACATCATTCCATTCATTGGAGGATATTCCACCAATAGTGTTGACGGAGAGCTGTCTCCAAAAGTGATAGCTTGGATATCGGCTGGAGGACCAATCTTTAATCTCATTTCTATCATGATAGTCTTACCTTTTTGGTCAGAACCAGCATTTTCTTTCCCAACTCTGTTCATTTTATTTAGCCTTTGGATAGGGTTAGGGAATTTACTTCCATATAAACTTGCCGGAAAACAATCAGATGGCTGGCAATTAAC
This sequence comes from Bacillus sp. THAF10, assembly GCF_009363695.1. Lineage (NCBI taxonomy): Bacteria > Bacillati > Bacillota > Bacilli > Caryophanales > Bacillaceae > Bacillus > Bacillus sp. THAF10. The sequence goes on along the minus strand of NZ_CP045403.1, from coordinate 3,354,207 downwards.
GGCTTCTATTATTAAACTAGTAAAAACAAGATAAAGGAGGATGTGTGATGAAATACTTTATTGTAACTGGAGCATCCAAAGGACTTGGTGAAGCCACAGTAAGGCAATTGCTAAAAAAAGGGCATCACCTTATTTGTATTGCCAGAAATGAAAATGAAACATTAAAAGAGGAAGCGAGACTTGCTGGTGCGGAAATAACCATGCTTCAAGAGGATTTAAGTAAGTCCGAAAGGGTTACAGGGATTGTTCAATATGTGTTGGCGAAAATAGAAGAAGAAAACAGAATGGAAGAAATATATTTTATTAACAATGCAGGGATGGTCGATCCGATAAAACCTGCCGGAAGTGCAGATGGAGTCCTTATGACGAAGGCGGTTCATCTAAACCTCCTGACACCAATGCTTTTTACCAATGAGTTTATTCGCTTAACGGAGGCTTGGGATTGTAAAAAGATGATCGTCAATATTAGCTCAGGTGCTGCAAACAACCCAATGTATGGCTGGAATACGTATTGTTCCACTAAAGCAGGATTAGATATGTTTACAAAATCTGTTGGTCTTGAGCAAAAAGAAGCATCACATCCAACCACTATTCTTGCTTTTTCTCCTGGTGTAATGGATACGGATATGCAGGGGGTTATAAGGGCCTCAGATAAAGAGGACTTTTCCGCTGTAAATAAGTTTCAACACTACTATCAATCAGGAGAATTAAGGAGTCCAGGGTTTGTAGCAGAGAAAATGCTCGACCTCATTCTAACCAAGGATGTTGATAATGGGAGAATATACGATATTAAGGAATTCATTTAAGGAGGTGTGTCGCAATTTGACACACTTTTTTTCTGTTTTTTCTATGAGAATGATTTTCAAAGTCATTGACACCCTCTTCTAATTCTCCTAAACTAAAAGATGGAATTAATTTTGCCTCCGTTAGGCAAATATATATAGATGATCGGCACATTATATCGCTTACAGCTCCCATTAGAGCACCATACCTGCTTTATAAAACGAGAAATAACACTAACGAAAGGGTGGAAGGAACATGAATGCGTTAGAAACAAAAGAGCTTACCTTATCCTATGGCGATTCCATTATTATTGAAGAGCTGGACCTGCAAATTCCTAAAGGGGAAATTACGGTCTTTATTGGGGGAAATGGGTGCGGAAAATCCACTTTGTTACGTTCGTTAGCTCGTTTATTAAAACCAAAGCAGGGCAATGTTCTTCTGGAAGGAAAAGCAATCTCTGGACAATCCACAAAAGAAGTTGCCAAACAGCTTGCATTACTTCCCCAAGGTCCGACCGCACCAGAAGGACTTTCTGTGCTGCAGCTTGTAAAACAAGGACGCTATCCTTACCAAAGCTGGCTAAAGCAATGGTCAGAACATGACGAAAAAGTAGTTTGGGACTCTTTAAGAGCTACTGGAATGGAAGAATTCGCTGAACGAGCAGTAGATTCTCTTTCTGGTGGGCAAAGACAACGTGCCTGGATTGCGATGACTCTCGCTCAGGAAACAGATGTTATTTTATTGGATGAACCTACCACTTATTTAGATATGACACATCAAATTGAAATTTTAGATCTTCTTTTTGAACTAAATGAAACAGAAAACCGAACCATTATTATGGTGCTTCATGATTTGAACCTTGCTTGCCGCTACGCTCATCATATTGTGGCGATTCGTGACAAACAAATCTATGCTCAAGGAAAGCCAGAACAAGTTATCAACTGTGATCTTGTCAGAAATGTGTTCGATATGAACTGTCAGGTAACGACAGATCCCTTATTTGGAACACCACTTTGTATCCCGCATGGCCGAGGTCGATGCCTGGTACCAAACCTAGAAGGATTAAGGGCATGATAAGTACCCTTACTAAACAAGAGTTTCGTTTTTTAGAAGAAAGCTGTCGCTTTGTAGCCGGAGATGCCAAGGTCGAAGAAACTATATCTTTGTCTACCTTAATTCATGAAGGTACAGTGGTGTATTTAAATAAAGTAAAATTGTCATTAGGTACAAATGATTTGGATGTAGCAGCCTCTTTGCTTATGAAGCGCTTAGGGTTTCTCGCCGTTAATTGTCTTGTGACGATGACCGTATTTAATAAAACGATGAAGCTAAACGCGAAGGACATTTGGATAGATTCCTATGTAGAGAATGATATTTGGCTTCCAAAGCTCCGATATACAAATTTGTTAGTGGAAGAAGCACCAAGTCATAATCGTGAGGGCTGGAGACAGCGGCATTTTGAAGCGCTTTTTGGTGGTATTTTTACGCCGTTAATTAACAGAATGGCACAGGAAGCAAAGGTTTCGCGCCAAACTTTGTGGGAAAATGTGATGCTGTACGTGTATTGGATGTATGAATCGGTGTTACCGAATCTGGAACTGGATGCTCCATATCAAGAGGAAGACTTCACGAGTCTTTGTCAGGCCAATCCGTCTATTTTCGGAATGCGTAGAAACCCTGCGGCCACTTTTTACAAACCAAAAACCTTTGTAGAAAAACATCAGACACATATAAGAGTCCGGACAACCTGTTGCTACTATTATAAAACCACCGAGGAAGGAACAAAGTGCTCCACCTGTCCATTGAATTGCGAGAAAAACTAGTGTTTTTTCAAGGAAAGGGTGCCAAAGAAAATGAATGATAAATTAGATCAGCAATTAGACGGTTTGCTTGAAAAATATACAGAGCTTTTGTTAGGGGAAGGCACAGAGGAATACAAAGAGAAGGTAAAAGCATGGGTGCTTTATACATACATTTCGAAATCCATGCCTCCTCTTGTGAAGCATTGGAACGAGCAATACCCTGATGCAAAACAGGAAATGATGACGCTCATAAAAGAAATAAAAGAACTAAACGATGCCCATCGAGCCAAAAAATAAAAAAAGCAACAGACAAGCCATAAACACAGCTTATCTGTTGCTTTTTTATTGAGTCATCCCATTATTTCCATAAGGAAACTGGGTAGAGTAGCCTTGAAACTGCTGGTACTCCTGTTGAAGCTTTGTTTGTTCAGCAGGCTCCAAGCCGTACCAACCCTTTTGGAACATCACGTTATATAACTCGCGTTGACAGTTTTGTGTCTCGTTGAAAATTGCCAACAAATCAGAATAAATCTGTCCATTACTAGCTTCATTTAGGGCGGTACAATAAGAATCTGTCATATATTTTTCAGTTGCCAGCATGTCATTAATAAAGTCACGGTCATTCATCTGTGGTGTTTTAGGAACTTGTGTTTCTGGATTTTGAATTTTCTGCTGGTTCATACCCTTTCTCCCTCCCTATTGAAGTGGTTGCTGCTGTTGCTGCATTTGATTTTGTCCTTGTAAATGAGTCAAGACCTTCTGATAATGACGTTGGTGCATTTGTCCAGCCTTCTCAATGGCGGTTTTTACTTCTTGATCCTGACACTGACTCGCAAAGAAATGCGCCTTTTTCATCGCAAGTAGGTTCCAAGAAAGCATATCGGTAAAATATAAAGAATCCTTAACTGTAACAACTGCAGGCGGCTGAGGAAAATAACCAGACTGTTGCATGGTGTTCGGCTGTTGCTGTGGTTGCTGTTGCATCGTAAACCCTCCCAACATATTCTACAACAGTAGAGTAACCGTTTTTCATAATTTTATGTATCGTATTCGTCTACAAATCACCCTGAAAAAAGCCAACAAAATACACTATTTCCCGACAAATAATTTGTATTCAAATATTTCAAAAGATGATAAAATGAGGATATAATTTCATTTTTTCACTCAATGAAAGCGTTTACTATATATGATTTAGAGGAAAGCAATCAGAGAGGGACACCTAGAGATGAAGCGGAAGGAGCAATACAATGGAACAAGTAATGAGAAACACGTTCTTGTATTTATCAAAAAACAAAGCGCTAACGAAAATGGCTAGAAAATATGGCCTGCGCTTTGGGGCAGCTCGGTTTGTAGCAGGAGAAAGAATTGACCAAGCGGTAAAATGCATTAAGGAATTAAACGAAAAAGAGCTTTGTGTGACCATAGACTATCTTGGTGAATTTATTGACACCGAAGCCGAAGCTAATGAGATGGCGGATAACTCAATTGAAGCTATTCGGGCAATCGGTAGAGAAAACCTTGATTCCCAGCTTTCCTTAAAAATGACTTCTATGGGATTGGACATCTCAGAAGCGGTCGTGATGAGAAATATGCGTAGAATCCTTGAGGCTGCCAAGGAAGAGGGAGTTTTCGTCACCATCGACATGGAGGACTATTCTCGCTGCGGAAAAACCATTGATATTTTTAAAAAGCTACGCGAAGAATTTGATAATGTCGGCACAGTTATCCAATCCTACCTATATCGGACCGTGAAGGATATGGAGGATTTAAATCAGTACAGTCCTAACCTTCGTCTTGTAAAGGGTGCGTATAAGGAATCACCCGAAGTTGCCTTTCCTTTAAAGAAGGATGTGGATGACAATTTCAAAAAAATTATTGAGATGCACCTATTGAACGGGAACTACACAGCGGTTGCCACTCATGATGATGCGATGATTGAATATACCAAAGAGATTGTTAAAAAACACGGAATTTCAAAAGATCAATTTGAGTTCCAAATGCTTTACGGAATCCGTCCGGAACGCCAACTTGAACTAGTTAAAGAAGGCTATAAAATGCGTGTTTATGTTCCGTACGGGACGGACTGGTATGGATACTTTATGCGTCGCTTAGCTGAAAGGCCAGCCAATGTTGCGTTTGTATTAAAGGGAATCATCAAGAAATAATGAACGAGCGTGCGATATGCACGCTCGTTTTCTAGTCTTCCATGTTTTGCTTTCCGTATTGCTGGTTGTTGCTTGTCTTTTTTCCGCTGTAGTCCATTTCCACTGTTGGACCAGCATTACCTTTTACGCTTGCCGCACTTTTGGCTGCTTGAGAAGGTTGTTTTTTCATCTTTGCCATTACCATTCACCTCCACGTCTTCATTTTCTCCATCCGCCATTTGCTCATACAGACGCATCACGGAAAATAAATTGGTAATTTCTTATTTATTTATTGCGAAAATTTTCAAAATACTTTATAGTAAAGACTAAGGAACTCTTAAATAAGGAGATTTTTTTTGCGAGAAAAATGAATGAGTATTCATTCAAAAACCTATCATTAAGGGGGAGGAATAATGAAACAAAGTATTAAAAAGGCTGCCGTTATCGGATCAGGAGTAATGGGATCAGGTATTGCAGCTCATTTGGCGAATGTTGGAATTCCAACGATCCTTCTAGATATCGTCCCTAATACGTTAACGAGTGAGGAGGAAAAGAAAGGCCTATCACTCTCAGATAAAGCAGTACGAAACAGATTTACGAATACAGCACTGCAAAAGCTTTTGAAACAAAAACCGGCACCTCTAACCTCGAAGTCTAATCTAGCGCTAATTGAAGCTGGGAATTTGGAAGATGACATCGCAAAAATTGCGGAATGTGATTGGGTTATTGAGGTTATCGTGGAGAATTTGGATATAAAGAAAAAGCTATTTGAAAAAGTGGATGCGTATAGGAAACCTGGAAGCATTGTGAGCTCCAACACATCTGGGATTTCCATTGAAGCGATGGCTGAAGGACGCTCAGAAGAGTTTCAAGCAAATTTCCTTGGAACACATTTTTTCAACCCGCCTCGCTACTTAAAACTATTAGAAGTAATCCCAACGCAGAAAACTAATCCAGAGGTTGTTAGCTTTATCAAGCAATTTGGTGAAGATGTACTAGGAAAAGGAATCGTCCTTGCAAAGGATACACCAAATTTTATTGCTAACAGAATTGGTACGTACGGCTTGCTGGTAACGGTAAAAGAAATGCTTGAAGGTGGCTACAGTGTAGGAGAAGTCGATTCTGTCACAGGTCCTGTCATAAAAAGACCGAAAAGCGCAACCTTCCGTACCCTTGATGTGGTTGGATTGGATACGTTCATTCATGTTGCCAACAATGTGTATGAAAAAGTAGAGGGCAAAGAACAGGAAGTATTCCGCATTCCTGATTTTATGAACAAAATGAAGGAAAAAGGCTGGCTTGGTTCTAAGTCTGGTCAAGGCTTCTACTTAAAACAAGGTAAAGAAATTCTGGAGCTGAATGCCGAAACCTTAGAATATGAACCTCGCAAGAAATTAAAAACTCCTGCACTTGAAATGAGTAAGCAGGCAAAAGGCTATAGCGATAAATTGAAAGCGCTTGTATATGCAGATGACAGAGCAGGAAATCTTTTATGGAGCATTCTAGCACCTGTTCTAAGCTATTCCGCTGAATTGCTTGGAAAAATTGCGGATGATATTGTCGCGATTGATCAGGCAATGAAATGGGGATTTGGCTGGGAGTACGGACCGTTTGAAACTTGGGATGCCATTGGGCTTGAGAATTCCGTAATGAAAATGAAGGAAGACGGAATACCTGTACCAAAGTGGGTAGATGATATGCTCGCAAATGGCTTCCGTTCTTTTTATAAACAAGATAACAGCGTTACCTCCTACTATGACAATGGAGAATATAAGGCTCTTGAGGTGAATCCAAAGCAAATTCATCTAAAAACGTTGAAAGAAACAAAAGGTGTGATCAAGAAAAACTCAGGTGCGAGTTTAATTGACCTTGGTGATGATGTTGCCTTACTAGAATTCACGTCTCCTAACAATGCCATTGGTTTAGACATCATTCAAATGGTGAACTTTGCATTAGAGGAAGTGGATAAAAACTACAAAGGGCTTGTGATTGGGAACCAAGGGAAAAACTTCTGTGTTGGTGCAAACCTTGCGATGATTTTAATGGAAGCGCAAGACGATAATTATTTTGAAATCGACATGGTTGTGAAGCACTTCCAACAAGCGATGATGAATATAAAATATAGCTCAAAGCCAGTGGTAGCTGCACCATTTGGAATGACACTTGGTGGTGGAACAGAAATCTGCCTACCAACAAGCCAGCTTCAGGCTTCAAGTGAAACCTATATGGGCCTTGTTGAGGTTGGTGTTGGACTAATCCCAGGCGGTGGCGGTAACAAAGAGCTTTACATGAAGCATTTAGCAAGCATGCCACAAGGATTAGACTATGATTTACAAAAGGTTGCTAACAAGGTGTTTGAACAGATTGCTACTGCAAAGGTTTCAACATCAGCAGGAGAAGCAAGAGACCTGCACATGTTAAACAACAAGGATCGCATTAGCTTCAATGGCGACCATCTAATTTATGATGCTAAGCAAGCAGTAACAAGCTTGTATGATGCAGGCTACACTGCTCCAATTCGTAAAAAAGTTCCAGTTGTAGGAGAAACAGGCTACGCTACTTTAATGCTTGGTGCACACAACATGCATTATTCTGGCTTCATTTCCGAGCATGACTTAAAAATAGCTAAAAAGCTAGCCTATGTCATTGCAGGTGGAAACGTACCATTTGGAACAGAAGTAGATGAACAATACCTGCTTGACCTTGAGCGAGAAGCCTTCCTAAGCCTCGTTGGCGAAGCAAAATCACAACAACGCATGCAGCATATGCTTGTCAAAGGCAAACCATTAAGAAACTAATGCGATGGCTGTCTCCAAAAGAGGCAGCTCTTAGCTGAAATATTTAATCGAACTCTACTAAACTATGGGAAAAGCGAGGGGAGCATAATGAAAGAAGCGGTAATTGTGGCTGGAGCCAGAACGCCAGTTGGAAGATCAAGAAAAGGGTCACTTGCGACAGTTCGTCCAGACGACCTTGGAGCATTGGTAGTAAAAGAAACATTGAAAAGAGCGGGAAATTATGATGGTCCCATTGATGACTTGATTTTTGGTTGTGCGATGCCAGAAGCAGAGCAAGGGCTTAACATGGCAAGAAATATCGGAGGATTAGCAGGCCTTCCTTCAAGTGTACCTGCAATCACGATTAACAGATATTGTTCATCTGGTCTGCAAACTATTGCGTATGCAGCAGAACGAATAATGCTTGGTCATTCTGAGTCCATTATTGCCGGTGGTGCGGAATCTATGAGCATGGTACCAATGGTCGGTCACACGGTAAGACCGAATGCAAGGCTTGTTGATTCAGCTCCTGAGTACTATATGAGCATGGGCCACACTGCAGAGCAAGTAGCATCCAAATACGGAGTTAGCCGTGAGGATCAGGACGCATTTGCAGTTAGAAGTCATGAACGTGCAGCTCGCGCGATTCAGGAAGGTAAGTTTGTTGATGAAATCGTGCCTGTAGATGTTACTCTTCGTAAGGTAGACAGTAACAACAAACTAAAGGAGTCAACATTTACCTTCAATCAGGATGAAGGCGTACGTGCAGGAACTTCCATGGAGATTCTAAGCAAGCTACGTCCAGCATTCAATGTAAAAGGCTCTGTTACAGCCGGAAACTCCTCACAAACCAGTGATGGTGCAGCATCAGTGCTTGTAATGGAAAGGGAAAGGGCAGAGGCACTAGGCTTAAAGCCAATCGCGAAGTTCCGATCTTTCGCAGTAGGTGGTGTTCCTCCTGAAGTAATGGGCATCGGACCTGTCGTTGCGATTCCAAAAGCATTGAAGCTAGCAGGCCTTGAGCTATCTGATATCGGTCTTTTAGAGCTAAACGAAGCCTTTGCATCTCAAGCAATCCAGGTGATGAGAGAGTTAGGGCTTGATGAAGACAAGGTAAACGTTAATGGAGGAGCCATTGCACTAGGTCATCCACTTGGATGTACCGGTTCGAAGCTGACACTAACGCTTCTCCACGAAATGCAACGTCGCAACGAGCAATTTGGAATCGTTAGTATGTGTATCGGTGGAGGAATGGGTGCAGCTGGAGTATTCGAACTTCTGGCTTAATTTATTCAAGCAAAGGCTTTGATAAAAAATTGTTGATTTCAAGAAGTCCTAGTTGGTAATTGGAGCAAATGGCCGAGACTCCCGCGGGAATGAAGCGACAATCTTCAGAAGATAGCAGGGCTTAACCCCGAGGAAGCTCAAGGTTGTCGCCCTCAGGACGCTAAGTCATTTTCGGAAATCAACAGCGGAGTTTAACAGAGCAAAAAAACAAATGGGAGGAATTTTTCATGTCAAATACAATTGAAAATATTATCAAAGGCGGAAGCTTTTTATTAGATGATATTGCTGCGGAAAAAGTGTTCACACCAGAGGACTTTTCTGATGAACACAAACTGATTGCCAAAACAACAGAGGAATTTGTTGTAAACGAAGTCGTTCCGAATCTTGAAGAAATTGAGCATCACAACTTTGATATTTCTGTAAAACTCTTAAAGGAAGCTGGTGAGCTCGGACTTTTAGGAGCAGATGTCCAGGAGGAATACGGCGGATTTGGATTGGATAAAATCAGCTCCTCTCTTATAACTGAAAAGTTCTCAAGAGCTGGTGGCTTCTCCCTTTCTTACGGCGCGCATGTAGGAATTGGCTCTCTACCAATCGTTCTTTTCGGTAACGAGGATCAAAAGCATCAATATTTACCAAAGCTTGCTTCAGGAGAATTAATTGCAGCTTATGCCTTAACGGAGCCGGGATCTGGTTCTGATGCTCTAGGGGCAAAAACAACAGCAAAGTTAAATGAAGCTGGTACACACTATGTTTTAAATGGAGAAAAACAATGGATTACAAACGCAGGCTTTGCCGATGTGTTTGTTGTGTATGCAAAAGTGGATGGCGAGCACTTCTCCGCATTTATCGTTGAGCGTGAATACGAGGGAGTTTCCACAGGTCCTGAAGAAAAGAAAATGGGAATTAAAGGCTCCTCCACTCGTACACTCGTACTAGAGGACGCACTAGTTCCAAAGGAAAATCTGCTTGGAGAGATTGGCCGCGGGCACGTTATTGCCTTCAATATTTTAAACATTGGTCGTTACAAACTAGCAGTTGGAACCGTAGGAGGATCCAAGCGTGGAATTGAGCTTGCTGCAACCTATGCTAACCAGCGCTCGCAATTTAAAACACCAATTGCGAAATTCTCCCTCATTCAAGAAAAGCTTGCTAATATGGCAACAAAAACATATGCAACAGAAAGCTCCGTTTATCGTACGGTTGGTCTTTTTGAAGACAGCATGGGCCGCTTAACAAAAGAAGAAGAAAAAGATCCAAATGCAGTGGCAAAAGCCGTAGCAGAATACGCAATTGAGTGCTCATTAAATAAAGTGTTTGGCTCTGAAACGCTTGATTACGTAGTAGATGAAGCTGTCCAAATTCATGGTGGTTATGGCTTTATGGCTGAGTACGAAGTGGAAAGAATGTACCGCGACTCCCGTATTAACCGAATTTTCGAGGGTACAAATGAAATTAACCGTCTGTTAGTACCAGGAACATATCTGCGTAAAGCATTAAAAGGTGAGCTTCCACTCATTCAGAAAGCACAAGCGCTACAAGAAGAACTCATGATGCTTATGCCTGAAGAAGTTGGCGATGGCGTATTAGAACAAGAAAAGTATCTTGTGAAAAATGCGAAGAAAATTGCCATCCTCATGACTGGACTAATTGCGCAGAAATATGGAAAAGCGCTAGAAAGAGAACAAGAACTACTTGTGAATGTTGCCGATATCATTAGCAATGTCTATTCGATGGAATCTGCAGTGCTACGTACAGAAAAAGCAATTGCTAAATCTGGAGAAGATAAAAACAAACTGAAGGTTCTTTACACGCAAGTGTTCTGTCAAGAAGCGTTTAACCAAATTGAAGCAGATGCAAAAGAAACACTTGTTGCTGCAGAGTCTGGAGACACTTTAAGAATGATGATTTCCGCCCTTCGTAAATTCACACGCCACACGCCAATCAATGTGGTTGCCAAAAAACGTGAAATCGCAGCAGCGGTTCTAGACGCTCAAAAATATACAGTATAAAAAGCAAGAACTGTAACCAGGCCATTCCATATGGTCTGGTTATTTTTCTTGTCGAATGAATCAAAAATATTGTGTTGAATATTAGGAGAATTTGATTCTGTTATGCTACAATATATGAGTAAAATCCTGTATTGTAAGGTGGTGCAAAAAGGTTATGGCAATGACATTTTATTGGTATCCTAAATGTGGCACATGTCGAAATGCTAAAAAGTGGCTCGAAGCAAACAACATAGCAATAGAAGAAGTACATATTGTTGAGAACCCACCGTCACGTGATACATTAAAGGATCTCTATAAAAAAAGCGGCCTCGAGCTAAAAAAATTCTTTAATACAAGTGGAATGAAATATCGGGAACTTGGACTAAAGGATAAACTAAAGACAGCTTCTGAAGATGAAATGCTTGATCTTTTAGCATCTGATGGCATGCTAATTAAACGTCCCATTACAACAGATGGAAACAACGTAACAGTTGGCTTTAATGAAAAAAGTTTTGAAGAAGTTTGGAAGTAAGCAAGCCCTTTAAATAGGAGCTATAATATTTTATTTTAATGGAGGTTATTTTAAATGAGCACACCTAAAGATTTACGTTATTCTGAAGAGCATGAATGGGTAAAAGTAGAAGGCGAAACAGTACGTGTTGGAATTACACATTTTGCTCAATCCGAGCTTGGAGACATCGTGTTTGTTGAGCTTCCAGAGGTTGGAGACGAAATCACTGCTGATGAGCCATTCGGTAGCGTAGAGTCTGTTAAAACAGTTTCTGAGCTTTATGCTCCAATTAGTGGGAAAGTGGTTGAGGTTAACGAAGACCTAAGTGATAGCCCTGAATTTGTGAATGAATCTCCATATGAAAAAGCGTGGATGATTGTGGTAGAACCTTCAGATGCTGGTGAAGTTGACAAATTAATGTCAGCTGAGCAATATGAGGAAATGACGAAGGAAGACTAATTCCATTTGGAGAGGGTAACCTAACTTTAATGAACTGAAAGTAAAGAAGGTGACCTCTATGACACTTGAGAATAAACGATTAGATATTACGGACCGTGTTAACGGAAAAATGACAGAGCAAGGGTTTGAACTCTTTGTGGAGAAAGAATCCATTGGTCATTTCACCATTACGGAGCACGGAAATCAATATCGTTTGAACAACGGCTATCAACAAGAAGGAAACAGAATTTATCAAAACGTTCAGGTTCCTTCAAAGGAAGATAGCAAATACGTGGACTGCGATTACGAAAATGGTTGGTGCTGACCATCGCAGGGGTTGGGACTATATTAGTTCCAGCCCTTTTTTTATCATCAAACCAATATATAGAAGCCCTTATTTCCATTTATCAGTGTACTTTCCTAATAAAACGAATAAAAATAATATAAAGCAATCTACCTTTATTCCTAATAAGAACAGGTGATGAATATGGATGCAATTCATGAGGAAAAGATCATCATTGTAGAAGGAAAATCTGACAAAAAGCGAATTCTGCAAGTCATCAATGAACCCGTCCACGTAATTTGTACAAATGGCACGATTAGTGTGACCAAACTTGATGAATTAATGGAAGACCTTTTTGATAAAGAAGTATATATTTTGGTTGATGCGGACGACTCCGGAGAGAAGCTTCGTAAATTATTCAAGCGTGAATTTCCAGAGGCAGAGCATCTTTATATTGATAAAATGTATCGTGAGGTTGCAAGTGCCCCACATCACCATCTTGCCACAGTGCTGCTAAGTGCAAATATCGATATACATGCACAATACTTGTAACCAATCTAGCTGTAATTGAGGATGAGTAAATGAAAGTAATGACAAAAAAAGATTTAGTAGAAGAAATTCAATCCGAACAAACGATGATTATGTATTTTTACACCCCACTGTGCGGTACATGTCAGGTTGCCAAACGAATGCTTGACGTAACAAAAGAACTGTTTCCAGATCTTTCATTTGGAATGATAGATGTGAACTATATGCAAGAACTAGCTGTAGATTGGCAAATAGAAAGTGTTCCATGCTTAATTATTTTTAAAAAAGGTGAAATAAAAGAAAAAGTATATGCCTTTCGATCAGTGGAATATCTCTATGAGCTTTTTAAAAAATACCAAGCATCTTAAACACCTCTCAAGGTGTTTTTTTTTGCGGTTTTAAGGAAAATAATATTGCCATTTTTCAAAAAAAGGAGTAAGTTTTATTTAGGGATGCGAAATAAATAGCGAACAAGGGGCAAAACAAAATGATAAAAACAGAATTCCTCCAAACCATTAAGGGATATAACTCCAACATACGTTTACTTTTCATCGTAAATATCCTCACACAAATTGGTCTTGGGGTTTTTATGGTGGTATATAATTTCTACATAAGAGAGCTTGGCTTTGCTGAAACAGTAAATGGAAAAGTAATCGCCATGTCTTCACTTGCAGCAGCGCTGGTACTCATACCTGCAGGAATTTTAAGTGATAAAATCGGTCGTAGAAAAATGATGATTGTCGGCTTAGGAGTTAGCGGGTTGTTCATGGTTTTAAGAAGTGTATTTGCAACTGAATCACTTCTCCTTTCAAGCGCTTTTGTAGCTGGTATTGCAATGGCTTTTATCCAGGTGACAGGAGTACCTTGGCTTGCAGAGAATTCAACCAAGGAACAACGAGTAAAGTTATTCAGCTATCATTTTGCCGTGATGATGGGTGCTAATGTAATTGGGAATCTTATCGGAGGGACGATGACAGATTTTTTGCTTCATGCAGTGGGAATAACCGAAGTGTGGAGTATCCGGATTACTTTGTTGATTGGTAGCATTATCTTTTCATTGGGGATTTTCCCACTCTTGAAAACAACGGAAACCTACCAAACAAACAAGAAAACGGAATTTTCATTTCGTCAATTGAAAGCATCTTTTCCACAAGGTCAACTAAGAATAATTTTAATTTTTGCCTTTTCATCTATATTAATCGGCTTTGGATCAGGGCTTGTCATTCCGTATTTAAACTTATATTTTGCTGATAGGTTTCAAACTAGCAATTCGACCATTGGGATTGTGCTTTCATTAGGCCAGGCTGTTACTGCAGTTGCCATGATTATTGGACCTGCAGTCGTAAGAAGGGTAGGAGAAATGCGAGCGGTTGTTATTTTGCAAGTACTGTCGCTTCCGTTTATGCTCATCACTGCTTTCACTCAAGTTTTTTGGCTAGCTGCACTTGGCTTTTTATTTAGGCAAGCCTTAATGAATGCGGCCAATCCAATCATTTCCTCCATGATGATGGACAAAGTGGATAACTCTTTAAAAGGTTTTGCTAATTCCATGAATCAAATGGTGTTTTCACTAGGTTGGGCAAGTATGGGGCCGGTTTCAATGGGCATTGTCTTAGTTTATGGGGAATATTGGGGATATTCGATTGTTTTCTCCATTACAGCTGTTCTTTATTTGACAAGCTCTATCTTCTTTTATTTGATGTTTAGGGAAAAATCGACGGTAAGTATAGCAAAAGCCGTTGTTAAGACATCATAGACTGACATATTTCTTGGGAAATGAAGAACAATTATCGGAAATTATCGGTAATTGTTCTTGTTATTTTAAAGGGTTTTTCTTTTGCGAAGAGGAATATTTCTTATAAAGGGGGTGGTTGGTGTGGTAAAAGAAATTCTGGAAATGTTTCTAAAAAGAGCGATGGCAAAATCGCATTTAATGGAAATTTTACCGTATTACAATGTCTGCTGCTGCCTGATTGTAGATGGAGAGAAGTTCATTTTTTCTGTTACCAAAAACCAATTACAGCTAGAAATAAAGCCAGTCTCCATTGACGTTAGTATTGAAGGATCGCGGGAAGAGGTCGTGAAAATGCTTAACGGAACTAAGATGAGGGATCTCAAGAGTCTCCAGTTTAAGGGGTCGTTTAGACAATATCTGCTGATGGATTCATTGTTTACCTTAGTAAACAAGCCAGTGCAAAAAGGCGTGAGCTAAAAAGGATAACCTACTGCTTATAGAGAATATAAAGGGTAGAAAAAGAGAAAATAGGCGGTGGGTTTTTTGTATTTTTTTATTGTCAACAAGATCTCAGGTAATGGAAGAGGTCTTAAGGTTTGGACAAAAATAGAGAAGTTAATGAAAGAAAAAAGGGTAGATTTTCTTGTAGAATATACAGAAAAGCAAGGACATGCTAAGGAAATCATTGGAAAACTAAAAAAAGAGGTTTCAGCTGTTGTGGTAATTGGCGGAGATGGAACGATTCATGAGGTCATAAATGGTTTAGTATATAAAAATATTCCTCTGGGCGTAATTCCATCAGGATCGGGAAATGATTATGCAAGAAGTATGAACATTCCCTTTGCACCTCATAAAGCATTAGAGCGCATCCTTACCTTTGAAGCTAAAAAGATAGATATTGGGAAGGCTGGAGATAGATATTTTCTATCCATAGCTGGGATGGGGTTTGATGGAAAGGTAGCAGAGGTAACAAATGCATCCTCATCAAAAAGCTTCTTAAATAAAATTCGCCTTGGAAGTTTAGCATATATCGTAAATATTTTTAAAGTTCTATTTACCTATCAACCTTCTGATGTTGTAGTTAACATAGACGGCAATGAAAGGATTTATAAAGATGTATGGCTCATTGCCATGGCGAACCTGCCTTATTATGGGGGCGGGTTAAAAATATGTCCAGAAGCGGATGCCCGCGATGGAAAGCTGGATATGTGTGTAGTTTCTGGGATCAGTCGCTTTGAGCTTTTGTTTGTATTTCCCCTAGTAATTAAAGGAGCACATGTAAAACATCGTCATGTTAGTATGACGAGGGGACAGAAAGTGTGTCTTAAACAAACAGGTAAAATGGTACTTCAGTGTGATGGAGAAATTATTAGCCACGAAAAATTCAAATTTAAAATAGAGGAAAAAGCACTAAATGTTTTATAGAAAGTTTTTAGTTGACAGTCTAATTATCACCATGATACGATAGCAATCGTTAATTCAAATTACCCAAACTTTATATTTTATCTCTTATCGAGAGTGGTGGAGGGACGTGCCCGATGAAACCCGGCAACCGTCAACAAGTAATTGTTGAAATGGTGCCAAGTCACACAAAGCGTTATTAATTGCTTTGGCAGATGAGAGGAAGGACCCTTTACATATAATCCTTTCTGCTCATTTGGCAGAAGGGATTTTTTAGTTTGGGGTACGCTAACTAGAGGACTATGAGAAAGCAGGTGTAGGTTTTGATATCACTTCAAGGAGTTACAAAGGTTTTTAAAACTAGAAACGGTCCCGTTACAGCCGTTGATAATATAGATCTATCCATTAATCAAGGAGAAATCTACGGAATCATTGGATATAGTGGAGCAGGAAAAAGTACCTTGATTAGAATGTTAAATGGATTAGAAACGCCAACTGATGGTGTAGTCGATGTTGCTGGAAGAAATTTCGGGAAAATTAAAGGCCCTGAGCTTCGTAAGGCACGCCAAGAAATCAGCATGATTTTTCAACACTTTAACCTATTATGGTCGAGAACAGTAAAAGAAAACATCGCCTTTCCCTTAGAGATTGCAGGTGTAGGACGTTCGGAACGAAATCGAAGAGTGGATGAATTAATTAAACTCGTTGGTTTAGAAGGTAGAGGAGATTCTTATCCATCTCAGTTAAGTGGAGGGCAAAAACAGCGGGTTGGAATTGCCAGAGCACTAGCGAACAATCCGAAAGTTCTCTTATGTGATGAAGCAACTTCTGCCTTAGATCCACAAACAACAGATTCTATTTTAGAGCTGCTTGTGGACATCAATAAACGATTGTCCTTAACGATTGTGTTAATCACTCACGAAATGCATGTTATTCGAAAAATTTGTCATCGTGTAGCAGTGATGGAAAATGGAAAGGTTGTTGAGCAAGGGGATGTTCTTCACGTATTCCGAAAACCAGAACAGGATATTACGAAACGTTTTGTCAAACAGGTAACAGAGCCTGAAGAAACACAAGAAACCATCGAGCATTTATTAGCAGAATATCCACGTGGGCAAGTGATTCAATTAACCTTTGTTGGGACTTCTGCCGAACAGCCGTTAATCACAAATTTGATACGTAAGTTTCCTATAGAAGTAAACATTGTGCAAGGGAAAATATCACAAACGCAAAATGGAGCATATGGTTCTTTATTTGTTCATTTAGATGGTGAGCAGGAAGAGCTTGAACGTGCCCTTGATTTTATTAAAGAGCAGCAAGTGGAGTTGGAGGTGATCACACATGCTTGAGCGGGTAAATTGGGACAAGATGTGGGATGCTACCGTTGAAACGCTTTATATGAGCAGTATCTCTGTTGTCGCTACGTTTGTTTTAGGAATCGTCCTTGGCTTACTGCTTTTTTTGACGGCTAAAGGAAACATATGGCAAAATCGTTTCATCAATGGTTTGGTCGCTGCTTTTGTTAATATATTTCGTTCTATTCCCTTTGTAATTTTAATCTTCTTATTGATTCCATTCACAAGAACGATTATGGGTACGATTATTGGGGCTAATGCAGCGCTGCCAGCTTTGATAATTGGTGCAGCACCTTTCTATGCAAGGATGGTAGAGATTGCTTTACGTGAAATAGATAAAGGTGTCATCGAAGCAGCTCGTTCCATGGGGGCAAAGACTACAGAAATCATTTGGAAAGTATTACTTCCGGAATCGATGCCAGCTTTAGTTTCGGGGATCACAGTTACAGCTATCGCGATTGTCAGTTACACTGCGATGGCAGGCATTATTGGAGCAGGTGGACTTGGAAACCTGGCCTTCTTGGATGGATTCCAACGTAATAATTGGGAAGTAACATTAGTATGTACCGTCATTATTTTAATTATCGTATTTATCATCCAATACATTGGTGATTTAATAACAAACAAATTAGACAAACGTTAACAGAAAGAGGGATGTACAGATGAAAAAGGTAATAAGTCTTTTTGCAGTCTCATTATTAATATTGGTTCTTGCTGCATGTGGAAATGGGGAAAAAGAAGGTGGCTCCAAGATAGAAGAAGGAAAATTAGTGATTGGTGCATCTAATGTACCTCACGCAGAAATTCTTGAAGAAGCAAAACCGTTACTTGAAGAAAAAGGAATCGAACTGGATATCCAAACATTTACCGATTATGTTATTCCAAATCAAACACTTCGTGATGGGGATATTGACGCAAACTTTTTCCAACACGAGCCATATTTAAAATCGCAAATTGAAGAAAATGACTACGATTTTGTAAGTGTAGGCGGCGTTCACATAGAGCCAATTGGTGTGTATTCAAAGAAATATGACAGCCTTGAGGATCTCCCAGAAGGTGCGGAAATTCTGATGAGTAACTCTGTTGCCGACCATGGCAGAATTCTTAGTATGCTTGAGGAAAAAGGACTTATCACGTTAAAAGATGGTGTGGAAACAACATCTGCAACTATTGATGATATTAAAGACAACCCAAAAAAATTAGAGTTCAATACCCAATTTGAAGCAGCATTCCTTCCTCAAGCATATTTAAATGGCGATGGAGACGCTGTATTAATCAATGGAAACTATGCGTTAGGTGCAGACATCAATCCACAAGAAGAAGCAATTGCACTTGAGTCTGAAGAAAACAACCCATATGTCAACTTGATTGTTGCTCGTAAGGAAGACAAGGACAACGAGCAAATCAAAGCGTTAGTCGAAGTGCTTCAATCTGATGAGATTAAAGCGTTTATTGAAAACAAATATAAAGGTTCTGTTATTCCTGCTACTGGGGAGTAAAACCTTATAAAATCCCACTCCTATTTTAGGAGGTGGGATTTTTTTATGAATATAACATATCCTTCTAAACACATACTAACCTTGTGAAAATAAGGATAGGAGATGTTTACAATGGACCAACATTATGAACCGAAAAACTATGCAGATGCAGCAATACATGACTATAAAATGGGACTTGGGATGTTTTCTGAAAAAATGCCAGAGCTCGCTCATCACTATAACGAATTTACCGAAGCGTGCTTTAAAGAGGGTGTTTTAGATAAGAAACAAAAGCAATTAATCGCACTTGGAGTTAGTGTATATTCTCAGGATGAGTACTGTATCGTCTATCACACAAAAGGATGCTTAGACCAAGGAGCAACCGAACAGGAAATTCTCGAGGCGTGTGGTGTGACTGCAGCTTTTGGTGGAGGAGCAGCCATGAGTCAGGCTGTTACTTTGGTACAGTCCTGTATTAGCGATTTTAGCGAGATGAAGCATTAGTAATTGTAAGCATCTAAGAGTAATTAAAAGCTATTGTAAGAAATACTCACAACCATTCACCTGGTGTAATGGTAAAATGTCATACCGCGCTAGAAACTGCCATACCGTATTTGGATAAAACCACCAGCCCTGTTATGATTATTAATGTGTTTATAACAAATACTTTGAGGGTATCAGAAAAACTGGTACACGAAATAAACACATATATATAGGAAAGGAATGGTTTATTATCCATCAGGTACGTGTAAAGTACACAGGAGAAATGGAAAAGGCGATGCATCAAGCACATGGTATGGGGTATGAAGAGTACACGAATAAGGTATCAAAGCTTTTAGAAGTGGAAAAAAGACGTGAAGAGGATTACCAGAAAAGCTTGGAGATCGCTGCAGACATAGACCGCAATTCCAAATGACCTTACTATTAACGTAAAAATAATAAAGCAAAACAAAAAGGGTTCGAATCATTCTCACTACAGAGAATCATTCAGCCCTTTTTGTATTCTATAAATTATTTAATTTAGGGTAATGAGAAATGGTTCTTTATTTTTTCAGATGTTTCTAGCTGATGATTGGAGCAAATGGCGGAGACTCCCGCGGGAACGAAGCGACAATCTTGAGACCCCACAGGGCGTTAGCCCGAGGAGGCTCAAGGTCGCCCCGCAGGACGCGGAGCCATTTGCGGAAATCATCAGCGGCGTTACCCAGTATTTTATCGTGAAAATTAGACTTTCCCCCCTTAAATTAGATATAATTTGATGGTATCTTACACAAGGCGGAAATGGTTGCTATCACTTTCTATTTGTTATAAGATTGTAATGAGAATAAAATGAGAATTAAAACAACAAAATGTGTTTTTATATATAGGAACACAAGAACATTGGAGGTTACAAGTTATGGGTTCAACGTTAACAATTAAAGATTTACATGTATCTATCAATGATAAAGAGATTTTAAAGGGTGTAAATCTTGAAGTAAAAGGCGGAGAAATTCACGCTATCATGGGTCCAAACGGAACAGGAAAGTCAACGCTTTCTTCTGCAATCATGGGACACCCTAAATATGAAGTAACACAAGGTAGCATCACGTTTGATGGCGAAGATGTTCTTGAAATGGAAGTGGATGAGCGTGCACAAGTAGGCTTATTCCTTGCAATGCAATACCCAAGTGAAATCAGCGGTGTGACAAACGCAGACTTCTTACGTTCTGCTATTAACGCACGTCGTGAAGAAGGCGATGAGATTTCTTTAATGAAATTCATCCGTAAGATGGACAAAAACATGGAATTCCTTGAAATGGATCCAGCTATGGCACAGCGTTATCTTAACGAAGGTTTCTCTGGTGGAGAGAAAAAGCGTAACGAGATTCTTCAATTAATGATGATCGAGCCTAAAATTGCAATTTTAGATGAAATCGACTCTGGTCTTGATATTGACGCATTGAAGGTTGTTTCTAAAGGAATCAATCAAATGCGTGGAGAAGACTTCGGTTGCCTTATCATCACTCACTACCAGCGCTTACTAAACTACATCACTCCTGACCATGTACACGTTATGATGCAAGGGCGTATCGTGAAGTCAGGTGGTAAGGAATTAGCACAACGTCTAGAGGCAGAAGGTTATGATTGGATTAAGCAAGAATTAGGTATTGAAGACGAAACTGTCGGCCAAGAAGCGTAAGCAAGGAGGATTATCATGACGTTAGAGACGAAATTACCGTTTGATCAAGACTACCTGAGCAACTACTCCAAAGAAGCTGGAGAGCCTCAGTGGCTGTTAGATCTTCGCTTACAAGCTCTTGCCTTGGCAGAAGAACTGCCTTTACCAAAGCCTGACAAGACGAAGATTACAAACTGGAACTTTACAAACTTCCAAAAGCACACTGTGGAAACTTCTATTTCTTCGGTTGACCAATTACCAGAAGAGGTAAAAGCGTTAGTTGACGGGGAAAACCTATACGTACAAGTGGATAACACAGCAGTTGTGTCCACATTAAACGAAGAACTTAAATCACAAGGTGTTATTTTCACAGATATTATCACTGCTGCAAAAAACCATGGTGATCTTGTGCAAAAATACTTCATGCAGGACGGTGTAAAAGTTGATGAGCACAAGCTTTCCGCTTTACACGCTGCATTATTAAATGGCGGAGCATTCTTATATGTTCCAAAAAATGTTGTCATTGAAGAGCCAATCCAAGCGATTTACCTTCATGACAAAGCAGAGGCTGTTTTCAACCACGTATTAATCGTAGCAGAAGATAACGCTGAGGTTACTTATGTGGAAAACTACTTCTCTAACACAGATGGAGAAGGCTCTATCTTCAACATTATCACGGAAGTTATTGCTAACGGGAACTCTAAAGTGCAATATGGTGCAGTAGATAACCTTGGCAAAGGTGTGACAACTTATGTAAACCGTCGTGGTGTTGTTGGCCGTGACGCGACATTAGAGTGGGCACTTGGCTTAATGAATGACGGAGATACAATTTCTGAAAACATTACAAACTTAATGGGTGATGGCTCTGTTGGCGACACAAAAACAGTGGTTGTTGGCCGTGGCGAACAAAAGCAAAACTTCACAACGAAGGTTGTCCATTTTGGGAAAAACTCCGATGGGCAAATCCTGAAGCACGGTGTGATGAAAGACAGCGCTAGCTCTGTATTTAACGGAATCGGTAAAATTGAGCATGGTGCATCTAAATCTAACGCCGAGCAAGAGTCACGCGTATTAATGCTTAGCGAAAAAGCACGTGGGGATGCAAACCCAATTCTTCTTATTGATGAAGATGACGTAACAGCAGGTCACGCTGCATCTGCAGGTCGTATTGATCCATTACAGCTTTACTACCTAATGAGCCGCGGTATCCCTAAAACAGAAGCAGAGCGCCTGGTTATCCACGGATTCTTAGCGCCTGTAGTAAATCAATTACCAATTGAAAAGGTGAAAAACCAGCTGATTGATGTAATTGAAAGGAAAGTGAAGTAATGAATATCCAGGAGATTCGTCAGCAGTTCCCTATTTTACATCAAGAGGTCAATGGAAACCCGCTTGTGTACTTAGATAGTGCTGCTACCTCCCAAAAGCCGCTTGCGGTTATTGAAGCGCTGGAGAAGTACTATAAAGGGTATAACTCAAATGTTCACCGTGGTGTTCATACTTTAGGTACAAAAGCGACCGATGGATATGAGGGTGCGCGAGATAAGGTGAAAAACTTTATTAACGCGGCACACCGGGAAGAAATTGTGTTCACACGTGGCA
This sequence comes from Bacillus sp. THAF10, assembly GCF_009363695.1. NCBI lineage: Bacteria > Bacillati > Bacillota > Bacilli > Caryophanales > Bacillaceae > Bacillus > Bacillus sp. THAF10. The sequence continues at coordinate 3,331,934 of NZ_CP045403.1, read as the reverse complement.
CAACCACTGCATTAAACCTTGTAGCAAGTAGCTATGCTCGTACCAACTTAAAAGCTGGCGATGAAATAGTTATTACCTACATGGAGCACCATAGTAATATCATTCCATGGCAGCAGGCTGCAAAAGCAACTGGTGCTACATTGAAATATATTCCGCTAGAAGAGGATGGCAGCATCTCTTTGAAGGCTGTAGAAGAAACAGTAACCGAAAACACGAAAATTGTTTCAGTGATGCATGTTTCTAACGTACTCGGTGCTATCAACCCTATTAAAGAAATTACTGCAATTGCTCATAAAAATGGAGCAATTATGGTAGTGGACGGTGCACAAAGTACTCCTCATATGAAGGTGGATGTGCAGGACTTGGATTGTGATTTCTTCGCACTTTCCGGTCATAAAATGGGAGCACCAACTGGAATTGGCGCACTTTACGGGAAAAAGCAGCTTTTAGAAAACATGGAGCCAATCGAATTTGGTGGCGAAATGATCGATTTTGTAGGACTGCAGGAATCAACCTGGAAGGAGCTGCCTTGGAAGTTTGAAGGCGGTACACCAATTATCGCTGGGGCAATCGGACTTGGAGCAGCAATTGACTTCCTGGAGCAAGTGGGAATGGACAATATCCTTGCTCATGAACATAAGCTTGCAGACTACGCGATGAACCGTATGTCGGAAATCGAAGGAATCACCATTTATGGTCCGAAAAAGCGGGCTGGCTTGGTAACCTTCAATATTGAAGACGTACACCCACATGATGTTGCAACAGTATTAGATGCAGAAGGAATCGCTGTTCGTGCAGGTCATCACTGTGCACAGCCATTAATGAAGTATCTGAACGTTTCATCCACTGCACGTGCTAGTTTTTACCTGTATAATACAGAGGAAGAAATTGATAAGCTAGTAGCATCATTAGTGAAAACAAAGGAGTACTTTAGTAATGTCTTTTAATAATCTGGACACACTGTATCGTCAAGTAATTATGGATCATTATAAAAACCCACGTAACAAAGGGTCTATCGAGTCTGACAGTATCACTGTGGACATGAATAATCCGACCTGTGGGGATCGCATTCACTTGACACTCCAAGTAGAAGAAGGAAAAGTGAAGGATGCAAAGTTTGATGGAGAAGGATGCTCTATTTCGATGGCATCTGCATCCATGATGACACAAGCAGTCAAAGGACTAGAAGTGGAAAAGGCTTTGGAACTATCCCAAATCTTTTATGATATGATGTTAGGTAAGGACTATGATGACGAAACAATCGACTTAGGGGACATTGAAGCACTCCAAGGAGTGGCTAAATTCCCGGCACGAATTAAATGTGCGACTCTTGCTTGGAAAGCGATGGAAAAGGGAGTCAAGTCGGAATAGCAAGATAGGGAGTGCAGGTGGCCTTTCTTTATCCGCCTGTTGCTCACCTCTTGAATGGAGGGAATAAAAATGGCAAAAAAAATGCCTGAAATCGGCGATTACAAGTATGGTTTTAAGGACAGAGACGTTTCCATTTTCCGTTCCGGCCGTGGTCTTACGAAAGAAATCGTAGAAGAAATCTCTCGTATGAAAAATGAGCCGCAGTGGATGCTGGACTTCCGTCTAAAATCTTTGGAGCACTTCTATAACATGCCAATGCCTCAATGGGGCGGCGACCTTAACAGCTTAAACTTTGATGAAATTACGTACTACGTAAAGCCATCTGAAAAATCTGAGCGTTCATGGGATGAAGTACCAGAGGAAATCAAGCAAACGTTTGATAAACTTGGTATCCCTGAAGCGGAGCAAAAATACCTTGCTGGTGTATCTGCACAGTACGAATCTGAGGTAGTGTACCACAACATGCAAGAAGACTTAGAAGCGCTTGGCGTTGTCTTCAAAGACACAGACACAGCATTAAAAGAAAACGAAGACGTGTTCCGTGAGCACTGGGCGAAGGTTATCCCACCAACAGATAACAAGTTCTCTGCCCTAAACTCTGCAGTATGGTCTGGTGGATCTTTCATCTACGTACCAAAAGGTGTGAAAGTGGAAACTCCACTACAAGCATACTTCCGAATCAACTCTGAAAACATGGGTCAATTCGAGCGTACACTTATCATTGTAGACGAAGGCGCACACGTACACTATGTAGAGGGCTGTACGGCACCTGTTTATACAACAAACTCTCTTCACAGTGCGGTAGTAGAAATCATCATCAAAAAAGATGCGTACTGCCGTTACACAACGATTCAAAACTGGGCAAACAACGTTTACAACCTAGTAACGAAACGTGCAGTGTGTGAAGAAAATGCAACAATGGAATGGATCGATGGTAACATCGGCTCCAAGCTGACAATGAAATACCCAGCCGTTATCCTTAAAGGAGAAGGTGCGCGTGGTATGACGCTTTCTATTGCATTAGCAGGGAAAGGTCAACACCAGGATGCAGGAGCAAAAATGATTCACCTTGCACCAAACACATCTTCCACAATCGTTTCTAAATCCATCTCCAAGCAAGGTGGTAAAGTAACATACCGTGGAATCGTACACTTTGGTAAAAAAGCTTCTGGCGCACGCTCTAACATCGAGTGTGACACGCTAATCATGGATAACCAGTCTACTTCTGATACGATTCCTTACAACGAAGTGTTCAACGACAACGTTTCTCTAGAGCACGAGGCGAAGGTATCCAAAGTATCTGAAGAGCAACTGTTCTATCTAATGAGCCGTGGTCTTTCCGAAGAAGAAGCAACAGAAATGATCGTAATGGGCTTCATCGAGCCATTTACAAAAGAACTTCCAATGGAATACGCAGTAGAAATGAACCGTCTGATCAAGTTTGAGATGGAAGGTTCTATTGGGTAATCAGTTCAAACAATACCTTAAATAAACACTCATAACCGAATGCATACGTACACATTATGTGGACGTATGCATTCGGTTTTTTTGTTATCATCGACTCTTTAGAACAAAAAACAATTCTTTTTAACAATTGTCTAAAACATAGACATTAGTTTAGACACAACAAATAGGTCTTTCATACTATGGATTGTATATTTATTGAATAGGAGGGATGGAAATGTACTGCAACAGTTCAAATTCTTCTTTTTGCTGCCCTGTTCCATGTTCACAGAATCCTTTTGAAACGAGTGGAACATTAATTGGAATAAAAAGGTGTTTGCCAATACGAACCGAATGTCAGGATAGCGATGGACCCCCGGTGCCAGATCTTTTATACACCGCACCTCCAGGGACACCAATTGAAACCCTTGCAAGTGGGATTATATCGATTATTAACACGAGTTCCACCACTAGCGATTGTACGATGACGTTAAGCATTACTGATGATACAGGAACAAACACGTATGATATAAATGCACAGTCTTCTCAAGTAATTCAGGTGACAAATGTTACAGCCATTACCATAGTGTGTACTTCTGATACTCCACCAGATCCAGCAGTTTATTGCACAGCGACAGTGGAGATAGATTTTCAATATACTACAGGTGTTTAAATATTAATTAATACAAAAAATGCTTGAATTTATTCAAGTGTTTTTTTGTGTTCTTGGAAGATTTAGGATAAAGGACAATTCTAATTTTGTATAATCTACGACTTTCGTCTATACACTTATGTCTAGTAATGCATTTAATGAAACAAATGACTATATTGGGATGTGAAAAAATGACTCTATACATTGAAGATTGCTCATGTAAGGACCAAACATGCAAATGTAACGGTAAAAACCAAAAAGGGGTTTCAGATTTAATAAAAGAAGAAATTTGTGGAGTGTTTAACATTGATCCATTAAAAAATCCATATGCGCCAGTTTGGGAAGCAGATTGTTGTATTGATTTAGTGTTTGGAACCTTATCTGTTTATTATGAATCAGGATTTTGTGAGGAAGTAGAAGTCTTTGTAAACTGTGAAAAAGATTCGGGAGTGTCTGTGCCATTAGGAAACACTCGTACAAGAACTTATGCCAATCTAAGGAAGGTAGCAATTGAAATTAAGGATCTAAAAAAAGAGAGTGGCAGGGTCCAATATATTCCTCCATTAAATAAAGAAACAACCTGTAGAGGTAGATATTGTTTAACGATCTATTACAAAGTAAAAAAACCAAAAAGATGCTAACTGTACTGTTTAGCATCTTTAACAGCTACATTGGTTCTTATTGTTCGAACAATGTTGACAAACAGTAGTAAGCACTTGATTACTAGTTGCTACCTTACCGCAGCTAAAGGTAACTTGCGCATCGTTTAATAAGAAGCAACTGCTGGTTACTACTCGAGCCTTAAATGATACAGTTACTGTCTCATCAACTTGAATTGAATTGATGGAAAATCCTACTTCTGGATCCAAGCCCGGCTGAACAATCCCATTAATCCGGACAGTGTCTGGGATAAATGCTCCTCCTGAAGGTAAATCATCTTCAAAAAATACATCTGTTGCCTCTACGACTCCATTGTTTGTGATAGATACCGTATAGGTTAACACATCACCGGTGTAGGAAAATGTTTTATTAACCTCCTTAACCATGTCCATAACAGGATCTCCTAAATCGATCTGGATTCCAATTCCATTTGGCATATAAGCATCGCCACTCGATGTGAATCGGAGAACTGCACTTGTTTGTCCATTAGGCAAGTAATTGAATGCTGACACATTGGTGATATCCCAGCCTTGTCTGCCTGCAAGAACGTTGGTTCCTGGTGTACCAGGAATTTGATTAAACGTTCCATACGATCCACTTGTATCTAGGTTTCCAGAATCATCTGTAATTTGCGAGCCATAAAAGTTGGTAGCTGGGTTAAGCGGGCCGGAAAGATTCGTTAAAGTCAGATTATCTGGTCCAAAAAGTGTTTCATCTCCAGTAATTTCAGCATCTCCTTCTTGAGCGCTTAAAAGAACCCTGGCGTCGACGTCTCCAGTGGCGGGAGTTAAAAATCCTGTCACATTCACATCGATTTGAGGTTGAGTAGTAAAGACAATATTCTCTGCACCAACAAATAAATTCATGGAACGATTGGGAAGGTTACCATTACTATAAACGACAGCAAGGGTCCAACCTGCGTGGAATGTCTGAGAGATAGGAGGAAATATAAGTGCAGGGACGCTTTCCGCACTATACGTTCCAGCCCCACCTGCTTGAACAAGAGCAGTAACGTTGGCAGATCGCATATAAAATCCGGTTGTTCCAACAGTGAACTGATTAGAAGTAGCTGCGTCTGGTGAAATAGAGACATCAATTAGAGCTGGAGTGGTAAAGAGGATATCGTTATCGATGAGGTTTGAAATATCCTGTGTATCAAAACTGAACAAGCCTCCCCAAATCAGCTCTGCATATAAAACCGTGCTGCCGCTAGGGATGACCAACTGTGCTTCAGAACCATTTTGTGTATAGTCTGTTGTTGTGCCAGCTGATCCAGGAGGGACCGGTGGGGGAAAAGCATCAACGGTTGAAGAGCTGTCCAACGTAATGAATGCTCCAATTGTACCGGTTGTGCCAGCTTCGTTGTCCACACCATCGCCGCTTAACCCTAAGGTGTTACCAGTAAATGTCATTGCTCCACAATCAGCAATAGAAAATCGGTTAACAAATGGCATATCGTTTTTTCCTTTCTAATAAAAATAATGAATTTGGCTAAGTGTTAACATTGTTTTTAACTCTATTAGCCATTTTCATTTATTAATATTATATGAAAGGGGTGGTTTCAAAGAATAAACATTAGTCTATAAAAAGTGAAAAATAGTATAAAAATACGTACATATTTTCCGTTTGTCTTGGCCGCAAGTATTAAATTCATATTATATCCAGACCGAGCCAGTGTTTAAGTATTAGGCGGTTTTAGACTTTAAATCATGCGCATAAAATACAGTTGCATACTAAAAACCAAAATATTACTAAAAGAATAAAAATTTACCATTTTTTATATTGTTTAACTTTTAAGATTAATTTACTATGAAAATGTAAGAAAAAAGACTTATAAAAGGCTCTTATCTAGTAAAAAAAGATAAGAGCCTTTTAAGTAGATGCAAATATCTTTTGTAATTTAACTCATATTAAATGTGGAGAGGAAGACTATAACCAATGATCCTTACACTAGAAAACGTAAATAAATCATTCGGAAAAGAAAAGATTTTAAAAGACGTTTCTTTTAAGATTGAGCAACCATCGATTATCGCTTTGATTGGACCAAATGGTTCGGGTAAATCAACCCTTCTGAGTATCATCACCAATCTACAACGGGCTGACAGCGGGGAAATAAGCGTTCTAAACAGAAGAAATAATGATGTGAATTTATTTAAAGAGGTTTCCTTCATGCAAGACAATACCGTTTTGTATGATTATTTGACTGGCTACGATCACCTGCAATTCATAGGAGATGTACAATCTATACCTAAGAAACATCTGGAGGAAACGGCAGAGCGGATAGGCATTACAAGATATCTTCATAAACGAGTTGGCAATTACTCATTGGGGATGAAGCAACATCTCTTATTGGCTATGGCAATTGTCAACAAGCCTAAATTGTTAATATTGGACGAGCCTTTGAATGGACTTGACCCAACAAGCGCGATTAAGGTGAGGAACCTATTGCTAGAGCTACATAATGAAGGAACTGCTATCCTCTTATCCTCCCATAATCTTTCGGAAATTGACCGCATCACCTCCCAAATATTATTCCTAAAAAAGGGTGTGCTAATAAAAGAAGATATCTCCCAATTTGAAAGAACCTGTTATCACCTTACTGTGGATGACGCTTCAAAAGCAGCTTATCATTTAGCCCAGGAAAACTATGAAGTGGAAACCATTTCAAATCAAAAGGTTTCTCTGTTATTGAAAGACACTCCTCTACATATTCCTCTATCTTTGCTTATGCAAAGTGGGGCTAAGATTGTTGAAATGGAAAAAGTAGTATTTGGCTCAGAGGATCGTTATCAAAATATCTTTGGAACAAAGGATGAAGATCATGAAGATATTTCTATTTGAGCTAAAGAAAATACGGAGGCAAAAAAAATTCCTATGGCTGTCAATAATTAGCCTTCTCTGTACCATGGCTATTTTTTCATCCAATGCGGTGGAACAAGAAGGTATGATGGAAAGAGCACACGAGGGTCTGATGGACTACCAAGAAATTGTCAATGGGGTACAAAGGGAATTGGCAGAATTAGAAATGCAGCAGGAACTGCCCGAGCTCCAACAAAATCAACTAGACCTAACAAAACAAATGAACCTAACCTTGATGCAGTTGAATAGAGTGATGGAAAGAGAAGAATGGGAGAATGTTTATCCGTTAAAGCTTTCCTTCCTCGAATTAGTAGAGCAATACGAAGCAAACGGAGAACCTTTCCCTATCTTAACCGGGCAAGAATTAGAGAAGGAAAAAGCAATGACAGAGTGGTTTATTTCACACAATCTTAGCTATGAAGATGAAGAGTATCCTGTTTCCCCCCATTTAATCGTGAAGGAATTAAGTGACTGGGTATTTAGCTTAGCAGGCCTTTTTGTATTGTTATTGCTATTTGGCAATATTTTCACTAGTGAAAGGGAACAAAGTACATGGCTAACCCTAAATACTCAACCGATAAAAAAATGGAAGTTACTAGTTTCCAAATATATTAGTTTGTTATGTTGCACATTGCTCTTCACGGTTTTATTCATATTTAATGGAATAGTCATTTCCAGTATGTTTACGGATTACTCCTTTAGTGGACAATATCCGATCTTGCTACAAGACTCGGAAACATTCTATATACTACCTGTCATCACTTACATTAGTAGGGTAACCATTTTATTTCTTTGTGCGTCTTTCATCCTGTTTGCATTAGTAACGTTCTTAAGCAGTGTGTTAAAGAAAACGTTTATAACGATTATGGTTGCTTCCTTTATTGTCATGATTGGCTTTAGCGTAACCGAATTAAACCACGCCTTACAGGTGGTAGGAAACCCATTCCAGCTTTTTCGTTTCTCTGCTTTATCTGGCGCGATACCTAATGGGGATGACTGGATATATCCTTTTATTGCTATGCTTTGGAGTTCCATGCTGCTTCTTTGCACCAATTTTATCCCAGAAATAAAAACACCGCCATTTTTACAAAAAACTTCTTACCTTCAACCATTTAAAAGTAAAAATGGATTCACATTTAAAAAAATAGTGCTATTTGAGTGGAGAAAGGTAAGTAGAAAGAAACTGTATGGACAGATTAATATTTTGTTATTGTTGTTTGTGACAGTTGGTTATTTTATTCTTTTTCAACAATCTAGTATCCAACAAGACAAGTATCTAGAAGAGTTGCAAAGCACCGAAGAATTAGATCAATGGATTAAAATTACCGAAGAAATCAAACTTCAGTATGAGGAAATCAAAGAACAAACAGGACAATCTATCTATGATGAATTCATCAAAGAAGCTAACGACACTATTGATTTCTTCTTGAATAGATCAAAGTTAGAAATTGCAGCGGTCTATGAATATAACCGTGGGGATTGGTCATCATTTTATTCTCATCAACTTCTTGATAATCAATCTGCAGCTGGGGAAATTGATACAGGGGGTGCTTATCTGGATGATAGAATGGATTATTTTCTTGGGAAATTCACAGTGGAAGCCAGTATTTCTGAAAAGGAATGGTTGATAGAAAACAATATTCAACCTATATTCACCGGAACTTTCATCCCTACCATTTATCATCAGTTTACAGATGAGGAGAGACATCAAAGCTTTGAAGAAGAAAATAGAAAATTGGATAGTAGCGGTCTATTTTCTTTATATTTGTTTAACAAGTATTATCTATACTTTATTCTTATTCTCTTATGTTTATTCTTGTTTGGTGGGGGCTTGGCTTTAGAGAGAGGAAAAAAACAAACATTACATTTATTACAAACGCAACCACTAAAGTTAAGTAGCATTTTCTTAGGGAAAATAATGACAAGTAGTATTTTAGCGATTGCCAGTGGAGTAGGGTTATTTATAATCATTATTTTGATGGGAAGCTTATTCAATCGTTTTGGGGATTGGCTATATCCAATTTTACATTATAACCATGAAGACATCGTTAATTCTTCCAACTACTCTGGCTTGGTTTCAAGTGGATATGGCTATCATTTCATCCCTTTAGGAGAATACCTTGTCTACAGTATGGTATTTTTGGTTTTATGCTTACTTTTTGTCTTGGGACTTACCATTGTTTTGTCCACTTTCATAAAAAATGCATTGACCGTTTTCGCCGTTTCTATCCTTATCAATGTTTCTGGGTATTATGTTACAACTAAATTTGGAATGAAAGTTGCTCATTTACTTCCATTCACATACTTTGATTACCCTAAAGTAATAAATGGCGAACTATCTATTGTGATGGATAACGCAAAAATCAATGTAATACATGGTTGCCTGGTGTTGTCAGGGTTATCCACCGTGTTCGTACTAATCGGTTATATCGTACTTTATAGAAAGAATAAAACGATTGTTAAAGCTGTTAAAAATCAGGTGACTACTAAGATGTAATCTAGAATAACATTGTTATTGGATGCATAAAGAATAGTGGGCGACCAAGGTAATCCTCCTAAGAAGTTACATTAAAGCAAAGCTAGTAGACTATATTAAGTTAATTTCGAGATGGAAGAAACAATCGGATAATATGCTATTAAAAAACCTTAGCAGACATACTTGCTAAGGTTTAATTGTGGGTTTCAACATTAGATTCTGTTAGCTTTTATGATAAAATGAAAAAAATGAGGTGAAGCGGATGATACTTGTTGGTGTCACTGGCTGGGGGGACCATGATTCCCTTTATACAGGAGGAATCTCCCCGAGGGACAAACTTAAAGAATATGGTGCTCATTTTCCGGTAGTTGAGGTGGATGCATCCTTCTACGCGATTCAACCCAAGCAAAACATAGAAAAGTGGGTGACAGATACCCCGGAACGCTTTCAATTTGTCGTGAAGGCATACCAAGGGATGACTGGACACCAACGCGGCGACATTCCCTTTGAAACGAAAGATCAGATGTTTTCAGCGTTTCAAGAATCCTTACAACCATATGAGGAAGCCGGAAAACTTGCCATGGTACTTTTTCAATTTCCTCCTTGGTATGATTGCAAAAAAGAAAATGTCGACTATTTGCGATGGTGCAAAGAGAGGATGGGGGACACAAAAGTAGCCCTCGAATTCCGCAATCGAACGTGGTTTCAGCCAGAATTCTATGACAAGACCCTCTCCTTCATGGAAGATGAAGGATGGATTCATAGCATCTGTGATGAGCCCCAAGCTGGCACCGGTTCCATTCCTACTGTATTACACCCAACAGACCCAGACCAAACGCTTATCAGGCTCCATGGCCGCAATGTAGATGGGTGGACAAAGGCTGTCTCAGGAAAGGACTGGCGTGAAGTCCGCTACTTATATGATTATAATAAAGAGGAACTCCAAGAGTGGAATGAGCATTTGAAGAAGCTACAGCAACAGACAAAGAACTTATTTGTGCTCTTTAACAACAACTCAGGTGGTCATGCTGCGAACAATGCAAAGCAGATGATTGAGCTGCTGGATATTGAATATACAGGTCTTGCGCCACGGCAGCTAGATTTATTTTAAGAGGAGAGAAACAGCGTGCAGCAGATTAGCATTTTACATACAAATGATATACACAGTCATTTTGAAGCATATCCCAAGCTGGCTGCTTTTCTAAAAGAGAACCCTGTTAATAGCTCAACTGCGCTTGTTGACATCGGAGATAATATGGACCGTTTTCACCCGATAACAGAGGCTACTAGAGGAAAAGCAAATACCGAACTCCTTAATCTTCTTAGCTATGATTTTGCGACAATAGGTAATAACGAAGGGATAACCCTAAATTATGAGGAGCTATCTCAGCTCTATGGACAGGCTGAATTTACTGTATTGCTAGCCAATCTTTTCGAAAAGAACGGTGTGCGTCCGGATTGGGTAAAGCCTTATGAAATAAAAGTTATGGCCGGGATCAAGGTTGCTTTTATTGGTGTTTCCGTATTTTATGAACATTTTTATTCGATACTGGGCTGGAAGCTTACAGACCCATACCTTATGCTAGAAGAATTCCTTCCGCTCTTAAAACGGGAAGCTGACGTGATTGTAGTGTTATCTCATTTAGGTATTTCAGATGATGAGGAAATGGCAAGACGATTTCCAGATATTGATGTAATATTGGGAGGACATACCCATCATGTTTTGCCTGAGGGAAGATGGATTGGAGATACATTGGTTTGTGGTGCCGGGAAATATGGTCAGTATATAGGGGAAGTGAGAGTGGATTTTGATATCCAGTCTAGGAGAATTGTAAACCTAGAGGCCTGCCTCCATAAGCTCGAGTTATATACTCCAAATGCAGAAATGGTAGAGCGTATTAAAACGATGCAAGATGAGGCAAATCTGAGTCTGGATCAGCGGGTTTGTACGATAGCTGAGCCCCTTCCTGTTCAATGGTTTTCACCATCTATGTTTCCTGAATTGCTCGCAGACTTCCTAAAGGATTGGTGTGAGGCAGACGTTGGAATGGTCAATGCCGGAGTGCTTCTCGACGGATTAGAAGCAGGTGATATTACGCTTGAAATGCTACATCGAATTTGTCCACATCCGATTAATCCTTGTCGTGTATCTTTAAGTGGCGAAGAATTTCGAGAGGTTGTTCAACAGGCACTTCATCCCGAAATGGAGCAGCTACGAGTAAAAGGCCTGGGCTTTCGAGGAGAAGTGATGGGAAGAATGGCGTTTAGTGGAGTGAGGTTTGATACCGAACCAATTGCTGATGGAAGCTTTCAGGTGACAGCCATTTACGTGGGAGATAAGCTGCTGTCATCATCGGACAAGGTTTCAATAGGCACGATTGATATGTTCACGTTTGGAAGAATGTATCCTGCTATCATTCGGGCAAAAGAGAAGAAGTTTTATCTTCCAGAACTCCTTCGCGACGTGCTTGCCCACGCATTATCAGGTAAATAACCTATTTTGTACACCCTTTCCCTCTATGCACATAAATTGATAGGGGAAGGGAGCGTGACAAGAGTATATGATTGAAATGACACCAATTTCGATTGATGGTCAAACGTTTACTGCGATTACTGTTCGATTACCTAAAACCAACTTTTTAGCTGTAACAAGTGACAAGGGATACATCATGTGCGGAGCGCTGGATGTTGCCCTTTTGAATGAGAAACTAAAGGACCGTAAAATTATCGCTGGCAGAGCAGTTGGAGTCCGTACCATTGAACAATTGCTAGATGCCCCTTTAGAATCCATCACCTATGAAGCCGAAAACCTTGGAATCACAGTAGGTATGTCTGGCAGAGATGCAATGTTGAAAATGCTTTAATAGAATGGGATGATCCCATTTTATATAGATAAGAGAGCTTTCGAAATCACTACCAGAGGGAACTTTGGTGGTGATTTTACTTTTGTGTAGGGATTAGCGGAGGGGGGAGTTGTGAGGGGAGATTGTCCGACTAAGTGCGTTTCAAAACCTCTTTTGAGGAAAAACCAGCGAACATGGAGCGTAACAAGACCTCTCTTTTGCAACTGACGGGGAGGAAAAATCGCTTAGGAGCGAAAATAACGATTTGTGAGCGAAAATTAGCATTTACGAGTGAAAAATTAATTTTGCGAGCGAAAATTCAAATTTACGAGCGAAAAAATGAAAATACGAGCGATAATCTTAATTTGCGAGCGAACGCACTTTTTTCAAGATTAAGTCCATATAATTGTGTAAAAAGAAAGAGTCATTTTATTCCTTCTTGTCAACACTGTTTTCAACGACGATAAACAATGAGAAGAGGAATAAGAATGACTCAATTACAGTTTAACCTAGATATCGACCTTTTAAAAGATGCAGTAATGAATTCTAATATGGAAGCAGTAGTTAGATCTGCGATTGTACTGGTGCTAAATGAATACATGGAAAAAGAAAGAGATGAATACTTACAAGCTGCTGCTTATGAACGCTCAATAGAGCGTTTGGATTATCGTAATGGCTATTATGAACGTGAATTTACGATGAGTATTGGGAAACTAAAGCTCAAAGTACCACGCACTCGAAATGGTGATTTTTCACCTTCCGTTTTCGAAAAATATGCCCGATGTGACCAAGCCTTCGTTCTCTCCATGGTAGAAATGGTCATTAATGGTGTATCCACTCGTAAGGTGACGCATATTGTGGAACAGCTTTGCGGAGAAAATGTTTCCAAATCGTTTGTGTCTTCTCTTACTCAAAAGCTAGATCCTATCGTTAATGACTGGGCCAAGAGGCCTCTTAATGACACCTACTATCCTTTTGTCTTTGTAGACGCTATGTATACCAAGGTGCGGGAGCACCATCGTGTTGTCTCCAAAGCTATCTATATTGCGACAGCTCTGACGGATAAAAACCAACGTGAAATTCTTGGTCTTCAGGTTGATCATGTCGAAAACTATGAAAGCTGGTCTCGTTTTTTCCAACAGCTTAAATCACGAGGGCTTCAATCACCTAAACTAGTTGTTTCTGACGCTCATCAAGGTCTACAAAAAGCTATTCAACGGGAATTTATTGGTACTAGCTGGCAAAGATGTAACGTACACTTCAAACGAAACATTTTTGAGAAACTCCCTAAGAAAGATTCCTTAGAAATCAGAACAATGATTAAACGTATTTTTGAAGCTGTAACGATTGAAGATATGAGAAACTTCAAAGAGGAACTCATGAGCCAATTTGCGGAGAACACGAGATATGAAAAAGCCTTAAAAGTTCTTGATGAAGGTTTTGAAGATACCATTCAATATATGGAACACCCACAAAACATCCGCCCTCATATTAGGAGTACGAATTGTTTAGAAAGGTTAAACCAGGAGGTTCGTAGAAGAGAAAGAGTAATACGGATTTTCCCTAACACTCAGTCAGCTTTTCGTTTAGTGGGGGCTGTCTTACTACACTATCAACAAACTGTTTACGCAAAGAGAAAGTCCTTTAGTAAATAGTTACTATTGTTTGCGTGACTTCCATCATGGATTGTTTCATAGCCAGAATGAGCTGTCAAAGTGAATAACCTTTGACAGCCCACCCTGGCTATGAAGGGATAATACCATGGAAGTTTCGCTCAAAAAATATGAGGGCAATAAACTATAAACTTTTAACAGTTGAAAACACTTGTAAGGAATTTTACACAATATTAAGGACTTGACTTTTTTCAAAGTCAGGTTGGACTCGCAGCAGCCCCGATGCCGCAGCTCCCCCCGATGCCGCAGTTATCCCCGATGCCGCAGCTCCCCCCGATGCCGCAGCTCCCCCCGATGCCGCAGTTATCCCCGATGCCGCAGCTCCCCCGATGCCGCAACTCCCCCCGATGCCGCAGCAGCCTCGATGCCGCAGCTCCCCCCAATCCCGGCGGCTCCCCCAATGCGCAAAGCGTTCGACATCCCCAGTTACTTCCGCACCTACCACCTCCCTAAAAAAGTTTCCAAACTTTTTTCCAAATATCCACCCAATAACCATAAATTTCAACTATAATAGGAAGTAGATATCTGTCGAACTTTGAAGGCTGTACAAAAGTGCCTTGTAGATAGGAGAAGTTATGAGACTATTACCTACAAAATCAATGAAGCCAGGAATGGTATTGGCCAAGTCTATTTTTAATGACTCAGGCAGGGTCCTTCTTAGTGAAGGAATCTCTGTTACTTCCAAGATGATTTCCCGTCTTCAGAATCTAAATGTTACCTATGTTTATATAAAAGATGCGAGAACAGACGGGTTGGAGATACCTACACTTATTTCTGATACCACTCGCAACGCCGCGGTAAAGACCATTACAGATACGTTTAAGTCCATTGAAAACGAAAAAGAGCTCAGCAAGTGGTTTGTGATGGATAGATCCTCAAAGGACTTGAAATCACTTATTCAGCACTTGTTAACAGATATGAAATCAAATGAAGAGGTTGCCACACTTCTGACAGATGTGTATGTGCATGATAATTATGTATTTACTCATTCTCTTAATGTTACCCTTTATTCGCTTTCGATTGGCCTAAAGCTCGGCCTTTCACAAAAAGACCTGGAGATCCTTGGCTTAGGCGGAATATTACATGATATCGGAAAGATGCTTGTGCCAAATGAAATACTTTTTAAACCAGGAAAGCTCTCAAGTGAAGAGTTCAGCGAAATGAAGCGTCATGCAACATATGGATTTGATATTTTACGCAATATGCAAACTATTCCTCTCATAGTAGCACATTGTGCATTTCAGCATCATGAAAGATTAAATGGAAGCGGCTATCCACGAGGAATTAAGAGCGAAGAGATCCATCTTTTTGGAAAAATTCTGGCTGTGGCAGATGTGTTTGATGCCGTCACGTCTCATCGAGTGTATCGCAGTGCGATGCTTCCTCACGAGGGCCTTGAAATTTTATATTCTGGCTCAGGTACGTTGTATGAACCAGCAATTATTGAAGCATTTCGTAAATCCGTGGCGATTTATGCCTATGGGTTGATGGTCACTCTTAATGATGGAAGAAAAGGAATTGTGGTTGGTCAGAATCAAGATTTAACAGAGCGACCTATCATCCGTATTGTTGAAGAGGCTGGAGATGAATTAGACACGCCTTATGACCTAAACCTAAGAGACCACTTAAATCTAGCCATAGTGGATTGCGATAACCAAAAGAACGTAGCAGCAGTAAGCTAATAGGGTAGTGAAATATTTCCTTTGTCCTATAGTAGGATATATGGTATAGTAAGAGCATAAAATAATATACTTCCCTTATCATACGATGAGGTAGAGGCTGCGCAGCATAAGAGTAATGCTACTGGAGGGTGACACCTAGGATAGTAGAAGAAAGGATGCTGTGCCGAAGCAGTGTGAGTGGTCGAACTCACGTTGCTGGGGTTATCTTGAATAAGGATAACACTGCCATTATGACCGGTACGGACGGGTTTTATAATGGAGGGCTACTGATCGGATGGAGGATAACACATTACATAGGTAATGATAGTTATTTTCTATCATTACTTTTTATTTTGTTCTCTTTCAGTGCCTTCCATTGTTGTCATTCGTTTGCCATCGGTCAAACATATTACAGCTTAATGGGGGTTTTTTTGTTATGGAAGGAACGATTTATTCTTTGATTCCTCCTGTGCTGGCAATCTTGATGGTCATTGTGACGAGAAGAGTATTGCTTTCACTTGGAGTAGGTATTTTAGCGGCCGCTTTGTTGGTGGCAGACTTTAATCCTTTGAAAACTGTTACCCTAATTTGGGATACGGTGCTTGGGTTATTTTATTCTGTTGGAGATAGTGAATGGAACCTGTGGAATATTTATATTCTTGTTTTCCTCTTAATACTTGGTGTGATTACTGCATTTATTTCTATCACTGGGGGAAGCAGAGCGTTTGCTGATTGGGCGCAAACGAAAATTAAAACTAGACGTGGCTCCAAATTTTTAACGGCACTTTTAGGAATTGTTATTTTCATTGATGATTATTTTAATGCGTTGGCAGTGGGACAAATCAGCAGACCTTTAACCGATCGTTATAAGGTTTCACGTGCGAAATTAGCCTACCTGATTGACTCCACTTCTGCGCCAATTTGTGTTATTTCCCCTGTATCGAGCTGGGGTGCCGTAATTATCGGTATTATAGGAACAGATGTGATTGTAAAGCAGAATATTAGTGATTTAACAGCGATTAGTGCATTCATGCAAATTATTCCGATGAATCTATATGTCTTTGCTGCCATTCTTATGGTGATTTTAGTAAGTTATTTTAACGTGAATATCGGCCCGATGAAAACTCACGAAAAGCGTGCGATGGAAAAGGGCGAGCTTTATGATTCAGAAAAAGAGGTCCCTGGTGAGCTAACGGATGACCTTCCAACAAGCACGAAGGGTACAATCGGTAACCTTGTGTGGCCGATTGTTGCTTTATTCGTTGGTGTGATTGGAGCGATGCTTTGGTTAGGGGCGTCTGCACTTGAAGGAGAAGTAACGCTGTTAGGTATTTTTGAAAACACAGATCCATCGGCAGCATTATTTTATGGTGGATTGTTTGCGCTAGTAGTTTCCTTAGTACTTCTATTTGGTCAAATCTCCAAAGGTGGAGTGACTAATAAGGTAGTGGGACGTGGCTTTATGGAAGGAGCAAAATCTATGCTTCCTGCCATTTATATTCTTTTATTTGCTTGGACAATTGCCGGGTTAATCGGTGAGCTACAAACGGGAGAATACATTGCCGAACAGGTGCAAAATTCTAATATGAATATTGCGTTCTTACCGGTAATAATCTTTGTGATTGCTGGGTTTACTGCACTAGCAACTGGAACTTCATGGGGAACCTTCACATTGCTTCTTCCTATTGCTGGGCAAATCGCAGCATCTACTGATGTTTCTATCCTTTTGCCAGCATTAGCAGCAGTACTTGCAGGAGCGGTATTTGGGGATCATTGTTCCCCAATTTCTGACACAACGATTCTTTCCTCAACAGGTGCAGGATGTAACCATATTGATCATGTGTTAACACAGCTTCCATATGCATTAATTTGTGCTGGTATTGCGATTGTGGGATACATTGTTCTTGGGTTAACTGGCAGTACTTTATTAGGATTACTAGTCGTTGTTGTAGCATTTGTTATCATTGGCTTTAGTTTTAAAGCAGTGAAAACGGCTCAATAATGAAATAATACTTTTCAAAAAAAGTAAAAAACACCTCCTTTTTATCTAATCTATGAAAGAGATAAAAGGGAAGGTGTTTTTTTTCTGAAAAAATATTTATACAGGAAATTACAGCTTAAATTCTGCTTTCATGCAAAATTTGACGGATTATATGAATAAATATACGGTGTAGAGTATTGTCAAAACGTGTCGAAACTAGTGAGGAAAAAGTTTGTTTTGACATAGTCATAAAGTCTAGTTATACTATGTATAAATTATATTAAATAATCTGAAAAAATAAAACATTTAGACTCTTTTATCTATTTTCTGGTAATTTATAAGATAATCACTAAGAGTCTGAATAGGGGGAGAGAGAGAATGAGTAATCGACCGCAATGGGGGACAAGAGCAGGCTTTATCTTAGCAGCGGTTGGATCAGCCATCGGGTTAGGAAACATTTGGCGTTTTCCAGCAACTGCGTATGACAATGGAGGAGGAGCGTTCTTTGTACCATATTTATTTGCTCTTCTAACAGCAGGTATTCCGCTTTTGATCCTTGAATTCACAATGGGTCATAAGTACCGTGGATCTGCACCACTATCTTACGCAAGAATGAACAAAAAGTTTGAATGGCTTGGCTGGTGGCAAGTTGCAATTGCATTTGTTATTTCTACTTATTATGCCGTTATCATCGCTTGGGCCATGAGCTATTCTGTTTTCTCCTTAAATTTAAAATGGGGAGACGACCCAACAGGATTCCTAGTAGGCGACTACCTAAAGCTTGCTGCTCCAGGTGAGTTTGGATCCGTTGTACCATCTGTATTACTACCATTAATCATCGTTTGGGTTATTACACTTGGCGTTCTGTTTAAAGGTGTTAAAAAAGGTGTGGAAGTTGCCAACAAAATTTTCATCCCAGCACTTGTTATTCTTTTCTTAATCCTAGTTGTGCGTGCGCTTACATTAGAGGGCGCGATGACAGGCTTAAATGCATTCTTCAAGCCTGATTGGAGCACAATTGCTGACGGAAAAGTCTGGGTTGCTGCCTACGGACAAATATTCTTCAGTTTATCCATTGCTTTTGCAATCATGATTACCTATTCCAGTTACTTACCAAAAAAATCGGATATCACCAACAATGCCTTTATTACTGGCTTCAGTAACTCCGGTTTTGAGCTACTAGCAGGTATTGGAGTTTTCAGTATTCTTGGATTTATGGCTGTACAACAGGGTGTAGGAGTAGATGAAGTAGTAAAAGGTGGAGTGGGGTTAGCCTTTATGGTATTCCCAGCCATTATTAATGAGTTTCCTGCAATGAAGGAGCTCTTCGGGTTCCTGTTCTTCGGATCCTTAGTGCTAGCTGGGCTATCCTCACTAATCTCGATTGTTGAGACATTTGTAGCAGGTGTTCAAGATAAGTTCAAAGTTTCCCGTACAAAAGCGGTTGCGATTGGTGGAGGACTATCAGCAGTCATCTCTATCCTTTTTGCAACACAAGGCGGTTTAAACCTACTTGATGTTGCCGACTACTTTATTAACCAGTTCGGTATCGCGCTTGCAGGTCTGATTCAAGTAATCGTAGTTGTATGGGTAGTAAGACAATTAAAGCCTTTACAAGATCATGCAAATGAAGTTTCTGATGTTAAACTAACAGGCCTATTAGGTGGCTGGTACAGAATTTCCCTTTCTGTCATCACTCCGTTAGTACTTGGTTACATGATGTTTGACCTAATTCGCACAAATATTGCTACAGTATATGGGGCAGGAGATGGATATACTCGTATGTTTACTGTCCAATATGGTGTATCAGTTGCCGTTCTTGCCGTACTTGTAGGTATCGCTTTTTCCATCATTAAATGGAAAAAGGATACGTTAGAAATGCCAGGATCCTCAACAAAGGAGGTCAATAAATAATGGAAGCTAGTTCTATTGTCATGATGGTTGTAGGAATGGTCATCATTTGGGGTGGCCTTGTAGGAAGTATCCTTTGGGCTGTGAAAAAAAGCAGAGAAGCTTAACGCTTTGTTAAAGGTGTTAGGTGATTAGAAAGTAGTAGCTAGCTGTTGAGTGGAGCCATTTGCGAAATCAACAGCGTAGTCATACTGTAATAATCATAAAAAAGCAGGTGGCCTGTTATAGGGCCAGCTGCTTTTTAACGTTTTCGTCTATCGCCACGTTCCCAAGACTTAAGATGTGGGAAAGGATCAAACGACCACTCAGAATAACCGTTATCCTTATACATCCCGTAATGCAAATGAGGAGGAAACTTTCCGGCAGTGCCAGGAGGACCATACCCAGAGCTACCCACAGAACCAATCATCTGCCCAGGCTCCACTACTTGCCCAACCTTTAAGTCCTTTGCAAACCCATTTAAATGAGCGAAATAATGATACGTATTATTGATATCACGGATTCCAAGTCTCCAGCCACCAAACTTGTTCCACCCAATGATTTCAATCACTCCATAGCAAGTCGAACGGACAGGCACACCATACCCAGCAAATATATCTGTCCCTTCGTGCATTCTGCGACCACCCCAACCTCTGGCATCTCCCCATGTGTTTCGATAGCTAAAATTTGCGTGAATAGGAAGAGGAAACGCATGTTTATCAAGTTTAAGGGTCTTGTACGTACTATAAAGCTTAAAATGCCCCATAATTAGACCAACAGTTTTATCTCGTTGATAGTAATCCCATAAGGCAATTTTTAAATTTTCCTTATCTGTTCCGTACGTTCGTAAGTAAGTGGCAAATGTAAACAATACATCTTCATCCTTTGTTGCGTCTGCTAAACCGTCCCCATTCCCATCCAACCCAACTCCTCCAAAGAACTGAATACTTAATGGATTCTTATCCTTAGAATTAGGATTAAGTGGGCCAGCCCACACTTCTGGTTTATAGTATATTCCTGTTACACCTGTTGCTTTTGGGATGTCTTTTCTTACCCTACGGACATTGCGCTCATATTGATCAATTGCCGCAAAATAGTACCAAGGAATTTGGGTAACTGACTGCATTCGTTCATATAGTTCTTGTCTTTTTGCATAGATTTGGTCGTCTGTCATCTCTTTTTCCGCTGCGTAGCTATTGGAAGGAAAACAATTTATGATAAGGATGATGCATAAGAAAACTCGTATCAAGTTCTCACTCCTTTCCTTTGTTACATTCTTTGGATATGTAGTTAGTTTGGTGTGTTTTCCAATTTTTCATTTATACTAATTCATGGAAGGTTCGTGGAAGGTTTTGGACTTGTGTATTGACAGGATGTTTGGTAAAGTGACAGTTGAGAAACATGTCATTTTCCCTATAAAGCTTATAAGAATAGTGAAAATATACAGACAATAACCAGTTAAGTCTATCTTGAAAATAAGACAAGTTGGAGTTGATCATATGGCAAAAAAGGAAGAATACATACGTAAACCAGATTGGTTAAAAATCAAGCTAAATACGAATGAAAACTATACAGGACTGAAAAAATTAATGCGCGAGCATAATTTAAATACAGTATGTGAAGAAGCGAAATGTCCTAATATTCATGAGTGTTGGGCCGTCCGCCGTACAGCGACATTTATGATTCTTGGAGCAGTTTGTACAAGAGCCTGTCGTTTCTGTGCAGTAAAAACTGGGCTGCCAACAGAGCTTGATACACAAGAACCAGAACGCGTAGCAGAGTCTGTGAAGCTAATGAACCTTAAGCATGCTGTTATTACTGCTGTGGCACGTGATGATTTGAAAGATGGTGGTGCTGGAATATTCGCAGAAACCATTCGTGCTGTTCGCCGCGAAAACCCTTTCACTACTATTGAAGTGCTACCTTCTGATATGGGTGGTGTGGAGGAAAACATTAGAATGTTAATGGATGCCAGACCAGATATTCTTAACCATAATATCGAAACAGTTCGTGAGCTTACACCAAGAGTACGTGCAAGAGCAACCTATGACCGTTCCCTAGAGTTATTAAGACGGGCAAAGGAAATGCAACCTGATATTCCGACAAAATCCAGTATCATGATTGGTCTTGGAGAAACAAAAGAACAAATCATTGAAACAATGGATGACTTACGTGCAAACCATGTGGATATTATGGCAATTGGCCAGTATTTACAGCCTTCGAAAAAGCATTTGAAGGTACAAAAATACTACCATCCAGATGAGTTCGCAGAGCTAAAGGAAATTGCCATGACAAAAGGATTTAGTCATTGTGAAGCTGGGCCTCTCGTTCGTTCTTCTTATCATGCAGATGAACAAGTTAACGAAGCGTCCAAAGCTCGCCAAGCACAAGCATAAAAAAGGTACAGCTTCCCTTCAAAAGGAGCTGTACTTTTTTTTACTCATTTTTCATCTGCTTTCGATATTTATCGTTAACGGTTTCTTCGTTCATTTCTCCTTCAGCTTCACCGTTGGCATTTTCACCATTGTTTAAAGCTTTCCCTTGAGGAGATTTTAGCATTTCTTTTATCGTTGCTTCCAAAATTTCATCTACTCTTGGGCTAGAAACTCCAAGTGACTGAAAGCGCTCAATATCATGAATCATCTCTGGGTTATCAGAAATATAGACATGATAGAAGCGTGGAACGATAGAAAGTCCCGTTTTACTTACTTGGTCTGCTACCATTTCACGATCACTACTATCCACATTCGTTTCATACGCGATAAGTACTTCTTCATCTGTCACAAGAGTAGCGGAGTCTTCAATGTTTGGAAGTTGCACGACCATTTTATTAATGATATTGGCAATTTCCTCATAATCAACCGCAGCAATGTTTTCGTTATAGCGATTGGAATTTTTAACAGGCTCAGCCTGATCTCTAACATAACCAAAATGTGTTCGATCATGCTCTTTTCCATCCTGTGCATCGTACATATGATAACGATGCCCAGTTTTTGTGTTCATCCCATAAACCTCACTTCTTGATTTTCTTTCTTGGGGTGTGGGGTCAAAAGCACAGGCTGTTGTCATAGTCGTAACGAGACATAAAGTAGCCATGATGATCAATGTTTTCTTCAATGGAAACACCTCCTTAGTTATAGGATGACCAGTGAGATGAAATTTTGACTTAGAAATTCATGGAGAAAAAGTCTATAATGAAGATAAGAGAAGAAATGGAGGAAAATTTCATGATTTGTGTCGGAAATCACTGTTATGAATTGTTAGAAGAGAATCGCGATGGTTTTAATGAAGAAGCTTTTCGCGCTCGCTACATCGACGTGTTAAATAAATACGACTATATCGTTGGCGATTGGGGATACAATCAATTGCGGTTACGTGGATTTTTTGAGGATCAAAACAATAAATCAACTTACGATACAAAAATCAGTACCTTGCCTGATTATATCTATGAGTACTGCAATTTTGGTTGTGCATATTTTGTTTTGAAAAAAACAAAAAAACAACATGAGGCAAAATAAATTCATCCGAATCAAACGAAGATTTTTCTGAGTATGTTTCGGATGAATTTGACATGTTATTCTTTTTTGTCATGAGTTGGATGTGCTCCAGGGTCCTGCCTTGGCATATCCTCATGAAGATTTTTGTTTTCGTAATTAAAAGCACTATAGTATCGCTGCCCTTTTTGCCAAGGAGTACTTTTATTTTCAACAGGTGTATTCTTTCCGCGTGGAGACCCATAAGGTCCTTCAGGTAATGTTTCTGGAATAAGGTAGTTTTGCTGAGCCTCTACATTAGCGAAGTCAGAATACGTTTCTTTATCTTTTTCATTGTGCATATAACAACATCCCCTTTTTCTAAGATATTTTTTACTATCTCCATGAAAAAGGGGATTATGTTTATACTACCTCATATAAAAATGAACGAAGCTCTTCTGCTTCCGCTTCTGAAAGTTGAAATGCATGTTCTATATAACCAGGCTCATCCAGGTCATCCGTTCCAATGATGGCAAAGCGGTTTCCCTGAATGTCTAGCACAAGACTTTTCCCATAATAGCGGTCAGATTTTACAATGGCTAAATCAAAGCGGCTATGCTCCCCCATAAAACTGACAAATCTTGTTTGTGTATCAACAGTATCATCGTATAAAAAGAATTTTTCTCCCACCGTGTTTCCTCCTTTACACACAATCCATTCTTTTTCTAGTATAGCAAAAATTTATTTATTCTTGTAAGAATAATCGAAGGTCTAAATATATGGGACATTATCCTTATTTTTTATGATAAAATAAAGAAAAATAACTCATTATCCTTTAATAGAGAAGGGAGCCAATGAATGGGGCGAAGCTGGGATCGCATAAAGAGATACTATGACAAAAATGGCTCACATCTTGTAAAATTCATGCTTCCAACCAAATATTTACGCTACTATCCACCTGTCTACATCCTGAGAAATCCAATCGAAGAATGTGTCGCATATACCTTGAAAAAGGGGTTTCAAATTGCAGTCGTTTCCTTTTATTTTCCGGATTTAGAGGGTACTATCAAAAGACTGGGTAAGCGTAAGTATTTATCATGCCGAGAAGTGATAAAAACTCAGCTTAGAAAAGTCATTGAAGAAACGTTTACTGATCATCAGGTGGTGTGTCTTCATGAGCAATATAGCGATGGAATTTCACTGCTATTAAAAGTGGACGTTCAAAGCCAGCGTCAAATTAACCTGGTGGATAAATTAGAACAAGTGAAAAAAATAATGGAAGAACAAACATACAGTCAACTTCAGCAAGATAGCCTGAGGATTCAATATGGTTATGTATTTCTAGAGCATCAGGACTATTCTTTATCAGAATGTATGCTGAAAGCCCACTTGCAGGCAATGGCAATGGCGGAAAAGCAAAATAAACTGGCCTATCAGCAATTGTTATTTCAGATGAATCAAATTATTGCAGGGAAAGATATCACTCTGTTAGCACAACCAATTATGGATGTTACCAAGGGTGGAATAAAAGCATGGGAATTGCTGACAAGAGGGCCAATGGGGTCTCAAATGGAAAATCCGTTGCAGCTTTTTTCTATTGCCAAGCAGACTAACCGTTTATTTTCTCTAGAACTCATTATACTAGAAAAGGCGTTTCAGCTTATCTATCAATGCAAAATGAAGGAAGCCGTTTTTATTAACTTCACTCCTACAACCTTAAATGAAGTGGAATTAATTGAGAAAGTAGTATGGTTACTAAAAAAATATCCTGCCATCATTCCTAAAAATATTGCGATTGAAGTCACGGAACAGGACTCTACAGATGGCCTGAAAAACTTTGAACGCAATATTGATGCACTTAGAAAACTTGGTTTTCAAATTGCCGTAGATGATACGGGAGCAGGTTATGCAAGCTTACATACCATTAGCAAAATAATGCCAGATATCATTAAAATTGACCGGTCCGTTATTCAAGATATTGATAAAAGCCAAGTGAAGGAAAAAATGCTGCAGGGCTTGTTATTGATAGCTCATGAAACAGGTTCCCTTGTTGTGGCAGAAGGAATTGAACGACAAGAAGAAGTACAAGTGTTGTTCCGACATAAAGTGGACATGGCGCAAGGGTATTTTTACGCTAGACCAAAAAAACTTCAACCAGTAACCTAACAACAAGACTAAACAAAGGAGTAAAAAATAATGTACTTTGTTGATCGCGAAAAGATAGAGTGGACATTGCGTTACATAGAAGACAACGTGACTCTTTTTAAGAACGAAGCTACCTGGAATTCTCCTATTGAAAAGAAAGCCCTAGAAAGAATTGCAATAGGAATCATTGAAGGAATGCTTGATGTGGGGAATAGTATGATTGACGGTTTTATCATGCGTGATCCTGGAAGCTATGAGGATATTATTGATATATTAGAGGACGAGAAGGTTGTGACTAATGATATGGCGCAATCATTAAAACAAGTAATTCGCATGCGTAAAACACTTGTACAGGACTATTTATCAATCGATCATGAGGAAGTTATAGGCTGTCTCAATGAAAACGAAGCTACGGTTTATGCTTTTTGTGAGAGTGTACGACGATATTTGGTAAATGAACTTGGTCCTGTTTCCGCCTTTAAAAATTGACCATATCTAGCCTTTCAACCATAAACAGCATGAAAAAGACATCATTAGTGGAGTGTGAAAACCATGAAAAAATATCAAGGCTACTTAATAGATTTGGACGGAACAATGTATCGTGGCAAAGAGAAAATTGAAGAAGCAGCAAATTTTGTTCAAAAGCTATATGAGAAGAATATTCCCTATCTTTTTGTAACGAATAATTCCTCCCGCACCCCAGAGCAGGTTGCCCAGAAGCTTAGAAATTTTGGCATTCCTACCGAAGATGAGCAGGTCTTTACAACTAGTAAAGCGACAGCAAACTTTATTTATGAGGCACACCCAGACGCAAAGATCTATTGCATAGGGGAAGAGGGAATAAGACAGGCACTTTTGGAAAAAGGATTTGAGCTTGTCGAAGAAAATGCAGACGTAGTAGTAAGTGGCATTGATCGTAGTATATCGTATGAGAAATTAGCGCTTGGCGCGATTAATATCCGTAACGGTGCCCGCTTTATCTCAACAAACGGAGATATTGCCATACCAACAGAAAGAGGATTGCTACCTGGTAATGGTTCCCTTACATCCGTCCTTACGGTATCAACCGAAACGCAACCAACCTTTATCGGAAAACCAGAAAAAATCATTATGGAACAGGCATTGAAAGTACTAGGTATTCCAAGAGAACAAACATTAATGGTAGGAGATAACTACCATACGGATATCAAGGCAGGAATGAATGCAGGGATGGACACACTCTTAGTTCATACTGGTGTTACAACGGTACTACACCTACAAACCTATCAAGAGCAGCCAACCTACACAGTAAACTGCTTATCAGAATGGGTGCCAAATTTATAATGTACAGGCTGTGATGATGAGTAGTTTCTAGCTGATGATTGGAGCAAATGCGGAGACTCCCGCGGGAATAGAGCGATAGACTGGAGACCCCTCAGGCGTAGCTTAGGAGGCTAACAAATCGCCACGCAGGACGTAGAGCCTTTGCGGAAATCAACAGTGGTGTTTAAAACAGCTAATGTAAAAAAGAGCCGGGCTTCAAGAAGTCCGGCTCTTTTTTTTACTCTGTATTCGCTGCACGGTGGGCAAGCCTGCTAGAAGCCGCAGCTGCAATTGCACCAACGATATCATCTAAGAAGGTATGGACTTTTCCAGAATGCTTGTCATTAAGAGTGCCGAGTATTCCTGGCTTTTGCTTATCAATATAGCCATAGTTCGTAAAGCCAATGGATCCGTACACGTTCACAATAGATAACGCGAGTACTTCATCTACTCCGTATAATCCTTCATCCTTTTGTAAAATCGTAAGCAAAGGCTCTTGAATTTTCCCTTGTTCCGCTAAAATATCCAGCTCAATTCCTGTGAGAATCGTATTTTGGACCTCACGTTTGGAGAGAACACGGTCAATATTTTCAAGGCATTCCGAGCGTTCCAACGAAGGATGATACTTAGATTGTAGAAAATATACTAAATCTGCAATATCCCCCATGGTTACTCCACGTTCCTCTAAGAGCGTTCTCGCTTTTCGTTCTACCTCATCCATACTTTCAAAATTCTTCATATGCTCACCCGTCTTTTATAATATAGTAAAGAATAAACAAGGAATAAAAAACTCTCTTTACCCTTATTCCCTAAATCGTCATAAAAAATAGCCAAGATTTTCAATTATGTTTCCCTTTTGCTTTTTCTGCAAGTTTCTTTCTCTTTGTTCATATAGTTGGTACTAAGGAGAGGGAGGGAGTAGCTTGAAGCAGACAATCTATGAAAACTATGAATTAAGAGTGGAAAGAAAGCAAAAAATTCGTCAATATGATGCCTTTTGGTCAAATCGGGTTCTTTATACCATCGTACCAGTAGGCCACTTAGAGGACGATGAGCTTGATGAGCTTCAAAAGATAAGTGACTATATGATACGCACACACCAAGATATATATGTTAGTTCTTTTGTGAAAAATAAAAAGGAATCCTTTGTAACAGAGCTGGATGGAAAACGAGTCGCCTTATTTCGGATGCCCTACGATTATAGTTCCCGGCAATTAGTTCCAGGCAAGGAGCTTGCAACCTTTCATTCACAGGCAAGAAGTTATCCATCAAAAGTTACCGCGATCAATAGAATCGGTCAATGGAAAAGCCTCTGGGAAAAGCGGATTGATCAGATGGAAAGCTTTTTCCGCGAGAAAGTGAGAAGCAATCCTGTTGATATCTTTGATACACAGTTTGTGGAGTCCTTTCCATACTATCTTGGGCTTACAGAAAATGCGATTCAGTATTTAGTAGACACCGAACTCGATGATAGTCCCATGATGAATGATGCAGCAACCCTTTGTCATCACCGGTTTACTGACCTTACGTGGCAACAAGGTCAGTGGTTAAAGATGCCTACAGACTGGATTTTTGATCATGCTAGTAGAGATATTTCAGAGTGGATCCGGTCCCATTTGCGAAAAGATGCAGATACCAACCCAGCTAAAATTCAATCTTTTTTACAGGAGTACGAAAGAGTATCACCGCTTTCAAGTTTTTCTTGGCGGCTTTTATATGCCCGATTAATTTTACCCGTTCATTATTTTGAATGCGTGGAGGATTACTATACAAGTGGACCAGTCGCAGATAAGAAGTGGCATGAAGAACGTTTACGAGGAGTTCTTCAATCGTCTACCACCTATGAACAATGGATAGCGGGCTTTTATGATTTTGCTGGTGTTCCTGCAAAAACCTATGGCATACCGGTGCTTGATTGGGTCAAAAAATAAGATACCCGTATTCTCTATATAGGTATGTATCGTCGTTAGGATGAGTGATAAAATTACACTATACAACATACTCAAACTACGAGATGTAACAGGGAGAGACCAGCCATGAAGAAACCATCTGTATTTGTAACTAGAAAATTATCCGAACAAGCCATTGCGCCACTTTATGAAGTTGCAGAGGTGAAAATGTGGGGTAGTGAAAGTGAAGCAGTGCCAAGGGAAGTGTTATTAAAGGAAGCAAGCACGGCTGACGCATTATTGACGATGCTTTCTGATAAAATTGATCAAGAACTGTTAAACCATGCCCCAAATGTAAAAGTCGTTGCTAATTTAGCAGTGGGCTATGACAATATTGACGTGGAAGCAGCTGCAAAGAAAGGTGTGACTATTTGTAACACACCGGATGTATTGACCGAAACAACTGCAGATCTCACTTTTGCGCTCTTATTAGCAACTGCCAGAAGAATCACGGAAGCAGAAAGGTACGTAAAAGAGGGGCACTGGCAAAGCTGGAGCCCCTATCTCCTGGCAGGTGCTGATGTGCACTTTAAAACCATTGGGATAGTTGGCATGGGCAAAATTGGACAGGCTGTAGCAAAACGAGCGAATGGTTTTGGCATGAAGGTGCTGTATCACAATCGAAGTCGTCATGAGGTTGCAGAACAGCAGTTGAACGCTACATATGCAACATTTGAGGATCTGTTAAAACAAGCGGACTATGTCGTTTGTTTAACACCCCTAACAGAAGAAACTCGTCATCTTTTTGATAAAAAGGCCTTTGAACAAATGAAAAAGACCGCATTTTTTATAAATGTTGGCAGAGGACAAGTGGTGGATGAAAAAGCACTTATAGAAGCTCTAGAGGAAAAAGAAATTGCAGGAGCGGGCTTGGATGTCTTTTATGAAGAGCCAATAGGAGAAAATCATCCTTTACTCGCATTCCCTCAGGTTGTTGCGATTCCTCATATTGGAAGTGCAACTGTGGAAACAAGAACAACCATGATGGAACTATGCTCAGAAAACATTGTAGCGGTGCTTCAAGGAAATGAGCCAAAAACAAAAGTTTAATCCAATATAAACGCCTTGATTCACTTTATGAAAAGTGGGACAAGGCATTTTTGATTTATCATCTAAAACAAAAAAAATCTTTTCTTACTCCCTCAACACAGTAAACGCTTACAATTAAAAATGCAGAAAATTTCCCCTTGTCAGGCTCTACAAACCAGCCTATAATGTCCTTTATATAAAAACAAATGTTCACGCTAGAAAAACAATAGTCGGGAGTGGAGCAGAGTGAAGGTAATTTCAGTAGGGTTATTAGGTTTAGGTACAGTTGGTTGTGGAGTCGTGAAAATCGTAGAAAACCATCAAGATAAGTTAATGCACCAAGTAGGCTGTCCTGTCAAAGTAAAAAAAGCGCTAGTGAAAGACCTTTATAAAGAGCGGTTGGTAGACCTTAATCCCGAATTGTTAACCTTACATGCTGAAGAGGTTCTAGATGATCCCGACATTGATGTCGTCATTGAAGTGATGGGCGGAGTCGAGGATACTAGGCATCATATTTTACGAGCTTTGCAAAACAAAAAGCACGTAGTAACGGCAAATAAAGACCTGATGGCGGTTTATGGCTCAGAATTATTAGCCGCTGCAGCCCAAAACGGCTGTGATCTATTCTATGAAGCAAGTGTCGCAGGTGGCATTCCGATTTTAAGAGGACTGGTTGACGGGCTAGCGTCCGACCGTATTACCAAAATGATGGGAATCGTTAATGGTACCACCAATTTTATCCTTACGAAAATGAACAACGAAGGCTCCTCCTACCCTGACGTCCTGAAGGAAGCGCAAGAGCTTGGGTTTGCAGAGGCAGATCCAACAGCAGATGTGGAAGGGCTTGATGCAGCCCGCAAAATGGCGATTCTCTCTACACTAGGCTTTTCCATGAATATTGACCTTCATGATGTGGAGGTAAAAGGAATTAGTCAAGTTTCTGAAGAAGATCTCCTTTTCAGTAAAAAACTTGGATATACTATGAAGCTGATTGGCATTGCTCACAGAGAGCAAGAAAAGGTAGAAGTCAGTGTACAGCCAACGCTTTTACCGAGTGATCACCCCTTAGCGAATGTCAAAAATGAATATAATGCGGTCTATGTGTATGGAGAGGCAGTTGGAGAGACGATGTTTTACGGCCCTGGCGCAGGAAGTCTTCCCACCGCAACTGCCGTTGTATCTGACCTTGTTGGTGTCATGAAAAACATGCGTCTTGGTGTAAATGGCAAAAGCATGGTGACACCGCAGTTTGCCAAAACACTGAAAGAAAAAAGTGAGGTAATGGCAAAGCATTTTCTTCGTGTGCATGTGAAGGATGAGGTTGGGGTACTGTCCCATTTGACCAACCTATTTTCACAAAACGGCGTTAGCTTTGAAAAAATCTTACAGCTCCCTTTAAAAGAGGCTGCTTTTTCTGAAGTGGTGGTGGTGACGCATCTCGCTTCCTTACAGGAGTATGAGAACCTGCTTGGCGAGCTTAGAAACAAGGAGTTTGTAAAAGAAATAAAAAGCAGCTACCGAGTGGAAGGAGAAGTGGCGGTATGAAGTGGAGAGGCTTAGTACAGGAATATAAAAACTACTTGCCTGTTAGTGAGAAAACACCAAACATCTCTCTTCAGGAGGGTCATACACCACTATTATTTTTAGAAAGACTCTCAGAAAAGCTTGGTATTGAGCTACATGCAAAAGTGGAAGGTGCCAACCCGACAGGCTCCTTTAAAGATAGAGGCATGGCACTTGCTGTGGCTAAGGCAAAGGAAGAAGGAAGCAATACGGTAGTTTGCGCATCTACAGGTAATACGTCGGCATCTGCAGCGGCATATGCTGCAAGAGCTGGCATGAAATGTATCGTGGTTATTCCTGAGGGAAAGATTGCTCAAGGAAAGCTCGCACAAGCAGTTATGTATGGCGCGGAAATCTATGCCCTTGATGGGAATTTTGATGAAGCGTTGCAAATGGTACGAAAACTTTCGGAAGAGCTCCCTATTACCCTTGTTAATTCCCTCAATCCATATCGCATTGAGGGACAAAAAACAGCAGCCTTTGAAGTTGTGGATCAGCTCGGGAAAGCACCAGATATTTTAGCCCTTCCAGTAGGCAACGCAGGCAATATCACAGCTTATTGGAAGGGTTTCTTAGAATACCATCAAAAATGGCAAACAGGCCTTCCAGAAATGAGAGGCTTTGAAGCAGAAGGAGCGGCGGCAATCGTTCAAAATGCAGTCATCTCTAAGCCGGAAACTATCGCAACAGCCATACGCATTGGCAATCCTGCAAGCTGGGGGCCTGCAGTGGAAGCGGCAAAGAACTCATCTGGAAAAATTGATAGTGTTACAGATAATGAAATCATCGCAGCCTATCGGTTGCTAGCGCAGTTTGAGGGTGTGTTCCCAGAACCTGCATCTAGTGCTTCCCTTGCAGGTATCTTGAAGCAACTTCAAACAGGAGAAATATCAAAAGGAAAGCAAGTAGTAGCTGTTTTGACCGGAAATGGATTAAAAGATCCTGTTGCAGCTACTGAATATGCTGGAGTGGAAGTGAAAAGTATTTCAAATGATTATTCCGAGTTGATTCGTTCCTTCCAGGGTGTCACGGTATGAATAGGCAGCGGGACGGATTTGTCATTAAAGTTCCTGGAAGCTCTGCAAACTTAGGACCCGGCTTTGATTCCCTCGGGATGGCGGTTAGTAAATATGTGACCTTCATTGTTCACTATGCGGAGGAATGGAAATTTACTAGTGTACCACCTTTAGCTATTCATCATGAGGACAATATGTTGCTAAAGGTATGCAAGGAGCTTGAAGTACTTTGGGGGATAAAGGCTCCACCGGCACATGTGCTTACGTTGAGTGATATTCCGCTCGCACGAGGGCTTGGCAGCAGTGCGGCGGCCATTGTTGGTGCAATCGAAATCATGAACGTGCTATGCAACAAACAGCTCTGTCCTGATGAAAAATTACAGCTGGCGGCTAGATTTGAAGGACATGCTGACAATGTTGCTGCTTCCCTTTACGGTGGGTTGGTGGTATCCACACAACAGGATGGGAAATGGGAGTACATTAAGCTGCCTGCGGATGATGTGGAATTAGTAGCTGTGGTTCCAGCCTTTGAAGCGAAAACGGTGGAAACAAGAGAATTGCTCCCAAAAAACCTTGATTTTACTACTGCTGTAAACGGAAGCAGCCATGCGAATGTAATGCTTGCAGCTTTTATCCAAAAAGATTGGAAGCTTGTAGGAAAAATGATGGAAAGTGATGTGTTTCATGAGCCCTACCGACAGAAGTTATTTCCTGAATATCAGCAACTAAAACAAGTGGCTAATCTTGCGGGAGCATTTGGTGTCACCATAAGTGGAGCAGGACCAACTGTAATCTGTTTTTGTGAAGTAGGAAAGGGAAGAGCGGTTGCGAAGAAAGTGGCTGCTAGTTTCCCAGAGCATAAAGTCGAGGTATTGCAGGTAAGTAAACATGGTAGTGAGGTGCATTCCAATCACCTTTGTCAGGCTTCCTCTATATAAAAGACTTTTTTCACAAACTTTGTTGCTCTGCGTATCATTGAAAAAAGTACCAGTGTCAACTTTTTTCTAGTTAATAGCAACAATCTTTTAGATAAGAGCCATAAAAAAACAAAACCGGAAAGTAGCCTATGTGCTACTTTTCCGGTTTTGTTTGAGTTTGAATTAGAATACTTGCTCTACTTCAACGATACCTGGTACTTCTTCTAGTAACGCACGTTCAATACCAGCTTTTAGTGTAATGGTTGAACTTGGGCAAGATCCGCATGCACCAAGAAGACGTAATTTTACAATTCCATCTTCCACATCTACTAATTCACAGTCCCCTCCATCACGAAGTAAAAATGGACGCAATTTATCTAGTACTTCCTGAACTTGCGCATTAATTTCCGGGTTAGACATAGTTATCGCTCCTTTCCTTACATATTTCCATTATAAATAAAATCTCCAGAAAAATCTATTGCTCTGCACTGGGTCTTTTTAGAAAAAGAAAGCGTTTTAGGGTAAAATAGAAGAAAAGCTGTAAAGAGTGGAGAGGACGCTTATGAAGAAAAAGGTTGAAATTTGTGTGTATGGTGCAGAGGTTCTGTGCCCAAGCTGTGTGAATCTGCCATCATCTAAAGAAACGTATGAATGGCTGGATGCCGCAGTAGCAAGGAAATTCCCAAATCAGGATTTTTCTATCTCTTATATAGATATTTTTCAAACAGAAGAATGTGACGAAGAGAAACGCGATTTTGCAGCAAGAGTAGTGGAAGAGGATATGTTTTATCCCGTGGTTGTCATTGAAGGTGAAGTTGTTGGAGAAGGGAATCCAAAATTGAAAACTGTGTATGCGGAAATGGAGAAGTACGGGTACACTGCTTCATAAAATAGAGAAAGAGGGCGCTTCTAGATGAACAGAAGCGCCCTCTTTCTCTATTTTTACCCGTTATGATATTTATACATCCAAAGAATACCGGACTTTAATAATCTCGCAACACGACCAGTTAAAGGACGTTCATTTACAAGACCAAATCCATGTTTTTTCCCTAAGGAGCCTAATACTCCTTTTAGCTTAATTGCTGGGAATTCTTCTGGTGGAGCTTCCCCATTCCAACGCTTCAATAGTACTTGGACAATTTGCTCTGCTTGCCCTTCAGCTAGCTGGGCACTCGGTGCATGAGGCAGGCTTGCACAGTCTCCAACCACATAAATGTTTTCAAATCCAGGAATATTATGCTGTTTCGTTAAAATCACACGACCTTGTCCATCCTTTTCCACTTCAAGATCACGTACGACTTTATTAGGTTGAATTCCTGCTGTCCAAACGATCACATCGCAATGGATTGGCTCATCGTGGTTGAAAAGCGTGTTTTTTTCGACACGAGTGATGTTCGAGCTATTCACTACTTCCACACCATGCGTTTCAAACCAATTTTGTACATATTTGCTTAGTCTTTCTGGGAAGCTAGACAAAATAATTTTTCCTCTATCAAATAGCTTGATGGATAAATCAGGACGACTTTCACGAAGCTCGCTGGCAATTTCAACTCCGCTTAGCCCGGCACCAACGACAGCGACGACTTTATTAGCAGGGAGATCATTTAAAGCCTTGTACGCTTGACGTGACTTATTTATCGTTTGGATAGAGTAAGTATGTTCCTCTGCACCAGGAACGTTATGGTACTTATCCTCACAGCCAAGTCCAATAATTAAATCATCAAAAGAAAGGATACTTCCATCCTCAAAATGCACAGTTTTGCTATTCATATCAACAGAAGTAACCTCTCCATACTTGACTGAAAGCCTTTCATGCTCTGGAAAAGTGACACGAACATGATGATCTGAAATCGTTCCCGCAGCGAGTGCATAGAATTCCGTTTTCAAACTATGATAGGGAGCCCGGTCCACTAATACAATTTCGGTATCAGATGGTAATTGATTAGGAAGTAAGCGTTGTAATACCCGCATTCCGCCATATCCTGCGCCAAGCACAACAAGTTTTTTCATAGCAGCCAAAACTCCTTTTTAAACTAGTGTAAATCTTAAAATAATTCTTTTTATAGGGAAATCTAGTAAACTATTTCCACTTTTATGTGAAATAACATACATAATAAGATAAAATTGCGCTTTCAAAACGGAAAACGTATAACACGTTTAAACAAAATAACATTAAAAGTATATCGGAATTATGACAAAATAACAACATTCTTTCAGAAAATAGTTATGTTTCCCAATGCTTCTGGATTGACGTTTACTGGAAAAAGAGGTAGCATAATAAGGGCAAATAGAGAGGTGAAAGTAATGAAACCCATCATCGAATTTTGTATTAGTAATCTTGCCAGTGGTTCACAAAAAGCAAGAGAAGTACTAGAGAAGGACCCAAATTTTGATATTGTGGAATATGGGTGCTTAGGCTATTGCGGAAAATGCTTTGAACATCTTTTTGCACTTGTAAACGGCGATGTCGTAACTGGTGAGACTCCTGAACAGCTAGTAGATAACATCTATATATACTTGGAAGAAAATCCAATGTTTTAATAAAAGCACATTTCACGATAAGTGGAATGTGTTTTTTTTGTACAAGGATATTTTCGCAAACTTTGTTACAAACTGCTTAATAGTGAAAGGCTGTTTTTGCATACTTTGTTGCTACTGCGTATAGTTAAGCCACCCAACGTTGCTGTCGTGCTCTTTTCGTGGAGGAAGAATTCAACATGGGACAATTTTTCTTTGGTTAAAAACTGAAAAAAGTCTTTGATTAAAAGCAACAAGCTTTCAGAAATGAGATTTGCACAAAAATAATCCAATAGTCCTAATTCTGTCTGATTTACGATTATTTTTTTATCTTTAAAGACAAAATTGCTATTAATTAAAGAAAGAAACTTCATAAAATCATACATTATTATGAAAAAGTTGGGTAATTTATTTAAGAATGTCTGCTTTTGTACATGCTTACAAAAAGCTGTAACAATTTGACAGAAAAAAAGTTCTTTCAAACGCTTTCATTTCATAGTAAAGTGTAATAGTGATAGTTAGATGTCTGACGACAAACAACTTGTTAGAAATTTCTAATTGAGGTGAATATTATGAATAACATCCTTTGGGGGTTAATGGGGATCGCTGTTCTTTTTGCAATAGCATTTCTCCTTTCAGAAAACAAAAGAAAGATAAAGGTTCGTACCATTATTGGCGGACTGGCAATTCAATTGCTATTTGCATTCATCGTATTGAAGTGGGAAGCTGGTAGAGCTGCTTTCCTAAAGCTTACGGAGTATGTGCAAAACATTATCAACTATGCAAATGAAGGAATTGGCTTCTTATTCGGACCTGTACTAGGTAATCCGGCGGAGGCAACTGGCTTTGTTTTTGCGTTCCACGTATTAACAATCATCATTTTCTTCTCTGCATTAATTTCTGTTCTATACTACCTTGGTATTATGCAAATCATTATTCGCTTCCTTGGTGGCGGTCTTGCGAAAATTCTTGGAACAAGCAGAACAGAATCCTTATCCGCTTCTGCAAACATTTTTGTTGGACAAACAGAAGCACCACTTGTGATTCGTCCTTACATTGCTGGAATGACGAAATCTGAGCTTTTCGCTGTTATGACTGGGGGACTTGCATCTGTAGCTGGTTCTGTATTATTCGGTTATGCAGCACTTGGGATTCCTCTAGAGTACTTGCTTGCCGCTAGTTTCATGGCAGCTCCTGGTGGATTAATTATGGCGAAGATGCTTATTCCAGAAACAGAAGAACCAAAAATTGCGAATGACGCACAAATTGGTGAATCAGAAGACGAGCGTGCAACGAATGTTATTGATGCAGCAGCTCGCGGTGCATCAGACGGTTTGAAGCTTGCTTTAAACGTTGGTGCAATGCTACTGGCATTTATCGCGTTAATTGCGATGATCAACGGTATTCTTGGTGGAGTTGGTGGTTGGTTTGGAAATGACAACTTCTCACTTGACTATGTCCTAGGATATTTATTTGCACCAATCGCGTTTGTTATTGGTATTCCTTGGAGTGAAGCAGTTGCTGCTGGTAACCTCATTGGACAAAAATTAGTGCTTAACGAATTTGTAGCTTACTCTACTTTCTCTGCACAGCTTGATATGTTTAGTGAAAAATCTGTTGCGGTTATTGCGTTTGCACTATGTGGTTTCGCTAACCTATCATCTCTAGCAATCCTTTTAGGTGGTCTAGGAAACCTAGCTCCAAGTCGTCGTTCAGATATCGCTAAATTAGGCTTCCGCGCTATCATCGCAGGTACTCTTTCTAACTTGTTAAGTGCTGCGATTGCTGGAATGTTCTTGTTCTAAAATAAAATGGTCCTCACCCTTAATAGGTGAGGGCTTTTCTTTTAACAGAAAAACCCATGTGAATCCTGTTTCTTCATCGAAACAAGAATCCATGGGTTTTTCATATAAAACGGGGGATATTTCTATTGTGTTCACTCTTTTATGTATTTATACTTGAAGAAATAATATTTATGGGGGAACGCAACATATGAGCTCCTTTTCTTTCACCAAGATGCATGGGTTAGGCAACAATTATATATATGTAAATATGTTTGAAGAAAATTTAATGGAAGAAGAATTAGCGACTCTTGCTGTCAAAGTAGCAAATGTTCATACAGGAATTGGCTCAGACGGTATGATTCTCATCTGTCCTTCAGAGATAGCACCAGTTAAAATGCGAATTTTTAATAATGATGGGTCTGAAGGTAAGAACTGTGGAAATGGCCTTCGCTGTGTAGCAAAATATGCCTATGAGCATGGTTTAGTTAAAGAAACAGTGTTTAAAATAGAAACGCTCTCTGGACTAGTGGAGGCAGAACTAGAAATGGTCGGTGGAAAAGTCACCAATGTAACAGTAGATATGGGACAGCCAAGACTTGCAACTAAGGATATCCCTATCCTAGTGAATGAAAAAGAGCAGCTGGTGGCAGAACCCTTTAAGGTGGCAGGAGAAACCTATACTATTACAACGGTCTCCATGGGAAATCCTCATGTGGTTTTTTATGTAGATGACATCACACAAGCACCACTCACACCCTTAGGTCCAATCGTGGAGAAAGACTCGCGTTTTCCAGAAGGGGTAAATGTAGAGTTTGTGGAAGTGGTTTCTGATCATGAATTACACTTCCGCGTGTGGGAAAGAGGCTCTGGCATCACGCAGGCCTGTGGAACGGGAGCTTGCGCAGCAGTAGTGGCATCTGTCCTTAATGACAAAACTACTCGTAACAAAGAAACCATCGTCCACCTAGCTGGAGGCGATCTGTTCATCACCTGGTCAGATAGCGGAAATGTTAAAATGCGTGGACCGGCAGAAACGATTTGTAAAGGAACATTTTACTATTAATTTTTAAGTCACAAATGCTTGGCCAGACTGCATATACTATTAAAAGCAGTAAAATTGAGAAGATAGATGTTTCACGATATAATAATAGTAACTGGAAATTGTCTAGGAGGTGTATCGTATGAATCAAGTAGTTAACATTACAGAAGCGGCCGCTTTTCAAATAAAAGATATGATGAAAGAACATGGCGATGAAAATGTTTTTCTTCGCGTTGGTGTCAAAGGTGGAGGCTGCAGTGGCCTATCCTACGGCATGGGTTTTGAAGAAGAAAAAGGCGACAAGGATCTGGAGTTTGAACAGCACGGAATTAAAATCTTAATTGATGAAGAAAGCAAACCAATCCTGCAAGATGTTAAAATCGATTTCAAACAGTCCATGATGGGCGGCGGATTCACCATCGACAATCCGAATGCCATTGCAAACTGTGGGTGTGGTTCTTCATTCCGTACCGCGGCAAATGCCGGGAAGCCGGAGGAGTGCTAAAAGGTATTATGACGGGGGTTATGTTGTAAAGTCAGTAGAAGAATTTAAATATAAAGGAATAGCCCAATATTTTGGGCTATCCTTTTATTATACATTCTATTTTCCTTTTAATAACTCGTCTAAAAGCTGATTAATTTTTCTTAATTGGCCTTCATTCAACATCTTTAATTTCTCATGCAACGTCATCTCTTTAGGCTCTTCAAAAGAATCTTGTTTATCTACCAAGTCCCTATAATCTATTGAGAATACATCTGCCATTTTGCAAAGCGTCTCGTAGCTTGCGCTAGTTTCTCCTCTTTCAATACGAGCAATGGTCGCATTGGAAACTCCGATTTTTGATGACAACGCCCTCTGACTATGGAATCCTTTTTCTTCCCTTAAAATCTTTATGTACAGACCAAATTCCTTTGATGCCATTAAACAGTTTCCTCCATTTCTTACGGATCAAATTTTTCAAGGCATTCTCCAATTATTAAGTTCCACTTTATTAAAACCAAGCTTTTTAGAAATTGTAAATGTAGGAGAACCATCATTGTTTTTTATAGTGTACTTTATACATTCATTTTAAGATGTTTCTAGCTGGTGAGTGGAGCAAATGGCGGAGACTCCCGGGGGAATAAAGCGACAATCTTGAGAAGATAGCAGGGCATAAGCCCGAGGAGGCTCAAGGTCGCCCCGCAGGACGAGGAGCCATTTTGCGGAAATCACCAGCGGTCTTACACCACACACAAAAAAAAGGCTGTTCAAAAGTCATCTGCTTATGACTTTTGAACAGCTCCTTTTCACTTTCCGTTCACTTTTAGAATAAGCTAGTACTATGAAGTGGCTGAACTTTCGCTTTTGGATCAATATAGGATTTAGCATTGTTGACTGCGGTTGGTGCTTCGCCAAATCCACAAGCAATCAGCTTCACTTTTCCATCATACGTACAAATATCACCTGCTGCATAAATACCTGGAATGTTTGTTTCCATTTTAGAATTCACGACAATGGAGTTCTTCTCAATCTCTAATCCCCAGTCCTTAATTGGACCAAGAGAGGAAACAAAGCCATAGTTGACGATAACATCATCTACTTCAAGAACTTCTTTATCTTCGGACTTCACTTTTTCCAGGATAACTTGATTGATTGCCTGCTCATCGCCAATAAGCTCAGCAGGAACATATGGTGTTTTCACTTCTACTTTTGAGTTCATTAAGTTTTCTACACTATGCTCATGGGCACGGAACTTGTCACGACGGTGAACAAGGGTGACCTTTTCCGCGATAGGCTCAAGCATAAGCGCCCAGTCTACTGCAGAATCTCCACCACCGAAAACCACTACTTTCTTCCCGGCGAACTTGTTCATATCATCCACAAAATAATGGATGTTTTTGTTTTCGTAGTCTTTTGCATTGTCTAACTCGAGGCGTCTTGGTTGGAACGCGCCGTTACCAGCAGTAATAATCACTGCCTTAGAATAATGCGTTTCCTTGTCAGTGCCAATTTTAAATGTACCATCGCCCATTTTTTCTAGCGTTTGAACCGATTGTTCTAGCGCAACCGTTGGCTCAAATTTAGACATTTGCTCTTTCAGGTTATCAATTAACTCCTGGGCACGTACCTTTGGGAATCCTGCAATGTCATATATGTACTTTTCCGGATATAACGCGGATAATTGACCACCTAACTGTGGCAAACTTTCGATAATTTTGACGCTTGCTTGTCTCATCCCACCATAAAATGCAGTAAACAATCCTGTTGGTCCTCCACCAATGATGGTGATGTCATATACTTTTTGTTCTTCGCTCATCTTTTACCTATCCTCCTAAAAACAAGTGTGATAACGTTCTTCCTTTACTATAGCACAATTTTCTTGCAATTTCTGTTTTCAACAGTGGAAAAAGGGGAACATATACTGAAAATAGGTAGAATTTTTGGAAGATTGAGTCAGATAGTTGAGCTTTTTTCGGAATATTTTAAAGCTTTTTAAAGTAAGATTTTATCTTGAAATGTGTTGCTAAAAAGAATATGATGATAGGTAGGTAATTAATCTTTGTGACAAATTTCGCACTTTTTTGCCGTCTGTTTTCGTGAAGTATTTCACAATCATTTATTTTCATAAATAATTTTGTTTTTGCGGATAGTAAGAATGGGAAAGTGAAATTTGTAAAAGTCCTTATTATTTATTATACAAATCCAATAAAAAGGTGGATGTGATTCATTTGAAAAAGCCAAACATTGTTATCTTAGGTGCAGGTTACGGTGGATTAGTAACAGCGGTCCGACTTCAAAAATTAGTAGGTGTGAACGAAGCGGAAATCACACTTGTGAACAAAAATGACTATCACTATGAGTCAACTTGGTTGCATGAAGCATCTGCAGGTACTCTTCCAGCAGATCGTACTCGTTACAAAATTACCGATGTTATTGATCGCAGCAAAGTCAACTTCTTAGTCGACACTGTAACAGGTATCAACAGAGAAGCAAAAACTGTTGCGCTTGCAAAAGGCGGCGAGATTTCCTACGACTATCTAGTAGTAGGTCTTGGTTATGAAGCGGAAACATTCGGGATTAAAGGCTTAAAGGAGCATGCATTCTCGATTGCAAACTTAAACGTTGCTCGTAAAATCCGTGAGCATATCGAATATCAATTCGCAACTTACAATACAGAGGCACATCGCCGTGATGATCGATTAACAATCGTTGTTGGTGGTGCAGGCTTCACAGGTATCGAGTTCCTTGGTGAGCTTGTGAACCGTGTACCAGAGCTTTGCCAGGAATTTGACATTCCTAAAGACCGAGTTCGTATCGTCTGTGTAGAGGCTGCTCCAACTGTTCTGCCTGGTTTTGACCCAGAGCTAGTGGAATATGCAGTGAACACGCTTGAGCGTAAAGGGGTAGAATTCAAAATTGGCACAGCAATTAAAGAAGCTACTCCTGAGGGAATCATCGTTGCAAAAGACGATGAAGTAGAAGAAATCAAAGCTAGCACAGTTGTATGGGCTGCGGGAGTTCGCGGAAACCATTTAGTAGAGGATTCTGGCTTTGAAAACATGAGAGGTCGTGTAAAAGTAGATCCTTACTTACGTGCACCTGGTCACGAGGATGTATTCATTGTTGGTGACTGTTCCCTTATCATCAACGAAGAAATCAATCGTCCTTACCCTCCAACAGCACAAATCGCGATGCAACAAGGGGAAGTTTGTGCGAAGAACTTGGCAGTGCTTGTTCGTGGTCAAGGAGAGCTTCAAACATTTACTCCTGATCTAAAAGGTACTGTTTGTTCCTTAGGGGAAGACGATGCAATTGGTGTAGTTTTCGGACGCAAGATTTGGGGCTCTAAAGCATCCTTCATGAAGAAAATGGTTGATAACCGTGCGCTTTACATGATCGGTGGAGCAGGTCTGGTAATGAAAAAAGGGAAATTCAACGTATTATAAAATAGATTTTTTGCAAAAACCGTCCTTGTGTAGGGCGGTTTTTTTGATGTACATAATTATAGGAGAAAAAAGCGAATACCGCCCAACGAAGCCTCCAAGCGAGTCCCTTGATAACTAAAATGAGGTAATATTACCACCCCCAAAACCCAAAAAACATGTTCTTCGAGAGTGATAAGTTCTCAACCATACACATCCCTTCAAAATCTTGATAACATAGAAGAAAAGCAAAAAAGGGTGAGATGATGGCCAAAAGAGAAAATGTATGGTTAGCGGTAGCGGGAATAGTGGTGACAGACGATGGAAGATGGCTTGTGGTAAAAAAGAAGTATGGCGGACTTAAGGGGAAATGGTCCTTTCCAGCGGGCTTTGTGGAAGAAAATGAGACAGTTGATGAGGCGGTAAGGCGAGAGATACTTGAGGAGACAGGAATAACCGTTAAGGTAGAAGGTCTTGTAGGGGTTCGCTCTGGCGTTATCCAAGAAAGAATCAGTGACAATATGCTTCTTTTCTTATGCACGCCATTACATGCAAATGTGGTCTACCAGAAATCAGAATTAATAGATGCTGCATTTAAAACAATGGATGAACTGCAGGATGATCCTGATTCTTCCTTGTTGATTCACTATTGCA
This sequence comes from Bacillus sp. THAF10, assembly GCF_009363695.1. NCBI lineage: Bacteria > Bacillati > Bacillota > Bacilli > Caryophanales > Bacillaceae > Bacillus > Bacillus sp. THAF10. The sequence continues at coordinate 3,289,134 of NZ_CP045403.1, read as the reverse complement.
CGAAAATGGAAGGCCTTACTATGTTAAAGGAAACGAAAAGCATGAATCCAGGTGATGTGTTTCAATATAGTAGCTATAAATTATTTTTCTAATAATTCTGTAAATTTACGAAAAAGGAAGATTTAAATAGATTGAAATGGATGTATTCGCTTACATCGGTTTTTTTAGCTGTTTTCGTCCCTTTCACTCCTTCATAAAAGGTGATATATTATCAGAAAATTAGATAAATTAGCTTCTGTTTTAAGACTAATCATCTGGAGGGATAAGGAATGAATAATCAACTGCAAACAGATAAAAAGGATTGCCCGTATTGCTCTGGTAAAGGATATTTTCAACTACTACTTGGTGGATCAGAAACTTGCTCCTGCTGCGGAGGGAGCGGTAGAAAATAATAAGTAAAGGCTGTTTTTGTAAACTTTGTTGCTACTGCGTACTGTTAAGGAACACGTAAGCAAGGTTGCAGTCGTGCTCTTTTCGTGGAGTAAGTTTTAAATATGTGGCAACTTTTCTTCGAATAATGAATGGAAAAAGTCTTAAAGCCGACTTTTTCTTAGGTTTTTAGCAACAATCTTTTAGAAAAGAGCTAAAATAATTACACAACCCCATTTCCATTTCGTCAAATTTGACGTATTTAGGACAATTGTGGTTGTGTTTTTGTTTGTATGGGAAAAGACATTGACTTCCTAGCAAGCCTTTCAGTACACTTAGGAAAGATGTGTAATGGAGGTGCCTGGTATTGAATATACCAATACTACTTATATCGGTTGTTTTATTTTTTGTACTATTCTTTGGAATTGGATTCCTTTTAAATATGCTCCTACGTATGTCTTGGATTATGGCGATTATCTACCCTCTAGTTTGTGTATGGATTGTAGCACAGGATGATGTGAAATTAATAGATTATTTCCGTCAACCTAATCAGGCTTTTTCCACACTTGGGTCTGAGTTAACATCATTGCAGGTCGCTGATGTTACCATTCTTTTAAGCGGTTTAGCAGGAGCTATTTGTTCTGGAATTGTGATAAAAATGCTAAGAAAAAATGGATATCAAATGTTCTAAAGGAAGAATCGGTCTTGGTGCCGGTTCTTTTTTTTTGACCCTCACAAACGTTATTGTCTCGAAAAAAGGAATAAATCCTTTCAAAAGCGGGAAGGAATATCTTGTGAGAGGAGTGTTGATGATTCACATGAAAAATTTGAAAACGGTAATCCGGAGAACGGTAATGGGCTTGTTATTTGTAGTAGCTCTTTTAGTTACCTTTCAATCCATTTCGGGGGTACAAGCTTCGACCATTCATAACTGGCTCAAAGAAAATAAGATATATGCCAGCTATGACGGTGAAAAAGAGTCTGACAATATATTTAAGAAGATGGCAGTGGGCTTTAAAAGCTTAAACTTTCTTTCCGCCACACAAACAAAAGTTTCTGCAGAGGAAACGGTGGAAACACCTTTAGCCTTAGAGGATTTAGATTGGAATGAGTATGAAGCACATACAGTTCATGCGACAGGCTATACCGCTGGTTATGAGTCTACAGGGAAAAAGCCTGGGGATCCAAGCTATGGTATTACATATTCTGGACTTAAAGTAAAAAGGGATTTATATTCGACCATTGCTGCAGATATTAGTGTTTTCCCAATTGGTACTATTCTGTTTATCCCAGGGTATGGCTATGGAGTAGTCGCCGATATTGGTGGAGCTATTAAAGGAAACAAAATTGATTTATATTTCGATACAGTGGATGAAGTGTTTAACGATTGGGGTAAACAAACGATTGATGTTTATCTTGTGAAAAAAGGCGATGGAACCTTATCAGAAGAAGAGTTAACAAAACTAAATGAAGATAGTAGCATGCAGGTTTTTCGTCAAAAATATTTAGGCAAAAAACAATAAATAAAGGTCGTCTTTTCCTTACAAGGAAATGGACGACCTTTATTTATTTTGCATTAAAAGCGTATCTTCCCCGTTGAATTCTGGATACACGGTAGGGTGCAATAGGCTAGAAAGCTTTTGTAAACCCATGATAAGTCTTGGAGAAGGGCGGCAATAGAGACTTTCTTCAAGTACATGTATTTGCTCGTCGAGTACGGCTTTTACCTTGGAAGCATCTTCTCGTTTGATGATATGGTTTGGATTCATTTTCGATTCTTTGACACCCACCCAAATCATCAGGATGACATCAGGGTTCAACGCGGAAACTTCCTGCCACTCGGTTTGATAGCTTGCCACGTTCTTATCTTCAAAAATATTTCTCGCTCCTGCAAGCTGGCTAATTTCTGTAAGCCAATTGATTCTACCTGGTGTGAAAATGGGCTTTGGCCACCATTCAAAATAAATACCAGGTTTTGTAGAGAGTGTAGAAGCAAGCTTTCTATATGTCTCGATAACCCTTCTTATTTCTGCTGCAAGTACGCTTGCTCGCTCGGTTGATTTTGTGAGTTTGCCCACCTCGTGAAGGTCAACGACGATATCTTCCAAAGATTGAGGATTTAAGGTGATATGAGGAATACCTCTTCTTTTTAGCTCCTCTACATTTTTCTCCATGCCAGGCACACTTAAGCTTGCCAGCACCAAATCTGGCTCAAGAGCTTCAAGTTTTTCCATGTTAATATTCAGATCAGGACCTAGCTTGGGTAGCGTGTGAACTTCTGCAGGCCAATCTGAGTAATCATCAATGCCAACGAGGTTCTCGGTAAGTCCGAGGTAATGTAGCAGCTCTGTGTTACTGGGACAAATAGATACTAAACGCATGTTTCTCCCTCCCTTATCCAAGATGAACCAGGTAATGAAGCACAATCGTAAGGAGGATACCCGTGATGGCTCCAAAGAAGACCTCGATAGGTTGATGACCCAAGAGTTCTTTTAGATCCTTCACTTTTTCCTGCTCATTCATGTTAGGCCATTTTTTTGTTTCTTCTACAAAACGGTTAAAATCACCAACCAATTTATTCAATACAGTTGCTTGCTCGCCAGCATGTCGTCTTACACCTGTTGCATCAAACATGACGATGATTGCAAAGACAGTTGCTACTGCAAAGATAGGCGAGTCTAACCCGGTTTCAAAGGCAACCCCTGTTGCTAGTGCCGTCACGGCAGCTGAATGGGAGCTTGGCATGCCTCCTGTACTCGTTAAAAGGGACCAATCAATTCTTCTTGTTGCTATAAATTGAATGGGGACTTTCACGAATTGTGCGAAACCAATGGCCGCAAGTGCTGCCCATAAAGGGAAATTTGAAAATAACTCCATCTGACCGAACCGCCCTTCTTAGCTGTAATTTTTATTACTATACCCTTTCTACTTCTATGTAGTACATGATGAAAGTAGTTTTCTTATTATTATGAATGATATTACTTCTTTTGTTAAGATGGTTATAGGACATTTTTATCGAAGGGGTAAAAATAATGGATATATATCCAGAAGAATACTATGAATTCTTTATTTCTTTTAATGAGGGAGATTATTATACGTGTCATGATTTGTTAGAGGAGATTTGGATGACAGATAAGGAGAACTATTTTCTCAAGGGATTATTGCAAATGACGGTTGCCATTTATCACTATGAGTATGGAAATGTAAAAGGTGCTAGAATGATGATGGAAGCTGGAGGCCGTTATATTCAAAAATATCGTCCGAGATTCTGGGGTCTTGATTTAGAAAAGATTCATCAATATATCCAAGATTGCTTAAATATCCTCCCAACCGACTTGGAAAGCGTTCCATATGAAAAGGTAGACACGTTGCCAAAGCTACCACGTCTTTTTTTATACTTGGAGGATTCTTAGATACTCGAAATATTTTAAGAATTTAGCTATAATGGAAGTATCTTAATTTGGGGGTGTTCAGCCATGTTTGTGGTACATAATGAGATCAATAATGAAAATCAAATCGAAGCGATTGTTGTAGGGTTATCCGAGAAACATAGTAAACTTGAAGGGATTGTTGGGGAACTAGACAATCAGCTAGAAGGACAGCTAACAGCATTACTGAAAGATGGAGATATTTCACCTAAAAGAGGAAAACTATCTAAAATACATACTTTCGGAAAAACAATGTATAAAAGAATTATCATAGTGGGTACCGGAAGAGCGGACAAGCTTTCTTTTGAAGAGCTGAGAAAGGTATTTGGTAAAGTAGGCAAGTCGCTTCAAGAATCGAAATTGCAAAGTGCGGTTGTTGCCATTGACTCCTTCGTAACAAGTGATTTAGCGGTTCATGATGTGGCACATGCCTTAGGGGAGTCTATCCCACTAGCAACCTACCGCTACGATGGATATAAACAAAAATCCAATGAGCCTGAAGTGAAGCTAGAGGAAGTTGTTTTGCTTACAGATGAGGATAAGTCTGAGGTGGAGGCAAGTGTCCATGTTGGGTACGTTTTTGCAAAAGGAACAAACAGTGCCCGTACATTAGTCAACATGCCTGGGAATATGCTAACTGCAACAGAGCTTGCCAATCACGCAGCAGCCCTTGCAGAAAAATATGGCTTTGAACTAGAAATCCTAGAGAAAGAAGACATGGAAAAGCTAGGAATGGGCGCACTTCTTGCAGTAAATAAGGGTTCTGTGGAGCCACCAAAAATGATTGTCCTTAAGCATCAAGGAAAAGAAGAGTGGACAGATGTCATTGGGCTAGTCGGAAAAGGAATCACCTTTGATACGGGTGGCTATTCTATTAAGCCAAAGGATGGAATAGTTGGCATGAAAACTGACATGGGAGGAGCGGCTGCGGTTCTTGGTGCAATGGAAGCCATTGGGGAATTAAAGCCAGAGCAAAATGTTGTCGCAGTTATAGCCTCTACAGATAATATGATTAGTGGTAATGCCTTTAAGCCAGATGATGTGATTACTTCCATGAGCGGCAAAACCATTGAGATTCTTAACACAGATGCAGAAGGACGACTAGTTCTTGCAGACGCCGTAACGTATGCTAAACAGCATGGTGCGAATTATCTAGTGGATGTCGCTACCTTAACCGGAGGGGTGATCATTGCGCTTGGAAATCACACTACTGGTGCGATGACCAATGATGAAGATTGGTTTGAACAAGTGTTAGAAGCATCCTATGAGGCTGGAGAAGAAATGTGGCGACTGCCAATCTTTGATCACGCAAAAGAGCGAGTGCGCAACAGTAAAGTAGCTGATTTGAATAACTCCCCTGGACGTGACGGACATGCTATTTTTGCAGGTGCGTTTATCGGAGAATTTGCTGAAAATACGCCATGGGTGCATTTAGATATCGCAGGAACAGCAACTGCGAAATCAGCTCACGAGCTGGGGCCAAGTGGAGGCACAGGAGCGATGGTACGTACGCTTGTGACTTTAGTAGAACGGTTTGGACTGACAGAGGAATAATCGATTGAAAAAAACACATCTTAAAAAGATGTGTTTTTTTTGTGCTTTCCAAACAATTCCGTTGACAGCTATGATGGTCTATGATAATTTATCTTTTGTACTCTAATTCTCTACCGATTTAACAAACTAAAGCGAATGAAGTAATAATGATCTCTTGAAAGGAAGTCTTTAAAATGAATGCAGTCATCATAGCTGTTCTCGTCATGCTTGTATTAAGCTTACTTAGAATAAATGTTGTACTGGCACTAGTTACGGGTGCTTTTATTGGTGGAATGGTCGGAGGGCTTGGCCTTGAGACAACCATTAATACGTTTACAGATGGTTTGGGAGGAAATGCTGCTGTAGCACTTAGTTATGCATTATTAGGTGCATTTGCGGTGGGCTTATCCAAAACAGGGCTGCCAGATGCTCTAGTGGAGGGAGCAATAAAATTTGTCGGTACGAAAGAAGAAACACGTAAAAAATCACTATCCAAAGTATTGATTTTGTTGATTCTATTAGCGGTGTCTATTATGTCACAAAACGTAATTCCCGTGCATATTGCATTTATCCCTATCCTAATTCCACCATTATTAAAGATTCTTAATGAACTTGGAATTGATAGGAGATTAACCTCTACAATTATTACCTTTGGTTTAACAGCACCTTACATTCTTTTACCGGTTGGATTTGGCGGGATTTTTCATGATATATTAAAAACAAATATGGGGGAAAGTGGTCTAGATATAAGCTTATCCTCTATCCCAACTGCCATGGTGATTCCAGTTGGGGGGATGGTAGTTGGATTATTGATTGCCGTGTTCTTTAGCTACCGAAAACCAAGAGTGTATAAACAAAAAGATATTTCTGAACAAGAATCTGCAGCCTATACGAAAAAATCGCTATTATTTGCTCTTCTAGCAGTTGTCATTTCTTTAGTAACTCAAGTTTACCTTACAGAAGTAGTTGGTGTGCAAGGAATGATTTATGGCTCCCTTGTGGGAATCGTTATTCTATATCTTGGTGGAGCAATGAAGTTTAACGAAACGGATGTGATTCTCACCTCTGGTATGAAAATGATGGCATACATTGGATTTGTGATGATTGCTGCGTCAGGCTTTGCGAGTGTATTAAGGGAGACAGGACAAATTGAAACGCTGGTTTCCTCTGCAGCAGATTGGATTGGCACTAACCAATTACTAGCAGCATTTACAATGCTACTAATAGGACTATTCATTACAATGGGGATTGGCTCCTCTTTCTCCACTATTCCCATTATCGCAGCCATCTTTGTTCCGCTTTGTGCAGAGTTAGGATTTAGCGCGATGGCAACGATTGCGATTGTTGGTACTGCTGCAGCGCTTGGGGATGCAGGATCACCTGCTTCTGACAGTACGCTTGGACCAACTTCCGGTCTGAATGCTGATGGCCAACACAATCACATTTGGGATACTTGTGTACCGACCTTTATTCACTACAATATTCCTTTAATAATATTTGGCTGCATTGCAGCGATGATTTTATAAAAAAACCTGGCTGATACGTTTCAGCCAGGTTTTTCACTATGCAACCTTACGAGTGTAAGGTGTTTTTGCTGTTTTATTTACTACATAATAGAGGCGAGTTGCTAACAATCCGCAAAGGATCGTGAAAACGAAGTCCTTTAAAGAGAACCATGCCATCGTCATCCACGCTGCTCCGTAAGACATTCCTACTTCCATCACATAATTTAAAATGAAGTACATGTAGTTTGTTCCGATGAAGTAAATCAAGACAATACCAGCGAATGAAGCAGTCATAAATGTAACAAGTTGTGGTTTTTCTGCCTTTTCCACAATAAGTCCTGCAACAAAAGCAGTTACTACATAGGATAGTAAAAAACCACCAGTAGGTCCTACAATAGATCCAAATCCAGATCCAAAACCTGCAAATACTGGCGCGCCAGCAATCCCAACCAATAAATAAACAATCATGGATACAGCACCAAGACGTGAACCTAGTAAAATACCAGCCAGTACGCAGAAAAATGGTTGCATCGATAATGGTACGCTACCTATTTGTAAAAATGGCACCCAGGATACAATGTTAGCACCAATAGCCATTAAGGCTACAAACATTGCTGAGTATGTAATATCTAAAGCTGAAAATGAACGTTTCATATTGTAAACCCCTTTGTTGTTTTTAGTTAACAATAAAATGATAATCGAAAAGTCCTAGAACTGTCAACAGTAATTTTGGTTTGGTTTACATTCGGTTAGTTGAATATAACAAGGAGGGAAGCTACAATATTAGTAGGTTTTTAGAGGAGGAATGAAAGTGAAGATACGAAAAGCTAATCTGCAAGTACATACTTTTCAAGTGTATATTCATGAGAATAAAAAAGAAGAACAAACATTGATTGCGATACCGTTCATCAAGTGGTCAACGATTGTTCCATATGAGGAAGGAACAGCAGCTTTGACTAACAGATTAAATGAGGAGTTTCGCTTATCCTTAGATGAAGAGGATGCCAATCACCTTTCTTTAAAGCTAGTTCAATGGGTTCGTGAAATGTAAAGTTATGTAAGAACGCTGTTGATTTCCGCAAAATGGCTTGCGTCCTGCGGGTCGATTTGTGAGCCTCCACGGCTTTGCCTGTGGGGTCACAAGTCTTTCGCTTCATTCCCCCGGGAGTCTCCGCCATTGCTCCAATCAACAGCTAGAAACTTCTTTAAACAATAAAAAAAACGTGAGAAATGTTTAATTTCTCACGTTTTTTTTGGGAATTAATCAGAAAGTTACTTTTATCTTTCCGATTTACGATACCCAGCCGAAATGGCTGCTTCCTCACTATCAAACCACTCCACGGCCTTTGTTACTTGATAGAACCTTCCACCAGGAATATGATAAATCAATTCTCCCCGTGAATTACGATTGCCTTTAATTTTACAGGCTTCCATACTCATTGAGTTTCCTCTATTTGAACTTCCAATTCTAGTAATAAGGGCTCCTACAAGTCCACTAAGAAGCACTCCATTCATCATCAGAAATTTATTCACCATTACGCCTCCCTGCGAAAGTCCTAGTTTAACAACTGAATACCCCTATTGCATCTATAAATAAACATTGCGTTTAGAAAATATTCCTCTCAAGGAATCAATTGCTAATTTAATAGGGAATGTTTCCCTTTGTCAAAAAAATTGTTTAATTTGGGACTAAAGCGTGAATACAACCTAAAACCGAATAAAAATTTTATGAAAGGAAGTGGCAAGTGATGAGCGTAAAAGAAAGTGCATTACAGCTTGGAAAAAATAAATGGTTTACAGGTGCAGTAGTAGGAAGTGTTGCGGCAAGCTCTGCTTTTCTATTAAAAAAAGAACGTCGAAATAAGGTGATGAAATTTTTTCGGCGAAATGAGAGGGAGCTCGAGCCTGAAGGATCTGAAGAAAAAACTGACAAAGAAAGCTAAAGAAGAAGCAACTGAAACCTATATAGAGTATAAAAAGGATAAAACAAAGGAAAAGATACAAAACAAAGCGGATAAACTATCGGACAACCTGGATGACTCGAAAGATAAATTTGCAAACAAAGTTCACAGCAAAGCCGAGGATGTTCAGGAAAAAATACAAGATTCCTTGTTAAAAGTGAAGGACCGGCTCCAGAAGGTAAAAGACGCTGGAGAGTCTTTTCAAGAAAAAATCGGAAAGAACGGGTCCACCAACGGAATCAAATCCTATACAGAAGTAAAAGGTGCAGACAGCCTAAATGGAATGAATTCAGTGAAACGAAACGACCAAATACCAAATGTGAACGACATTAAAGGAGTGAGATAACATGGCAGCAATTCAAAAGAGTACTGATGGATCTAGTCTAGCAGAGGTAATCGATCGAATCTTAGATAAGGGCGTTGTTATTGACGTTTATGCGCGTGTTTCCTTAGTCGGAATTGAACTTGTAACGGTAGAAGCCAGAGTCGTCATTGCAAGTGTGGATACTTGGTTACGTTATGCAGAGGCAGTCGGACTTCTCCGAGATGATTTAATGGACGGAGAATTCCACTTATCTGGTCAATCCAATGAACGTCAAAATGCATAATTGTAAAGGTTAATAGAAATGGAAAAAGACACATACTTCATGTGTCTTTGTTCCGTTTAGTTAAAGGCTGTTTTCGTAGCCTTTGTTGCTAAAACACGCGTAGTCAACGTTACTGTCGTGCTCTTTTCGTTGACGAAGATTTAAATACGTGGCAATTTTTCTTTGCATAATGATTGGAAAAAGTCTTAAAGCCGACTTTTTCTTAGGTTTTTAGCAACAATCTTTAGAAAAGAGCCTTTTTAAAAGGATGGGATCATAGTGAGCATGAAGAAGGTATTAAAGGAAGTGACAGAGTTCTTCACAGAGTACGTAAAGCCTCCATACAAGATAACGGGTGTACAGCCCACAGAACAGGGCTGGGATGTAGAAGTGGAGGTCATTGAAGAAAAAGAATACATGAAAGCATACGCAAAGGACCAAATGATTGGTGTATACCATGCGAAAATTAATAAAGAGATGGAATTAGAATCGTATACGAGAAAAAGCTTGCGCTCTAGAAGCTCGATTGATTGTAACAATGAGTAAGGGCCCTTGACATTGGAGGTTGAAAGCATGGAGATCCAGCTAGAAAAAGAACTGGTTTCACACAAGAAGATAGAGGAGCTTACAGACCGGACGCTGGACTATCTTCATAACGGGTTTTCGGTACATTTTACGGGTCCAACTGGTGTAGGAAAAACATCTACCGCTTTTCATGTTGCGAAGAGCTTAGGCAGGCCAATCGTTTTCTTACAAGGACACGAAGAGTTATCGAATGCAGATCTTCTAGGGGACTTTAACGGCTACACAAAGAAGCTTTTAGTAGATAACTATATTCGTTCTGTCATGAAAAAGGAAGAAACGATGAAGGAATCCTTTCAAGAAGGGCTACTCCTAGATGCAGTGAAAAATGGTTATACCTTAATTTATGATGAATTTACTCGATCAAAACCAGAAACAAATAATCTGTTTTTGGCAGTAATGGAAGAAGGAGTGCTTCCGCTATATGGATCAAAGCATGATGAAAAATGGGTAAAGGTACATGAGGACTTTTCGATTATTTTTACAAGTAATCCAGCAGAATATGCTGGTGTCCATAAAACGCAAGATGCCTTAATGGACAGAATGATCACAATAGAACTGGATTATATGGAAAAGGAAATGGAAACCGAAATAGTGGTAGAACAAACCGGTTTATCTGCCGATGATGCCAAGAAGATTATTCAATTTGTGTCTGCACTTAGGGACAAATGCTTAAGCAAAGGGAAACAAGCGCCAGGTATTCGTGCAGCAATTATGATTGCGACCATTTTAAAACAAAAAGAATTTACTCTTTCATCAAAAGATGAAAACTTTAAGCAGCTTTGTATGGATGTTTTGTTACACCCAGTTCATAAAGGACTTGAATACAAGGAAAGATCTCGGACAATGTCCCTGATTACACAGGAGTTCAAGAAAGCTTTTGGAGGTAGTGCAAATGGAAAATAACTTAGGCTATTATACATTTTGTGTGATTGCAAACCATGAGAACTTAGAGCTTGGAGAGGTGGAGCTAGAAGGAAGAAAAACTGCTTTAGAAGTCTTTAATTATCAGGAGTTCTCCATGATTGTCACGAAGGCACCGATGAAAATATATCATCCGAAAAAAGAAAATCTCCTTGTCCATCAAAACGTGGTGTCTAATCTGATGGAAAAAACGACCGTCATTCCGATGAGCTTTGGGAATGTGTTCGAAACAGAAGCAGATATTGAATTCCTTATGAAATCCCTCTACCCAGACCTGAAAAAAATCTATCAAAAAGTAGAAAACAAAATTGAAGTTGGTCTCAAAGTAATTGGTGACGAGGATTGGCTAAAAACAGAGATGAACAAAAACCAGAAGGCTATGAAGCTTAAGGAGAAAGTCAGTGGTAAATCAGAGGCAGCTTCGTATTATGATCGCATTGAGCTTGGCGAATATGCACAAAAATTTATGAAGGAAAAAATGCAGGTTTGCATGCAGGAAATCTTTCTTCCGCTTGCAGAAAAGGCAGAATCAGCCAAGCAAAACGAAACGATTGGTGGAAGAATGCTCATCAATGCGAGCTTCTTAATAGACCGAGACAAAGAAGAGGAATTTGATGAACTTGTAAATCAAATTTATCAACAGTGGCAAGAGAAATTAGAGTTTAAATATTCAGGACCATGGCCAGCCTATAACTTCATCGACATCAAATTAAAGGCGATGGAAGCATAATGCTACACAAACTATTTACGGCGCCGCTTGGAATGGTAGTCAAGCTCGGGGAGAAAATAAAGGATGAAGTGGACAAAGAAATTTACGATGTTGACCATATTCAAAGACAATTAGTACAACTGGAAATGCTCTCAGAGATGAATGAGATATCAGAGGAAGAATATAACGTAAAAGAGGCAGAGCTGCTACAACGATACGAATTTGCAAAAAGACGAGAGCAAAAGCTTTTCGAGGATTTAAAGAGAGATCGCTAGGGGGATAGTACCATGAACACAACAAAAACGATGCATTCCTTGTTTTATTTATACGGTTTAGTTCCCTCCAAAGAATTGGAGACAAAGCCGCTTGAATCATTGGTTGGAATCGATAACCATCATGAAATTTTCACGTTTAAAATAGCTGAAGTAACAGCACTCATTTGTGAGATTGATGAGAATGAGTTTTCCGAGCAAAAGATTGAGGAAAAAGTGAAAAATGATATGAAGTGGTTAGAAGAGAAGGCATTTCATCACCATGAAACAATTAATCAGCTGCACCAGCATTATACCGTCATTCCCTTGAAGTTTTGTACCATCTACAAAACGATCGATAACTTAACAGATGTGATAGAACAGGAGAAGGAAAGACTGCAAGCTGTGTTTCAAAAGGTTGCTAGAAAGGAAGAATGGAATATCAAAATCTTTTGTGAGGAAGAAGCGCTCAGAAAAGAAGTAGCAGAACAATCCTCTATCATTAAAGAGCAAGAGGCTGCTTTACAGACGCTAACACCTGGTAGACAGTTTTTTGAGAAAAAGAAACTACAAAAATTAATGGACGAAGAAGTCATAATGTTGAAAAGAAGCAAGTGTGAAAGCATACATGATCAATTGAAAAACCTTAGTGCGCAAGCAGAAATAAAGAAAAATTGGACTCAAGATATGACAGGGAAAAAACAAGATATGAATTGGAATGCTGTTTATCTCATCAGTACCGAAGGCAGAGAGGAATTCACAAGCAGGCTAGAGGAAATGCAGCAATCTTATAAAAATGCAGGTTTCACCATCGAATGGTCCGGACCGTGGCCATGCTATCACTTTGCAAACCTTTAGGAGGTAGGGAGCATATGCCGTCAACCTATGGAGCAGATCCCAATCAGGATGTCTCCCTATTGGATATATTAGATGTCATCTTGGATAAAGGAGTGGTATTAAGAGGAGAACTGATCATCTCCATAGCTGATATTGATTTAGTGTATTTAGATTTGCGGTTACTCATTACCTCTGTCGATAAAATGATGCAAACCACTACGCGAAAACCTATAGAGGAGGAAAAGCCATGGAACACCAGCCACAAAAAAGTGGGCGAATACAACTAGATCCTGATAATGTCGAGCAGGGTCTCTCACAATTAGTTCTAACAGTAATAGAGCTTTTACGTCAGCTAATTGAACGACATGCCCTTAGAAGGGTAGAGAGTGGTACGCTAACGGACGAAGAAATTGAAAGACTTGGTACAGCACTCATGAACCTAGAATTAAAAATGGAAGATTTAAAAGAAATCTTTGATCTAGATGATGAAGACTTAAACATTAATCTTGGACCACTGGGGAATTTACTATAAGTTGTGCTTTTAAGAAGGAGTGTTACGTATGACAATGCAAACACCGTCAAATGCCAGTAATCTTGTAGAAGTACTAGAAAAAATCCTTGATAAAGGTGTCGTTATTGCTGGTGATATCAAAATTGGTCTAGCAGATGTCGAGCTTTTAACTATTAAAATTCGCTTGCTTGTCGCATCTGTTGATAAAGCGAAGGAAATCGGGATGGACTGGTGGGAAACGGATCCTTATTTTTCTTCTAAAGGAGTGAATCATGAGTTACAAGCACAGAATGAGAAGCTGTTGGAACGAATCAATCAATTGGAAAAACGTCTGGAATAACTAAAAGGCATTTCATCCGCTATGAACCTAAGATGAAATGCCTTTTTATTTTGCTCAGTTAAACTACGCTGTTGTTTCCGCGAAAGTGGCTCCGCGTCCTCGGCTTCGCCTGTGGGCTCTCCTGTCAATCGCTTCATTCGCGCGGGAGTCTCCGTCTTTTGCTCCAATCACCAGCTAAAAATCACCAGCTATTAAATATTCAGCTCTAACAAAACCCTTATTTAAACATATATTGTTTTGTCCGGAACTTTACACTCATTACCATGCCCATGGCAATCATATTGGTCAGTAATGCACTTCCTCCATAGCTCATAAATGGGAGTGCAAGACCTGTAATTGGCATAAGTCCAATGGTCATGGCGATATTTTGGAAAATTTGAAAGGAAAGTAAACCAATAACTCCTGTTACGATATAAGTTCCAAACGGGTTATCGCAGCTTATGGCGATCATCACCAAACGATAAACTAAGATAAAGTAGATGGAGATAACGATCGTCGCTCCAATAAATCCAAACTCTTCTCCTATCAGGGCGAAAATAAAGTCAGTTTGTACCTCTGGAATACGGCCGCTCTGTGATTGTACGCCATCCAAAAACCCTCGCCCAGACACCTGTCCACTACCAATCCCTTTTAATGCTTCTGTCAACTGGAATCCATAGGAGGATGCATACTCCTCCCTACTAAGCCACCCGTAGATACGCTCTAACTGGTGAGGCTTAATGAACTTGGAAAAGAGCTCAAAATGGTTATTATGTAAGTAAACTAGTGACATCAAACCTGCTATGGCAGTGCCTGCAAACAAGGAAAGTACCCGCCAGGAAGCACCGCTAATAAAAAGCATGGTAACCATAACCGCTCCGATTACTAACGCCGTACCAAGGTCAGGCTGCAGTAAGATCAAAGCAAATGGTGGAAGAGAATAAAGAATGATTTTAACGACTACACTTAAGGGCGTTACGGTGTCTAATTCATGCTTTTCTTTCGTCCATTTATAGATGACACCTGCTAATGCAATGAGTAAAAATATTTTCATAAATTCCGAAGGCTGCAGTAAAAACCCCCCAAGGTTAATCCAGCGTTGGGACCCATTTCTTACTGTTCCAGCAAAATGAACAGCGAGAAGGAGAATAATCCCTAACGAATAGAAGGGTAATGCAAAATTCTCTAAAAGCTCATAGTCAAAGAACATGACGGCAAACATAATGCCTATCCCGATGATATACCAAACAATTTGGCGTTTCACAAAGTAGTAAGGATCATCAGCAAAGTATTGCCCTGAAGCGCTATAAACGGCAAACAAGCTAATGATGAATAATAAAAAAAGCAAAAACAGCAGCGTATAATCAATTCGATTATACGCTAGCTTGTTAGTTTCTGTCCCCATGATGATTCTGTCTCCTCTCTAGCATCTCGCGCCATGGTGGCATGTTTCGATAAGTGGACAAGAATTCCTGCTGCATAAATAGTGATAAGAAGGGATGATCCCCCGTAACTGATAAATGGTAAGGTGATTCCAGTAATAGGTAAGAGCCCGCTAACAGCACCAGCATTAAAGAATGCCTGACTTGCTATTTGAAACGTGATCCCAAATGCAAGCAACTTTCCAAAAGGGTCCTTTATCGCTACTCCAATTCTAACACCTCTGACAAGAACAATTAAGTAAAGTAGAAAGAGAAAGGCCACACCAAAAATCCCTAGTTCTTCTGAAATGACTGCAAGGATAAAATCTGTATGTGCCTCAGGTAAATAACCAAGCTTATGTATCCCGTTACCAAGTCCTCTTCCAAATACACCTGCATCTCCAATGGCAATGAAAGATTCTACAAGCTGAAATCCTGTATCTGATGCATTTCCAAATGGATCGACAAAGGAGGTGAGTCGTTGTAAACGGTAGGTTGCTGTGGTTGCTAAAAATAAAATAGCTCCAACTGCTAATGTGCCAAGCATGAATATATGCTTCCATCTTGCTCCCGAACAAACCAGAATCATCCCGCATGCCATCAGGATGGTGGATCCCGTTCCCAAGTCAGGTTGGAAATAGATCAATGAAAAAACAACAAATAACACAGCTAGCGGAGGCATTACCCCTTTTTTAAATTGATGAATATAGGGTTGTTTCCTAGCATAAACCCTAGCAAAATAAATAATCATAACCAATTTGGCAATTTCAGATGGTTGAATACTAAATCCTACGTCAAACCAACTTCTAGCACCATTGATTTTAACTCCAAAAATTAAAACAGCGATTAAAGAAAGAATACTAACCCCTACCATTAATGGCGTAGCTTTATCATAGATCTTGTAATTAAAGATGATGGCAGCAAGGAAAACTGGTATGCCAATTAACAACCAATTTTTTTGTCTATCATAAAAATATGCATAATTATCGTATCGTTCATAGCCTAAAAGCATGCCTGCACTATAAACCATAATCAACCCGTATATGCATAGCAGAACGATGGCTGCTATTAATATCCAGTCGAATCTTCTCAATTTTGTAATCATTGTCGATACTCCTTATTACTTGAATATAGCGCAGCGTTTTTAAAAAGCTCTTTTCTAAAAGATTGTTGCTAAAAACTAAGAAAAAGTCGTCTTTTAGACTTTTTTCAGTCATTATTCAAAGGAAAGTTGCCACATAGTTAAAATTCCCTCCACGAAAAGAGCACGACAGCAACGTTGATTACGTGTTGCTAAACGATACGCAGTAGCAACAAAGTTTGCGTAAACAGCCTTTTAAAAAGAATCTCCCAATCTAATTATACAATACAACACCATTACAATGAAATTGAGAATATATGAAATTCTGATGACGCCAAGCAAAAAAAGAAGCTAACTAAGCGTAGCTTCTTTTTCTATATACTTTCTAATAAAAAACGCATCTTCCATGGTTGGTGGAGTTGCTTTAAAGTGAGGAGCGGGCTTCGTTTTACTAGCACACCGGACAAAAAGTTTGTTTTTTATTCGAGCAGCATAGACAATCAAATAGTTTTCCATAAAACTGTTATACATACTATCCTCCACTTCTCCACTCCAAATGGATAATGGTAGATTGTGCTTCCACATCGTTTTGCTTCCAGTGTAGAGAAGCTTGCCCTCGTTCATCCAAATAACAGAATGGCAGATGGATTCCCATTCGTTGAGCTCGTGAGCAGCAACAACAATGGTAGTACGGGAGGCAATTTTGGTTACGTAGTTTAGCAGACTTTTTCTTTCATGAATATCCAAGTAGTTTAGGGGCTCATCTAAAAAAACGTATTCAGGTGCGCCTAAAAAGGCCTGAGCTAGGGCTAAACGCTGTTGCATTCCTTGCGAGAGCTTTTTAATTTTAGTTTTTTTTACATCTTGCAGATGAAAAGTAGCTAGGAGCTCTTCTATTTGTCGGTTTGAGAAATCTTTAGGAAGTCCCTTTAACTGAGACAGATAGAGTAATAGCTTTAAAGGAGTAAAGTCGGGATAGAGCTCTACTCCTGTTGGAACATAGCCAATTTTACTTCGAACAGCGACAAGATTTGAATCCATCGTATCGTCATCATATTGAATTTCTCCATGCGTCGGTCTGATTGCCGTTGCTAACAAGCTTAACAGGGTGGATTTCCCGGACCCATTATTGCCAACGAGAACATTTATACCTTTATGAATGGTTAATTCTTCAATTGTAAGAGCAAATTTCTTATACTTCCACTGAATGTCTTGAGCGCTAATCATTTTATTCGCCTCAATTATCGAAACATAGTTTGAATGCTTAAGCTTTTTTTATAGGACATGTAAAGCAAGAGAATACCGGTTATGATAAAAGCACCTTGAATAGCCACAATGTCCTGACTTTGCAGGGTAAAAAAACGATAATAAAATCCTTGATAAATGGAGCCAGCGGCCATAAACCCAACCCAAGCTGTTATCCCAATTCCAAGTCCAAACTTTACGCCTTTACGCATCATCATATAGGCAATAAGGCCATAAATTAACATGCAGGGTGCAATCCAATGCAAAAGGAACGGAAATAGTTCAAAATGACTTATCGTTGTAAAATGTAAATAAACAGAGCTTTTTATTCCCAAAATGATGTTCATGGCAAAGATAATCATCATTCTGCTTAGTAGCAACAAAGCTGGTGGGAATGGCGTGATACTCTCTATGGTCCGCATTTGTTTGTTCCAAGTTTGATACGTATAAAATACACCAACCAGAACGGATAGCGGAATAGTAATTTGGAAGAATACCGTAGCGTCAGAGAACTGTCTATTCGATGTAAGAAGTGTCAACATGACAAAGATAAACGTGCTTGCTACCCAGAAATGCCACTGATAGAAAGAAACTTGCGCTTTAAGCTGAGAAAGAAAGCTTGGTCGTTGCACAGACTCGTGTTTAAATTCTTCAACAGGATGAAAATTTATTTGATCAAAAGCAGGCTGCAATGTTGCCAACAGATTTTTTGTGTCTTGGCTTGAAGGTGCTTTCACTACATAAGAGGAGAATGCTTCTTTTAATTCATCTTCCAGCTGATATAGTTCTTGTTCTTGGTTGTGTTGGTTCTTCATTTACGTTCGCCTCCTTATCCTCTAGTACCCCTTTGAGCTTTTTCAATGCATGAAACAGGTTTGATTTTACCGTACCCAACGGTAACGCCATTATTTCTGCAATTTCTTTTAGTTTCATATCTTGGTAGAATCGAAGCAACACAATTTGTTGTTGCGGCTGTGAGAGATGCTTTAAGGAAGACATAATTTCTTTTCTCGTTTCTTGTTTTTCATATATTTCTATTACGGAAGATTTAGGGTCTACCGTTACAGGCATTTCTTCTTTGGCGGTATCCTCTGAACGATATTGTGCACTTCTCCAGTAATCCTTGCAGAGATTGGATGCTACCCGATATAACCATGCTTTTGGATAGCTTGGAACCTGTTTGTTTTTAAGCTGATTTAATAAACGAATGAAGGTTTCCTGTACAACGTCTTCTGCTTTTTTTGTATCCTTTAACATTCTTTCGACATATTGGTGTATCGGAACATGATACCTGTGAACAAAGGCTTCAAAGGCGGCCTGGTCTCCTTTTGCCATTTGCTCCAATAGTTTTTCATCACTTATCAACGCATTCCCCCACTTTCAAACGAGCTATTCCAATAATGCATCCATTCGTCGTATGTGATTTTTTCTTTTCCTTTAATCCTCATGTCATGGTACACATGTTTAAGCAACGTCTTTATTTTTTGGAGATTCCCTTTTTCTATCTCTACAGCAATCATAAGCACGACGTCATAGCTTTTTTCCATGGTAAACTCATTTCTAAGAAACTCTAATTTTTCTAATTCGTTCGTTCCTTCTCTGTCTGACAACCAATTGATACGTCCTATCATGGAAATTGCATTGAAATAAGATCCATTGAATTCATCAAAATCTTCCCATTCATAGCCGAGGAAATCCTTATATAAAACCAGCAAATAAGCTTCCTGTATCCCTCTTGACACATCTTCTTCATCATACCAATACGAGTAATAGTAACCTTGATTAAATAATACATTTGTAATCAATTGCCCTTGTATTTGGTTATAGGTATTTTCTACTATCTCTCCATCATTTTTTTGTACAGACGATTTCAAGTTGTCTTCTAGTAACAGTATTTGATCGAACCGGTTCATATAATAGCTATCTATCCCAATCCATTCAAGGGAAGGCAAATAAGCCAGCTTAAAGGTAGGTTCTATGGGCTCATCTAACCAGGTAGAAAGATAGGAAAAGGTCCCCTCTAAATCCCTTAACTCCTCTTTCAATTTCTCTGCATTAGCAGGTGTGGCAATGATGGAAAGAGGAAAGGCTTCCTTGGTTTCTATTACATTTTTATCAGAAAGAAAGGATATACCTTTAGCATTGATACTAGAAAATTGCTGAGAACCGTCTATTGCGTTTTCCTTCTTCCCTGTACTAAAAACAGGATGTTCAAAGTTTACTAGCTTTACAAAAAAGTCCGACTCTGAAAGCTTTTGATTTAACTCTAAGGGTCTGTCGTAGAGGATAGATTGAATATAAGAATTCTTTAGGGAATTATCAATGACATAAATAGGGAAATCCCCTGGAAGTGGATACCATCCAATATAATACGGAAAATACATATCCTTCTCATGCAAAAAGGCAAAATTACCTTCGTTATAAAATAAATATCCCCATTCATTTAAACTCCCGCTATAGGTTACTTCCAGCTTATTCAGCTCTTGTTGTTTAAGCTCTTGCATGATGATTAAATGGTGATCTCTTTCATAGAATACTTCCTCTCCATTCCACGTTATCTTTTCTATTTGGAAGGTAGGATAAAGTGTGAAGTGAATATCTTTGTATTGATTTTCTGGAATTAGCAGTTGAGCTTGAACAGAGAAATCTGAATTTCCTTCTCGTACCACTTCCATATGATAGCTATTTATCTCATAGAAATCTTGCATCGTCTCTACCAACTCATTGTTCGTTTGATCATATCGATTGACTGCTCCAGCCTTTAGCTGTTCGTAATTTGCGATTCTCTTTGACCAGAGCGTTCCGTATGGAGTAAAGGATGCAATCGTCACCACTACTACGATGGAAAAGAGCAGCCATTTTTTATTTCTGAAAGAAGTTAATCTATCGGTGGAAGATTTAATAATGGAGATGGCTAATAACAATAAGCTGAAGAAGAAAACAAAGACTTGTGAATACAGCCATTCTTGCTTTCCTAATCGAAATCCCCATGTATCAGAATGAGTGCTTTCAAGAAAGAATTGATTTAAATGAAAGGTCTTTAAAAAATATAAATGATATCGCTGAATAATGAAGCCTTCCATAAAAAATGTTCCAAACATCCAAGCACAAAAGACGATAATGTAAACAATTCTATTAGGAATCAATACGGCAAGGACCATTCCTAACGAGATTGTAATTCCATATGAAAGCTGGCTTTGAATGAACAATGGAAAACCGAGCTCCAACAAATAAGATAAGGATAGTTCGTTACCACTTCCTACCAATAAATAAGTAAAGAAGAAGAGAAGGGAATATGTGCAGCTGTAGAAAAACAAAGCGGCATATTTCGCAAGAATGATTCCCAAAAAAGAGTTAGGTAGCGAATTGGTCCAATCTAACAAAATGGTTTGTTTTTCCCGTCTGATAGCGAGAACACTAGCTAGAAAAATGACCCCAAGGGATAAGGTGTGGCCGATGCCTAAGAATCCTTTTACAGTGGAATAATAATCATGTGAATATTGTCCAAGATAACTAGATTGAAGCTGCTGCTGGTTATGAAACCAGAGAACCATTCCTAAGAAATAAAGGATTGGAGCAAGGAGGAAAAACCAGTTTTTTAATATAAACATTCCCTCAAATTGAAGCTGTCTTACAAATTTCAACGTTCCACACCTCCTATTAAAGCGAGGTATCCATCTTCAAGTGTAGGTTGAATAAGGCTTGCTCCAAAAAACGGCTTTTCATCTGCCAAAATTCTCGCATACACCTTGTCTCCTCTATATTCTGATCCTAGAATCGTTCCATCTGAAAAGGAGTCTAAAAATATAGGAGCAACCACTCCTTCCCAAACTTTGCTGCATGCGATTTCTTTTAGGTCATCTATTGTAGAATCCATAAGCAGCCTGCCATTTTTAAGGACCGCAATATCATAACAGCTGCTTTCAATATCTGTCACAACGTGAGTGGAAAGAAGGATGCTTTTGTTTATTCCCTCCTTAGAAAGGAGGTTTCGAAAACGTAATCTCTCTTCAGGATCTAATCCGACGGTAGGCTCATCTAATATAATAAGCTTGGGGTTTCCGATAAATGCTTGCGCAATCCCTACCCGTTGCTTCATTCCATGAGAAAAGGTCTTTAATTTATCCTTTGCTTTGTGTGTTAAATTTACTTCATGTAACCAATGGTGTATGTGTTCTTTGCGCTCTTTTTTGTTAGTAATTCCTTTCATAACCGCAACGAAGTCGAGAATTTCAATCGGCGTTAGCTGCGGATACACATGAAAGTGCTGAGGCAAGTAGCCAATGAATTGTCGTACCTTCTCAGGGCTTGTATGAATGGAATAAGAATCTATCACAACATCTCCTGAGGTAGGCCTCATTAATGTCGCCAACACTCTCATTAACGTGGATTTACCAGCACCATTTGGACCTAACAAACCGTAAATTCCATTTGAAATTGTGAGATTGATAGAATGAAGAGCTTGATGCTGCTTATAAAATTTTGAAAGATTTTTTATTTCAATCATTGTCTTGCCTTCTTTCACATGCATTAAAATATATGATAGTCTCATCTATTATAACGAAATAGCGGAGAAAAGGTTTAAGTATGAAGGAAAAACAATTAACTATTTCTGGAACTTTATTTTACTGAAAATTCAAATATAACAAAAAAGCAATTGACGCTTGTTCGAAAATATAATATAATCGGTTTCGAAAGCGCTTTCGATAGAGAGGGAACCACTAGATGACTACTATTTATGATATCGCGAAGAAAACTGGTTTTTCCATAACAACAGTGTCAAAGGTATTGAACAATTACTCTGATGTAAGTGAAAAAACCAAGAAAAAAATTCTTGCTGCAGTTGATGAAATGGGGTATTACCCTAATTCACACGCAAGGTCTTTAACGACAAAACGATCCTGGACGATAGGTGTCGTATTTATGGAATCACTTGGAATTGGAATTAAGCATCCATTCTTTAATGCTGTCATAGAAAGCTTTAAACAGCGAGCGGAACAATTTGGTTACGATATGCTATTTGTTTCAAGAAATATTATTACTGAAAAGAAAAGTATCATTGATCATTTCCAACATAGGGGAGTAGATGGAGTGGTGGTTGTCTGTTCTATGACTGATGATCCGGAGGTAGTGAAACTAATGCAGTCCACGCTTCCTACAGTGATAATAGACATGCACAGCTCAAAAACAAGCGTAGTTTACAGTGATAACAGCTATGGAAGTGTTTTAGCTGTCGATTATCTCCATTCATTGGGTCACCGAAAAATTGCTCATATTTATGGGCATCAAGAGACATATGCAGGAACTGAAAGATTAAAAGGTTTTATTAAGGCAACCAAAAAGCATAGTTTAATCATTCCCAAATCCTATTTCGTTAATGGCGAATTCTTTTCCATTGAAGGAGGACAGAAAGCGATGAATGAACTGCTTGCCCTTGATGACCCACCGACAGCAGTTTATGCAGCTGGAGATAGCATGGCAATTGGAGCAATTAAAGCGATTAAAAGCCATGGTTTATCTGTCCCAGATGATATTTCTGTTATTGGGTTTGATGACATTGAAATCGCTCAACACGTGTCTCCGGCATTAACCACTATTAAGCAGGACATGGACCAACTTGGTTCTACCGCTGCAGATATGCTCATTGACCAAATTAATGAAAAATCAAAATTAAGCAAAGCCATTACGATTCCCGTTCAACTAATGATTCGAGAATCTTGTAAGGCAATTGACCAGGATGAGTGAAAAGGGGACTGAATAACAAAGTCTTCTTTTTATCCCATAAAACGAAAGCGCTTTAGTTCATTTATCCATTTTTTCGAAAGCGCTTTAGTGAATTTTAACATTAGGAAAACCAGGGGGGTATTTTTGTGAAAAAGAAGCTTTTAATTCTTATCACTGCTGTTTTGACAATTAGTCTTTTGTCTGCGTGCAGTGACAAATCTTCTTCTAAGAAGGCAGATTTGACAGTATGGTCTTTTACAGATGAACTACAGGAACCAATCAATGTGTTTAAAGAAGAAAATGGAGTAACTGTTGACCTTACCATTATTCCAATTGAAGATTATCCAACACGTTTACGTCCAGTTTTAGAAAGTGGCCAAGGTGCTCCGGATGTATTTACAGGAGAACTTGCTTTCATTAAGGATTGGGTAGAGCAAGATTATTGGGAAGACCTTTCACAAGAACCATATAATGTCCAAGATTGGGAAGAGGATTATATTCCTTATGTATTCGACTTAGGGAAAGATTCGGAAGGGAAAATTAAAGCTGTATCTTGGCAAACAACTCCTGGTGGAATCTTTTATAGAAGAAGCATTGCAAAAGAAGTGCTAGGGACAGATGATCCTACTGAAATCGGTAAAAGAATGAGTACGATGGATGGTTTATTTGAAGTCGGAGAAGAGTTAAAATCTGCTGGCTACCGTTTATTCCCTGATGAGGGAGCTGTACGTTGGTTTGCTCAAGGTCAAGATCCGCAGCCTTGGGTGAACGAAAATAATGAGCTTGTACTTACAGAAGGAAGAATCAACTACTTCGATTATGCAAAAGAACTGAGAGATAAAGACTTAACCGCATTTGCACCAGAATGGTCTCCTGCATGGTTTGCTGCGATGGATGAGCCTATTAACTACAATGCAGGTTGGGAAGAAGTAAAAGAAGACAGTTCGGATCAAACAGAAGTATTTGCATACGCTCTACCAACTTGGGGGCTTCATAGCGTGTTGAAAACGAATACAGAAGATACAGTTGGAGACTGGGCTGTAACAAATGGTCCAAACCCATATTTCTGGGGCGGAACTTGGTTAGGAATTTATAAAGGTTCAGAAAACAAGGATCTTGCATGGAAATTCGTTCAAATGATGACACATGATGAAGAATTCTTAACAGATTGGGCAACGGAAACAGGAGATGTGCTTTCTTACCTTCCTGTTACAGAAAAAATTAAAGGTGATTTCTCAGAGCCATTCTTAGGAGGACAAAACAACTACACGTTCTTCCTAGAAGAAGCGCAAAACATCAACCCAGGTACAGTAACAAGATATGACCAACAGATTGACGGATTCTTTGGATCCATGGTTGGAGAGTATGTGGAAGGGACGAAAACGAAAGAAGAAGCAATCGAAGAATTCTATCGTTTAGTCAAAAATGCATATCCAGATATAAAAACACCTGAATAATGCAACAAAGGATGTGGTGGGAGCTAAAACTTGGCTCCCACCCATCATTTAAAGAAAGAAGGCGATTGATTTGAAGAAAAAAGATCATTATGGCTATCTGTTCATCCTACCATTTTTCATCGTCTTTGGAATATTTAGCATTTATCCAATAATACTAACCTTCTATTATAGTTTCACGAATTACTCAGGTATGGGAGTGCCTGAAGTTATTGGATTAGCTAACTATACAAGACTACTTACTGACAGCTACTTTTTACAGGCATTTTTTAATACATGGTATATATGGGGAGTCAATTTCTTCTTCCAAATGCTAATAGCACTGGGGCTTGCCATCTTGTTCTCCGATATTCGCCTAAAAATGAAAGGGCTTGGTTTCTTCCGAGCAGTACTTTATCTTCCCAACTTAATTACCATTGCATCCGTAGCTTTGTTGTTTGGTATTTTACTAGGATGGCATCATGGTACGTTGAATCATCTATTAATGGATTTAGGATTGATTTCACAGCCAATTAACTGGCTTAACGATCCTACTACAGCAAAATGGTCCGTTGCTCTTATTGGAGCGTGGATGTGGTTTGGTCATACATTTATCGTCTTAATGGCCGGTATCTCAGGTATCTCAAAGGATTACTATGAAGCGGCGCTTATTGATGGAGCAAACCGATGGAAAACATTATTCCATATTACTCTGCCTTTATTAAAGCCAATCATGTTATACATTATGATTACTTCTTTGATAGGCGGATTGCAGATATTCGAACTTCCTATGCTCTTGACTGATGGCATGGGTGCACCGCAAGGGTCATTAAATACGATGGTGTTATATATGTATAATCAGGCTTTTAAATTTAACAACTATGGATACGCCGCAGCGGTCGCATACGGATTATTCTTAATTACGTTGATTTTCTCGTTTGCAACATTTAAAGCTATGTACCGCAAAAGCATGGATTAGGAGTGAGTTAGTGTGAATAAAAGGATTTTTGTCAAAAGCATCCTATACGGGCTTTTAATATTGCTTGCGATTATTAGCTTTATCCCATTTTATATGATGATTATCAATGCAACGAGGTCCAATTCGGAAATTCTTCGTGAAGGATTTACCATGCTTCCCGGGACTTCGATTATGGAAAACTATGAAAGATTAATAAGCTTCGTCAACATTTGGCAAGGCTTTGGTAATAGTGCATTTATCGCAATTTGTGTAACGTTATTAAGCTCATACTTTTCGGCCCTTACTGCGTATGGATTTGCAATCTATAACTTTAAAGGTAAGAATTTTCTATTTGTGTCCGTTTTAATATTAATGATGGTACCAGGTCAGTTAGGATTAATTGGTTTTTATGACCTGAATAAAACATTAGGGACATTGGATAGCTATATTCCATTAATCATTCCGGCTATTGCGAGTCCATTCGTTGTTTTCTTCCTACGACAATTTCTTGTCTCCACCTTGCATCCGACTCTTTTAGAAGCGGCGAGAATGGATGGAGCAAGTGAAATAAGAATTTTTCATCAAATAGGATTACCTATTATGATGCCGGCAGTTGCTACGATGGGAATCTTCACCTTTATTGGATCATGGAACAACTATATCGTTCCATTGGTAGTACTGTTCAGTCCTGAAAAATACACACTACCTGTCATGATGGGATTCTTACGAGGATCAAAAGTAGCAGAAAATCTAGGTTCTATGTATTTAGGAATCGCGATATCCGTTGTTCCAATCATGATTATCTTCTTGTTCCTATCTAAATACATCATTAGCAGTATTTCAGCAGGTTCCGTAAAAGAATAGGTTACAACACTTTACAACTAGATAAATAGAAGAGGTGAACGGCATGTTAAAATTTTCAAAGGATTTCATATTTGGAACAGCAACATCCTCCTACCAAATTGAAGGAGCACACGATGAAGGAGGTCGTACTCCCTCCATCTGGGATGCATTCTCTAGAACACCAGGGAAGGTTTGGAACGGGGATACTGGAGATATTGCTTGTGATCATTACCACCGTTACGAAGAAGACATTAACATCATTAAAAGCTTGGGAGTAGATTCCTATCGTCTATCGATTGCTTGGCCGAGAATTTTCCCTGAGCAAGGCGTCTATAACCAAGAAGGTATGGACTTTTATAAAAAGTTGATTCGTGGCTTGCTGGATGCAGACATTAAGCCAATGGTGACCTTATATCATTGGGATTTGCCAATGTGGGCACATGAGCAAGGCGGTTGGATAAATCGCGAGTCTGTTTCATGGTTCTTAGAGTTTGCCGAGAAGTGTTATGAAGAGTTAGATGACTTAGTCTATTCTTGGATTACACACAATGAACCATGGTGTGCAAGCTTTTTAAGCTACCACTTAGGACATCATGCTCCTGGACATACAAACCTTGAAGAAGGAGTAAAGGCAGCCCATCATATTCTACTGTCACATGGTGAAGCAGTTAAGCTGTTAAAAGGTAAATTTGGTTCTTCCACACCGATTGGAATTACCCTTAACCTTGCACCGTCCTATGCTCCTACTAATTCAATCAATGACCAGATTGCCCGTAACAACTCTGATGGTTATGCAAATCGTTGGTTCTTGGATCCAATTTTTAAAGGGACTTACCCGATGGATATGATTAATTTGTTCTCTAAATTGATTCATAACTTCGATTTCATTCAAGAAGGAGATTTGGAATCCATCTCCACAGAATGTGATTTCTTTGGAATCAATTATTATGCTAGATCATTGGTTGAGTTCGATGCAAGTTCTCCTATGCTCAATAAAGGTGCATACTCTGATTACCCGAAAACGGGAATGGGGTGGGATATTTCCCCACAGGAGTTCAAGGAATTAATTAGAGGTCTTCGAGAGAACTATACCGATTTACCAATCTATATTACGGAAAATGGTGCTGCATACGATGATGTGGTAGTAGACGGCTGTGTGCATGATAACGAGCGTAAAGATTATGTTGAAAAGCATATTACGGCTGTCGCTGAGCTAAATGAAGAAGGAATGAATATCGCAGGGTATTTCTTGTGGTCTTTATTTGATAACTTTGAATGGGCATTTGGCTACGACAAGCGCTTTGGTATCGTGTATGTGGATTTTGAAACGCAAGAAAGAATGTTGAAAGATAGTGCGAAGAGATATCAAGAGATTATTAGTTCAAGAAGCATATAACCACTCAGGTATTGAGTGGTTTTTTTTGAAATTGGCATGAACCTGGTGTGTTTGGGCATCAACTCAGTGCATGAAGGCACGAACTTATTAAAAGGAGGTCATTTTATGAAAAATGTGACGGTTTATCAAACAAAAAAAGAGGCAGGAAGACCATGGAATCAGGTAAGCGATATTGATTGGAATTACAAAGGTAACAGTATCACCTCTATAAAGCTATTTCCGAATCAACAATATCAACAATGGCTTGGATTTGGTGGAGCCTTTACGGAAGCAGCTGCTTATAACTGGTCACAGCTATCAGAAACCAATAAAAGCGCCATCATTCATGCTTATTTTAATAAAGAAACAGGACTCGGATATAACCTTGGTCGTACCGCTATTCACAGCAGTGACTTTGCTCTTGGAAACTATACATATGTGGAAGAAGGAGATGTGAATCTGGAAACCTTCAACATTGAACGCGAACAAAAGTATGTTCTGCCATTCATACAAGCTGCAGAGTCAGAAGCACAAGAAACGATAACTATTTTGGCATCTCCATGGAGTCCTCCGGCTTGGATGAAAACAAATAACGAGATGAATAATGGCGGTAAATTACTGGATGAATACCGTGAAGCATGGGCCAATTATTATGTGAAATATGTAAAGGCAATGGAAGCAAAAGGTGTTGCGATTTGGGGAATATCGGTGCAAAACGAACCAGAAGCAACACAGGTGTGGGACTCCTGCATTTATACAGCAGAGGAAGAACGAGATTTTGTTAAAAACTATTTAGGACCAATTATGGAAAAGAACGGTCTTGGCGATAAAAAAATCATCATTTGGGATCACAACCGTGATGTGATTGTGGAGCGGGCGACAACAGTATTATCCGACCCTGAGGCGGCTAAATATGTTTGGGGGACAGGCAACCATTGGTATGTGTCAGAGGAGTTTGCAAATCTCTCTAAGGTACATGAGGCTTTTCCAGACAAGCATTTATTGTTCACAGAAGGCTGTATTGAAGGAGGGGTTAAGCTTGGAGCTTGGCATACAGGAGAACGCTATGCAAGAAACATCATTGGCGATATGAACAACTGGTTAGAAGGATTCATAGATTGGAATCTTGTACTAGACATGCAAGGTGGACCAAATCATGTTGGCAATTACTGTGATGCGCCAATCATCGTAGACACCGAACAAGACGATGTCCATTTCAACAGTTCGTACTATTATATCGGACACTTTAGTAAGTTCATCAAGCCGGGAGCGAAGAGGATTGCTCACGAAACGGAGCTTGAAGAAGTATCACTTGTCGCATTTAGAAATGAGGATGAAAGCATTGCGGTCGTTCTTTTAAATGAAACAGAAATGGCAAAAGAAACTTCATTAGAGCTTGAGGGGAATGTCATGAATCTAGCTATTCCTGGTAGGTGCATTACGACAGTTGTGTTTACCTGATTACTTTAGGGGGGTGATGATGAGGAGTGAAGGAAAGTAATTAAAATGGGTGAAGGAGGAAGAAATGTGTTAAAAAAAGGATTCACGGTCATGTTGGCAACATGCTTGTTAACAACGGGGTACTCTCCGGCATATTCCAATGATGCTGTAGAGAAAAGCGAGGGCAATCAACCAATGGCAGATGGAGAAAAGGATTGGCAGTTAGTATGGGAAGACCATTTTGAAGGATCAGAATTGGATCAATCCAAATGGTCCCATGATACTGGAAATGGTTTTGTGCAACCAGATGGCAATTATGTACCGGGATGGGGAAATGAAGAGCTTCAGTATTACCAAGAAGAGAACGTGAAAGTGGAGGGTGGAAACCTTATCCTAACTGGAAAAAATGAAACTGCTTCAGATCAGTATGGAACCTATGATTACACTTCAGGAAAAGTTCATACAAAAGGGAAATTCAACCAAAAGTACGGAAAATTTGAAGCGAAAATAAAACTGCCAGCCGGACAAGGATATTGGCCAGCTTTTTGGATGATGCCAGAGGAGGACAAGTATGGTGGCTGGGCTGCATCTGGTGAGATTGATATCATGGAGGCAGCTGGGGAAGACGTGAACAAGGTAGGCGGCGCCATTCATTATGGAAGCCAATGGCCTAATAATACGTATACTGCAAAGGACTATCATTTTGGTGAAGGCTCAGACATCACACAGTTTAATGTTTACTCTGTAGAGTGGGAGCCGGGTGAAATCAGATGGTATGTAAATGGAGAACTGTTTCAAACGTTGAATAACTGGACAAGTTTTAATACAGAAAATGCTACGAAATATGCTTACCCCGCACCTTTTGATCAGGAGTTTTATCTCATCCTTAACCTAGCAATTGGAGGCTGGTATGGTGGAGGTCCAGATGATTCCACTGAATTCCCTGGTCAAATGGAAGTGGACTATGTAAAAGTGTATCAATTGGACGAAGAGCAATATCGTGAGCCTGTGGAGCCGGTTTTTGAAAAAGAGGAGTTACCCGAAGGATCCAAGGCCCCTATAAATGGTAATTACATTTATGATACTGCTTTTGAAAATGGTTTTGTGGAAATAAAGGATGGTACAGAAACATTCAGTGAAGATGAATGGAATTTCGTTCATTTAAATCAGTTCGGAGGAAATGGAAGTGCTTCAGTAGAAGATGGATTTGCAAAGGTGGATATTGGCCAAGCGGGTTCACAACCGCATTCCATTCAACTCATCCAACATGTACCATCTGGAATAGGTCGAACATACAAAATTAGCTTTGATGCAAAAGCTGCTTCTAACAGAAACATGAATCTCAAAGTAAGCGGCGGAGAAGCACGGGGTTGGTCGCTCTATTCCCCTAACTTTGAAGTAGCACTAACACCTGAACGACAAAGCTATGAATATACGTATCAAATGCAAGCGGAATCAGATGCGAAGGCTCGATTGGAATTTAATATGGGGTTAAATGCAAGTACTGTTTGGATTGGAAATGTGAAGGTGGAAGAAATAGATGCCATCGATCCATACAACGAAGACGCAGCGAAGCCACCGCTACGTAATGGCAACCATATTTATAATGGTACCTTTGACCAGGGTCGAATGGATCGGATGACATATTGGAATTTTATCCTAAATGGAGCGGATGCACAAGCATACGTTGCGGAAGATACAAGAGCACTAACCGCGGAAGTAAAAGAAAACGGAGCACCTGAATCTGTAAAACTTGTCCAAAAAGGTATCTCCATTAAAAGCAACCATGAGTATACACTTTCCTTTGATGGAAGTGCAATCGAAGACAGGGACATACAGGTTGCAGTTGTAAGTAAAGATGCTAGTATAAACTACTCAGGCTGGAAGACAATTCCTCTTTCTGAAACGGGAGAAAACAAAACATTTACTTATCAAACAGAAGCTGTAGAGGATTCAGAGGCCCAACTTGTATTTTTATTAGGTGGAAATGCAGGTTTAATAACATTGGATAATGTATCTATGTTTTCGAAGGTATTAGATGCCGATGTCTTGACGTTTGAAGATATATTCCCATTACAAAATGGAAAATTTAATTTCGGTCTTGAGCACTGGAATAACCATGTTCAAGGGTTGTATGATGGTCCGTCTGCTGCTTCATTTGAAACTAGCGAGGATAGAGCTGTCGCAACCATTAAGAATGTTGGGTGGAACCCTTGGGATGTCATCTTCATGCAGGAAGGCCTGAAGATGAAGGGTGGAACCACATACCTTGTTTCCTTTGATGCTTTTTCTAGTCTAGATAGAAATATCGAAGTAGTATTAGAGGACAGTTCGTATAATCGCTCATTGTCAGAGTTGATTTCTCTCACAACTGAGCCAATGACACACACCTTTGAGGTAACATTAGATAATGATAAACAACTGGGTCTTAAATATCTGCTCGGAAACGTTGCAGGTAACGACATAACAAATGAAGAACACAAGGTGTTCATTGATAATGTAAAAGTGGAGATATCGGGAGAAAGGGACAAGCTATTTCCTCTTAAAAATGGCGATTTTTCTTCAAAACTGGAAAACTGGAACCTTCATGTACAAGGAGATTATGATGGTACATCCAAAGGGAAAGTGAAAGCAAAAGGAAATCATGTTACGGTGAGTGTGAAGGATTCGGGGGTAAATCCTTGGGACATCATGTTTTTCCAAGAAAACCTAAAGCTTGCTGGTGGAAGAACGTATGAGCTGGAGTTTAAAGCAAGGTCCAATCATCGAAGAAATATAGAGGTGGTTCTAGACAATGGACTACCATACTATCACAGATACTTTGAAGATGTGGTGAGAATTGGTCCAAAACCTGAAATCTATCAGTTTGAATGGCTGCAGTCAGAAGGAAGCTTGCTAGGATTAAAGTTTCTGCTAGGAAATATGGAAGGAGTTCCATCTAAGAAACAAAAAATTGACTTTAAACATGTGAAACTAGAAGCAAAAGGTGCAAGGGATTTTCTGAACGCGCTGGAAGGAACAGATGAATAGAAAACACTCGGTACTAGGAGAGGCAGCATTTTAGCTGCCTCTCTTCTTATATTTTATCTATCCCCATCTTAATGTAATGGTAAGGTGGCAGCATTCTTGGCCGCTAACCTCTGATGACATGTGAAGGCTAAGTCCATCAGGCGTATAATCTACCTTCACCCCGGCATGGATACCAGTGGATTTTATAAGCTGTTCCACTTTTTCTTTTTGCCCCTGTTGCGCAGCTGTCATTACTTCTGCTGCAAAGCCTTTGGATTCTGATAATCTATGAAGAATGATGCTTGCCTCTTTCATCAGCTGTTCCATCGAAGTGGCCGATTCTGAGAAAGTGGTAGGATCCACTTGAGGATAGGTACGAGCATACCAGTATGCATGGTACATTCTATAGTGGTAAGGATTGATGTAGTAATAATACATAATTGCCCTCCGTTCTAGCTATTACATAATGTATGCATGGTAAGGAGGGGGGGAAAGTTGTCATTTAGAAAGTTGCTTTAATACGAGCTTCTCCCAGAGCTTCCAAGGGAGGAGATGCTTTAAGAATAAAGTAAGCTTTACTCCTTTTCCAATTGTGTAACGTAAAGCAGGTGTGTTTTTTGAGCGTGCAATGTTGAGAACAAGTTTTCCTACCTCTTCTGGGTTCCCATAATTTTTGCTGTCTTTTTGAATTCTTAGGTTTAGTTGTTGAAATGTTTGATAGTATGGTGACTGCTGCTGGCCTGCCCTTGGTGACATATGCGTCCCACTTGACCATATATTCGTTTGAAAGGAACCTGGTTCTACTAAGACAACATCAATGCCAAACGGCTTTAATTCTAGCCTTAAGCTTTCACTATAGCCCTCTAGAGCATGCTTTGATGCTACGTAAGGGGATAATCCAGGGAAGCCTACTAACCCACTGATAGAACTTATATTAATGATTCTTCCCTGTTGTTGCCTTCTCATTATGGGCAGAACGATATTTGTTATTCTGGTAACCCCAAATAGATTGGTTTCAAATTGTAGCAGGTATTCACCATCTGTTAATTCCTCTGCAAACCCTGCTACTGCAAATCCGGCATTATTAATCAAAACATCAACTGAATCGAGTGACTGGACAAACTTTTCGAACTGTTGAACAGAAGTCCTATCCGTTACATCTAACATCTGAATAGAAAGGTGTTGGCTTTCTTCTGTTGTTATTCCGCTCAATACTAGGTTTTTCTTAGCCGTATCCCTTATGGTAGCAATGACATGATAGCCCGCTTGAAGGAACATTTTTGTGAATACTTTTCCGAAACCTCCTGAAGCACCAGTAATAATAACGGTTTTCTTTTTCATAGGCTTAAACTCCATTTCTCTCATCATTATGTTCTATTAGTATAACGTATAAGTAAGCTATCACTCACATAAACTATAAAAAAGAATATGGGAGGTGGCTGATATTCTTCCTCGTAAAATACTTGTCCAAGGGACAGCAAAAAAAGAAGTCCAACCAGACATTGCATATCTTCAAATAGGGGTAGTTACCTCAAACGCGAATGCACAGATTGCTCAAGAAGAAAACAGAAAAATTTCTAATAAAATGATACAAGCACTGTTGCGATATGGTATCTCTCAAGACGATATCGAAACGTCCTCCTACTCATCATTTCCACGTTACGAAACTACTTCTTCAGGAAGCTCTGTGCTTTCGGCATACGAAGTGCGTCATATGTTTCGAATAACGGTTAAAGATATTACAAAAACAGGAGAAGTGATTGATATTGCTTTTGAAAATGGAGCAAATGTTTCAGAAGGTGTGTCCTTTGAGGTTTCCAATTACGCCGAGGTGTATAGAGGGGTTCTTCAACAAGCCGTTATTGATGGGTACTTAAAGGCTCAAGCCATCGCCGCAACATTACGAGTTGGTTTAGTTCCCATTCCGATCAAAGTCGAAGAAGTGCAACAGCCTTCCTTCCCAGGTCCAAGATATGCAGCTTTTGCTGTTCAAGAAAAAGCCGCTACCCCAATTGAGCCTCAGTTAATCACCATTACCGCCACTGTGAATTTAGAATATGTTTATTAAAATGTTCTAAATAATCAATGACCGCGCTGTTCGTCTACTGACGAGTAGACTGGTCTATTTTTTTACCCAAAGGAGGAAAATGTATGGAATGGTCTGCCTTATGGCCAATATTTGTATTATTCTCTGTGTATTTCATGTTTTCCATAGTATTATTAAAGAAGAAAAGAAAATAGGAGGAATTTGGAGTGGAGCTTAAAGATACACTAATAGACCTTTTAGGAATTGAATTAATTGAATTATCTGAAGAAAGAGCAGTAGCTACGATGCCAGTAGATAAGCGCACACACCAGCCTTTTGGTTTGCTTCATGGGGGAGCGTCCGTGGTTTTAGCAGAAACGATTGCAAGTATTGGTACCTTTCACCTCATTGATCAAGAAAACGAAATTTGTGTAGGGTTAGAAATCAACGCCAATCATTTAAAGGCGAAAAAAGACGGAACTGTAACGGCCATAGGGACACCTCTTCACAGAGGAAAAACAACCATGGTATGGGAAATTAAAATTGTAGATGAAAAGGAAGCCTTAATTTGTATTTCAAGATGCACAATGGCAATACTGCAGAAAAAGAAATAGGATGGTAACAAAGAGGGAATAGCCAGGCAGCTATTCCCTCTTTGTTTATGTTAGGTTACCTTTAAACCCTGTCTTTCCATGTGCTTAACCCCTTCTCGACGGCTTAGGGGTGCTAAATCTGTTTTTTGAATAAAGTCCATGACAACTTTAGGAGATGTTTTAGAATATTCCCTCAAGGCCCATCCGATAGCTTTTTGGACAAAAAACTCTTTGGAATTCTTGGTAGATGAAATATAGAAAAACAACTTTTCCTCATCTGTCATTTTCTTATATTTTAACTGATACAAAATGGCGGAGCGTTGTAACCAGAAGTTTGGACTGTTAATCCAGTTATCGGGAAAGCTCCCCACTGCTTTCTTATCTTTTAACAGGATGGTTCCTACGTGATGTGGGGCCAAATGGTCGATCGTGTCCCACCAGGAATTGGAGGTTATTAATTTTTCTAAAAAGGGAAGATGTTGTATCGTTAATGATTTCTTGTGAACATCTATCATGGAAAGTGCTGCATAGTGAAATTCTCTTTCAGGCTGAGCGTACAAAAAATAGGCCAGAGCCTCTAACCATTCAAGCTCTGGTTTTCCATTAATACGGAAAAATTCTTTCCAAAGTTCCTTTCGCTCAGGTGATTTTATCCCCAAAAAAGGAAAGTGATTTCGCATGTAGTTTTCCATAGGCTGTCTGTTTTCTTCTTGAGCATTTGCTCTTAATGTTTCTATGATTGTTTGTCCATAGCTTTCAGCATTTTTCATCAACAAAGAAAACCCTCCTTATTTCCTATAGTTTACAGGAAAATAAGGAGGGCGAAAACTAGGATTCTACTGTTTTTTTGATTCCTTCTTGGTGAAGAATGCTATATAGTAACATCAAGCCAGAACCTAGGAAAATAAAGCTTGTGATATAGAAAACAGAGGATATCCCGTAAAATCCTGAAATGATCCCACCCATTGCAGGTCCAAGTACATTTCCTAAAAATCGAAAGCTAACATTA
Organism: Bacillus sp. THAF10; assembly: GCF_009363695.1. Classification (NCBI taxonomy): domain Bacteria; kingdom Bacillati; phylum Bacillota; class Bacilli; order Caryophanales; family Bacillaceae; genus Bacillus; species Bacillus sp. THAF10. Next base: position 3,253,461 of record NZ_CP045403.1, on the reverse strand, counting down.
TATCCGAGTACCTCTCCTTGCATGGATAATGGAGCAACATTCCTGATATAAGCTGTCATACAAGGAATCAGTCCCCCTACGACCATTCCAAACAAAAATCGGAAAAGAACAAGCTGCCATAAAGAAGTTGCTAGTGCTTGCGGGATAAATAGCAGCGAACTCGAAAGCATAAGGATCACAATTACTTTGTCATGGCCAATGTTATCCCCAAGTTTTCCCCAATTTCTTGATGCAAGAAGATTCCCAAAGCCTGTGGCAGAAAAAGCAAAGCCTGCTAGCAAAGCAAGGTTGGCGGCACCGCTTGTTAAATCTGTCACATATAAGGCCAGTAAAGGCTGAATGCTAAAATTGCCAGCTTGAATGAGCGTGGAGAGAACCATTAATTTCAATAATAATGGCTGTCTAAAGATGTAGGAAAGAACTTCTTTTCTTGTGTATTGTTTTTCCTTGTTGTCACTTGCTGTTTTTTTCTTTTCTTTAATGCCAAAGGCCACCAGAATAACAGCTCCATAAATCAAGGCTGCTGTTAGGAAAAATGTGTAGGCAAAACCAAAGGAATCAGCGAGTATTCCACCTACTAATGGTCCTAGTAATCCCCCGGATACTGTTCCAGTTTGTAAGGTTCCTAGTGTTTTTCCTGCTATTTCTTTTGGCGTCTGAGATGCAATTAGTGCCATAGAGGTAGGAATAAAACCTGTGGCAAGCCCCATAATCAATCGTAAAACAAAAAGTTCATGAACGGAACTAACTACACTCATCATTAGGATGCTTGTTGCGATGCCAGTGCCTGTAAGAAGCAGTATCGGTTTATACCCATACTTATCCCCAATTCTTCCCCAAATCGGTGAAACAAAAAACGCAGTGAGAAAGGTAATGCCGAAAATAAAACCTGACCAGCGTTGTACATAGGAATCAGAGTAATTCCCAAAGGTTTCGATGAATAAAGATAAGAAAGGGAGTATCATCGTAGCACTTGCAGCAACGAAAAAATTTGCAATCCACATGATGAACAAGTTTCGTGCTGTTGTTGAAATGATCGTCACCTTCTTTAAGTATTTCGGTTACAAAATATTTCGTCTAACTAAATAATAACGTATCTAGCAAAAAAATCAACAATACTGGCTTATTTTTTCTTAATGTACTATAGTAAAATGGTAAAATTCTGAAAAATTAGAAAGGAGGTTTACGGATTGCCTCTGCATCTTTTCATCGATTTTGAATTTACTATGCCTGAAAACAGACATACACCAAAAAATTTTTTCCCGGAAATCATTGAAGCTGGAATTGTTGTGGTAGAAAAAGATAAAATTCTCGAACAATTTTCCTCTTATATTCGCCCTAAAGCGTTTCCTACGCTTACGAAACGCTGCAAGTCGTTTCTAAATATCAGTCAGAAAAACGTAGAGACGGGTGCAAGCTTTGAAGAGCTCGTACAAATCATTAATGGCTATCATGTTCTGGATAAATGTACGGTTGTGACATGGGGGAACATGGATTTGAGGGTGCTTAAAAACAATTGTGAGTATCATGGAATACCTTATCCTGTGCCCTTTAAGTATATTGACCTTTCCATGGAGTATAAGCGTTTTTTTGGGGATCAAAACCAAACAGGCCTATGGAAAGCTGTTCAGGAATATGGAAAGGAAGGAACAGGAAAACACCACAGGGCATTAGATGATGCGTTGACTACCTATAATCTTTTTCGTTTAGTCGAAAAAGACAAAAGGTATTTAGCCAAGCACGAACCTACCACCATTGGAGATCGTATTGATTTATCCAAAATTCTTAATAAATTTGCCTTATAAAAAGCCAAATCCCCATGTAGGAGATTTGGCTTTAATACTTAGAATCGATAGTCCTTCTTTAAAACCTCAAAATTAGCTAGGCTTTTTTTTGACCACAGATTATCTTCGTTCTGTAATGCTTGCACTGCGTTATGCACAGCTAATTTCAGCGATTCCTTATATTCAGGAATTTCCCCTTCATACAGTCTTACCATATTTTTAGGGATATTTGTTTGTTCGTGATAGCTTAACGCGCGTCTTTCATGGAAAAGTGGCACGTCCACTTCTTTTGGCGCATGAAGGTCTCCTTGCTGTGGATGTTTAGCGACGGCTTTTACCTTCACCAAATAATGCATTGGTTTAATTTCTGTCACTTCACCAATATATTTTCCTGTTTTATAAATTCCTGTTACCTTGGAACCAACCTCTATTTCCTCCATCTATAGTCCCCTTTCTGCTTCTTAAAGATGCTTTTTCTCAGATTATTTAGTAATATCTTCTATATAGAAAAAATTTAGTGGAGAGTGAAGCATGTGAAGAAGCTAATTGTATTAATGATGGCATTATTCTTTATTTTAGCAGGTTGTGGAACAAGTACAAACAATGAAAAGGCAAACAGTTCAAACAACGGGCAAGGAAATAGTGGACAAGCAGAACAACCTGAACAAGAAACTCCTGAGGATGTGGGGGAATTCCAGCAATTCACCAACACAAGTGAAACCATTCGTACAGTCGAAATCGAAACCACAAAAGGAAAAATTGTCGTCAATTTATATCCTGACGCTGCACCAAAAGCGGTGGAAAACTTTATCACTCACGCGGAGAACGGTTATTATGACGGCCTAATATTTCATCGTGTTATTCAGGATTTCATGATTCAAGGCGGAGATCCAAAGGGAGACGGAACGGGTGGCGAGAGCATTTGGGGTGAGCCATTTGAAGATGAATTTGATCGTAACATGCTGCATTTTAAAGGCGCTCTTTCTATGGCAAACTCTGGACCAAACACCAATGGCAGCCAATTCTTTATTGTCCATGCTTCAGAAGTGTCAGAAGACATCTTGGACTCCATGATTGAAGCAAAATACCCAACAGAAGTAATTGATTTATATAAAGAACACGGTGGTACACCACATTTAGATTTTAGACACACTGTTTTTGGCCAGGTTGTGGAAGGCATGGACATTGTGGATGAAATCGCACAAGTAAAAAAAGGATCAGCAGATAAGCCTGTTGAGGACGTAGTTATTGAAAAGATGACTGTGGTAAAATAAGGTCAAGCTTGGTTGAAGGGCCTTGTTTTTGGTATAATGTATAGGTTCATCCCTTCTGAAAGGTCGTGTACAAAACGATGCCTGTACCATTTTTATTTCAATTGTTCTTATACTTTCCAGAGGATAAGACCGAATATATCCCAGCAGGAATTACATTTGTTATTTTTACCATTGCCGCTATTATTGTGTTTCAACTCATTTTGAAAGCGTCAAAAAGAGAGAAACAAAAAGCGGAAGAACTAGAAAAGCAATTACGTAAAGACAAGGTAATTAAAGATTAAATGAATTAGGAAGCTTATCTGCCCTAGGGTGGATAGGCTTTTTTGTTTATGCTCAAAGTCATAATCCATCCGTTTTTAGGAAAAGCTTTAAACAAAGGCTCTTTTCTAAAAGAATGTTGTTATATACATGGAAAAAGGCGGCTTTAAGACTTTTTCCAATCTTTATACGAAGAAAAATTGCCACATGTGTAAATTTTCTTCCACCGAAAAGAGCACGACAGCAGCGTTATTACTCGTGTCTTAACAATACGCAGGAGCAACAATGTTTACGAAAACAGCCTAAACGGATGGAGGAGTTCATACATATGCATTTTAGTAGAAAGTTGGTTGTGATAGGGTTCTTGTGTTCTTTTTATTTGACGGGCTGTATGGAGAAAGAGATTACCTCTCTCGATGTTGAAATATTTAATCCTGATGGCGATAGCTTAGGAGTGGCAAAAGTATCAGAAGATCCAAAAGGAGTAAAAATAAAACTAAACTTAGAAGGATTGCCTCCAGGAGAACATGGTGTGCACATTCATGAAAAAGGCTTATGTGATCCACCCGATTATAAAACTGCAGGAAATCATTTTAATCCAGATGATAAAGAGCATGGTCTAATGCACCCAGAAGGTTCCCATGTAGGAGATTTACCTAATATCATTGTTGAGGATGACGGTACAGTTGTAGCAGAATTAATTGCTCCCGCTGCTACCTTAAAGGATGGAAAAACCTCTTTGTTTGGAAAAGATGGTACGGCACTCATCATTACGGAAAATCTTGATGATGGAATGACACAGCCTACAGGGGATTCGGGAGAAAGAATTGCGTGCGGAGCGATTACAGAGAAGGTTGCAAAAGAAGGAAAAGCAGTCGAAGAACCAGTGGATGAAGAAGAAAAAGAATAAGCACGAAAGAAACAGCCTTTGTTAAAGTGCAACGATCGAGCAATCGGTAATGATGTTATGACAGGGGAGCTGTCAAGATACAGGCTCCCCTTTTAAATGATCAATATTCATTGGAAGTATAACGGTCAAGGGGATTACACCTTGACCGATTTTTTTGTGCTGCTGAAAACTGCTGGCTTACTGTTTTGAAGGCAGGGCCGCCTCTAAACTTAGGTGAATGGGTAGCTTGAGCAGCACGGTTTGGTGCTAAGAGTAGAAGTGATGCAATAAACGCGAAAAGTGATGCAATAATGGTAAAAAGTATGCAATAACCTCCAGAAGTGATGCAATCATCCCGCCACGGTAACCTATACAACCTCAAATCGCCGCCAATCCACCCTCCAAAACAGCTATTTACCTCGAAAAACCTCCAGAATCGCGATAACTTGGGTTTGCCAACCATAGAAGTTGTCGCGAAAAGCAAAAATTGCTCCATCTAAGGATGGCTTGAATTCCCGCCCACCAAAAATCCGGATTTCTTTCGTTGTAATCATGGGTAGGTGAATATCAATTATCAAAAGTTTCCAGCTGGTGATGGAGGCTTTTTGCTAAAATCACCAGCGGTGTTCTACTATTTTTTTGTATTATAAAAGAAATATTCGTAATAGTATTGACATACTTCACCATTTTAAGATAATTTTAAATTTATAGAAAAAGGGGGTTTCATCTTTGGAAATACTTATCATTCGACATGGTCAATCAGAAGCGGACCTTCTTAATGTCCATGAGGGCAGGGCGGATTTTCCATTAACAGACCTTGGCAGAGAGCAGGCAAAGAAGTTAGCATGTAAGCTAAATCAGATTAGTCCTCCTGATATCATTTGGTCAAGCACCTTAAAACGTGCAAGTGAAACAGCAGAGATTCTCGCAGATGAAATTGGTTGCATGCTATTACAAGAACCAAGTTTAATGGAATACAACAATGGTGTATTAGCTGGCTTGCCAAGAGAAGTGGCTGCTACTAAGTATCCGTTGCCACCTGGTGGAAGAAAGCCTCATGAAAAAATTCAAAATGGAGAATCTGAGATTGAATTTAGAATGCGCACAGAGATGGCATTAAGCAAAATCTTGACAGAAAGCTCAGCGGTTGTTCGAATAGCCATTGTATCTCATGGCGGAACAATTTCCAAATTACTCAGCGCTATTCTTCAGCTGCCCGTTCATACTAATGTCCACTTTTCCACAGGAGATACAGGTGTACATACATTAAGAAAAAATGATGAAGGAATAAGAATCGTCTCTTTAAATTGTACAGAGCATCTCCATGCAATATAAAAAAGGCATGCTGCTAATGAACAGCGTGCCTTTTATTTTTTTACTAAGCCTCTTTTCTAAAAGACTGTTGCTAAAAACTTAAGAAAAAGTCGGCTCTAGGACTTTTTCCATTCATGAAGTAAAGTAAAATTGCCACATATTTATTTCTACCTTCACGAAAAGAGTACGACAGCAACGGTGATTACGGGTGTCTTAACTATACGCAATAGCAACAAAGCTTGCGAAAACAGCCTTTATTGATCTAATGCAGTTTGAAGCCTGTTTAATCCATCCAATAATACTCCTCTAGAACATGCGACATTCATCCTTAAAAAACCTTCCCCGCCACGACCAAATTTCGTGCCAGGCTCAAGTGCTAGTTTTCCCTTCTTTAATAGAATCCGATGCAACTCCGCATCGGGTATCTCTAGTCCTCTACAATCAATCCATAAGAGATAGGTTCCTTCTGGCATTTCTGCTTTAACATTAGGAATAGAGGAGTTGATAAAGTGTACGGCAGTTTCTAGATTATCTTTTAAATACTGTAAAAGTCCCTCAAGCCATGCTTCCCCATGCATATACGCAGCTTCCATGGCCGTGATGCCAAAAACGTTTAAAGTAAAGAGTCCTTGTTTTTTCATGAAGTTCTCGAGTTTTTCTTTAAATGCTTTATTTTCTGTGATTATGACTGAAGCCTGTATTCCTGCGATATTAAAAGTTTTCGTTGGTGCAGTTAAGGTGATCGTCCTTTGTGCAGTTTCTTTTGAGATAGATGCGAATGGCGTGTATTGGTAAGGGGGAAATGTTAAATCCCCGTGTATTTCATCACTAACGACAAGTACTTCGTGCTTCACACATAATGCTGCAAGCTCGGTTAATTCGTCCTTTTTCCAAACGGTGCCACCTGGATTATGTGGATTGCATACCAATAATAAACGGACATCCTTTTTTAACTGTCTCTCCACTTCCTCCATACACATTTCCATGCGGCCATTATTTTCTATAAGGGGGCAAATGACTAGCTCTCGGTCATTTAGCTGTATCATGTCATAAAAAGGATAGTATACGGGTGCAAACACCATCACCTTGTCTCCTGGCTTAGAAAAAGTCTGGATACATGCACTGAGAGCGGGGACGACTCCGGAAATGTATGTAAACCAATCTTCCTCTAGGTGCCAATTATGCCTTCTTTGGTACCAAGAGATAATGGCATGTGCAGTTGAGGATGGAATAGAGGTATACCCGTAAATTCCATGTTCTGCTTTTGTTTGAATGGCTTCTATCACTTCTGGTGGCGCTTGAAAGTCCATATCCGCTACCCACATCGGCAAGACATCATCTGTTCCAAAAATCCTTTTTCGCTCATCCCATTTGACGCTTGAGGTGTTTTGTCTTTCAAAATATTTATCAAAATCATATTTCAGCATTCTTTTACCTCCCAGAATGGTGTTTTTCTAAACATTATAGTAAATACATTGTATAATATAGCCAGAACAAGAAAGTCAGGTGATACGAAATGGAAAAGCCGAGTCTTAATGTCAGGCTGATGGAAAACCTCCTTCAATGGGACCCCTTAGGTTACGGGGTGGATGCATATGAGACGGAATGTGTGGATGTTGTTCAGGCTGTCCATGAGCTTGATGATATAAATAGTCTTGCAAAAAGGATTCAACAAATATATGAATTTTCCTTTGAGGAATTTATTCCGTTAACTGCTTGTAAGAAAAAAGCGTTGGAATTGCTCGCTTTAAAAAATGAAGATTCTTCGTGTTCACTTTAAAGTGAAAACCGGTCTCTTGGTGGGAGGCCGGTTTTTTTGATTTTTATTTCAGGTTAAGGTGATGCCGGTCAAGCAAAAAAGGGCTTTGTGGAAATTGTCGTTTTGTGTCGAATGGCCTTTATATTGCTTCAAATGGACAAAAAAACGAAAAAGTGGCTTAATTATTAGAAAAGTCGCTCAAATATTGAAAAGTTGGACAAAAAAATGAAAAGTTGGACAAAAAAACCGAAAGTTGGATCAATAATCCGAATGTCGACCTACCTCCCACGAGAAACCTCCTTTATCCTCTCCAAAACACTTTGTCCCGCTCAAGAAGTCGTCAAAAATTTCATGATATTCTCATGCACATGCTCTGGTTTCTCTTCTGGAAGCAAATGACCGGTATTCTTATAGGTGATTAATTGAGAATTAGGTAAATCACCATGCAAGCGTCGTCCGATTTCCACTGGTACCACCTTATCCTCTTCGCCCCAAATTAGAAGGCTAGGTGTTTCAATTTTCTTCAGTATTTCTGATGCTAAATCTCCCTCACGATCTCTTATCATTCGAGTCAATGCGTGAAATATTTGGTCGTCATAAAAAGGCTCTGTATACCCTGCAATCATTTCATCATCAATCAAATTATGGTCGTAAACAACATTTAACAAATTTTTAATGGGTCCTTGTCTTACGAGCCAAAACTTTAAATACAAATAGAAATAAGGAATCCTTGAGCTGAATATGAGCGGTCTATTTAATCTTTTCAAGTAGCCAGAACTGCATAACAATACAACTTTATCAACGACTTCAGGCTTTTGCTTGCTCATGTTTAAACAAATTTGTCCGCCCATTGAATGCCCGATTAGTACCGTTTTTTCAATCGATAACTTTGCTAACAACTCAAGAACTACCCTCGCAAGGTTTTCATAGGAGTAAACAAAGGACTTAGATTTTTCACTTTTTCCAAACGGCGGAAGGTCCACCGCCAAGACAGTATACTCCTTTGTTAACAAAGGAATTAATCTCCGAAAACTAAAAGAAGAGGATAGAAAACCATGAATAAGAACTAGTGTGGGCTTACTCTCAATCGGCGAATTAGGCTGATGATGAAATTCGTAAAATATATTAATGCCTGAAATTTTGATAGTATACTGATTCGAAATCATCTAACCTACCTCCTCCGATATTTTATAGGTATTTTATCCTCTCCTGCACTTTTCAAACCTGTGTAATTTTGTTAATGTGTTTTGTAAATTATTCGTCATACTTTTTTGAAAAATATCTGCTATAATGGGGCAATATTTGTATTGAAGGAGTGAGAGTTAACGATATGCAATTAACAGAAAAAGAATTAGATGTTTTACAAATAATTGAAGAAAACGGAAGGTTAGATATTCAAACGCTTTCCAAAATGGTAGAGCTTTCTGAAGAAGAAACTTCTCAAATCTTGGAACAGTTAGAAAAACAACGTGTGATTGTGGAGTATGGGGCGGTCATTGACTGGCGAAAGGTCGATAATTTTGAAGGAGTTACTGCTATGATAGATGTAAAAGTGACGCCAAAACGTGAAGTCGGTTTTGATGAAATTGCCAAGAACATCTATCGGTTTCCGGAGGTGAAGTCAGTATATTTAATGTCAGGTGCCTATGATTTATCTGTGGTGGTGGAAGGCCGTTCCCTTTCTCAGGTAGCAAATTTCGTTTCTGACAAGCTTGCGACATTGGATTCAGTTATCTCAACCACTACTCATTTTATCATGAAGAAATATAAGCACGACGGAACAATTTTTGAACAGGGAGAAGATGACCGTCGCATAGTGGTGTCACCATGAAAAATAGAATAGCAACCCATGTACAACAACTGCAGCCTTCCGGAATTCGTCGCTTTTTTGATTTAGCGGCAAACATGGAAGGTGTTATCTCCTTAGGGGTAGGGGAGCCGGATTTTATCACATCATGGAATATTCGAGAGGCTTGCATTGCGTCTTTACATAACGGTTACACATCCTATACTGCCAATGCTGGACTACCTGAGTTAAGAAAAGAAATCAGCCGTTACTTGCAGCAGCAATTTCAGCTAGATTACTCGCAAGATACAGATCTTATCGTTACAGTAGGAGCTAGTCAGGCTCTTGACCTGGCAATTCGTGCGATTGTGGACCCAGGTGATGAAATCATTGTACTAGAACCTAGCTTTGTGTCCTATGCACCACTTGTGGAGCTTGCTGGTGGAAGGGCCGTTAGAGTGGGAACAGATCCAAGCAATGGCTTTAAGATAGATTTTCAAGCCTTAGAAAATAGTATAACGGCGAATACAAAAGCGATTTTACTTTGCTTTCCTAACAATCCAACAGGTACCATGCTTTCAAGAGATGAATTGATAAAAGTAAGCAGATTAGTGGAAGAGCATGATCTATTAGTTTTATCGGACGAAATTTATGCGGAGCTTTCGTTTGATGAAGCGTTCACAAGCTTTCCGACGTTGCGTGGCATGAAAGAAAGAACATTGCTAATCTCAGGTTTCTCTAAAGGATTTGCAATGACTGGCTGGCGACTTGGGTTTGTGGCAGGACCTAGGGATATCATTCAAGCTATGCTCAAAATTCATCAGTACGCAATGATGTGCGCCTCGACTATGGCCCAGCATGCTGCAATCGAAGCGTTAAAGAATGGCAGAGAAGATGTGGAGATGATGAAAAAGAGCTACAGAAGACGAAGAAATTATTTTGTCACTTCATTAAACGAAATCGGTTTGCCGTGTCATCAACCTGGGGGAGCATTTTATGCTTTTCCATCTGTTAAGCAGACAGGCTTAAGTTCGCAGGAGTTTGCGGAAAGACTATTGCTAGAGGAAAAAGTAGCAGTCGTACCAGGGGATGTATTTGGAATTAATGGCGAGGGGCATGTCAGATGTTCCTATGCTTCATCCTTAGAGCAACTGCAAGAAGTGATAAAGAGAATGGAGAGATTTACTAAGCAGTTTCGATAAAACAAAAAAAGGACCAAATCCAAAGAGGATCTGGTCATAAACAAAAGGGGGAATACTAGAAAGCCTTGATGGTTTTAGTATTCCCCTTTTTTTAGTTTCTAAACACGTTTTTTTATAAAAAAATTCTAGTCAGAATAGTTGTTCCTTAAAGCACAAACAATAGAGAAGTGAGAGTCTATAAGAAGTATTTTTGATAAAGTTGTTCATTTGTGGTATAATTTTTTATTGCGTTCAATGTGTATAAAAAATCAACGGTTTAGGAGTGTTTTCATGTCTGATAAATTTGAAATCGGAAGTGTATTAACTGGGAAGGTAACGGGAATTCAACCATACGGAGCGTTTGTTGCGCTAGATGAAGAAACACAAGGTCTCGTTCATATTTCTGAAATTACGCACGGATATGTGAAAGATGTAAACGAACATTTAAAAATGGGAGATGAGGTACAGGTAAAGGTTCTTTCTGTTGATGAAAAATCTGGAAAAATCAGCTTGTCCATCAAAGCGACACAAGAGGCTCCTGCTGAGGCTCCAGTTGCAAAAAAACCTAAAAAGCGTCAAGCTACAGTTGTTAAGCAACAACAAGATGATTCTCCACAAGGCTTCAACACGTTAAAAGACAAGTTAGAAGAGTGGATTGAACAGTCCAAAAGAGAAGATTTGATTAAAAAGTAATGGGAAAAAGCACCGCTTGTGATGGCGGTGCTTTTTTTTTGACTTTTTAATTGCGCAGTTGATTTCCAAAAAAGGGTAAGCTTTCAGTGAGGCGACAATCTTGAGCCTCCTTGGCTTTGACTGCTGTGTCTCAAGATTGTCGCTTTCTCAGCTGAAGTCTACTCCTTTAGCTGCAATTAAAAGCTAGATATCTTTGTAACCTACCTAGTAGTTCGTGGTTCTACTTCTCTTTCGTGCTGCTCATTTGGTACAAACAATAAACCGAGGTTGACTAAACCTGCAATTCCTACTAGTCCATAAATGATACGAGAGAGGGCAGCATTTTCGCCACCAAATATAGCTGCAACAAGATCAAATTGGAAAAATCCGATTAGTCCCCAGTTAATTGCTCCAACAATAGTTAATACAAGTGCAATACGTTGAATTGTGCTCATTTCATACCCTCCTTGAGAATATAGTGTGTCCCTCATATAATTTGTAACAAAAACATTTTTATGCATTTCGTATACAAGATATTTTTTAGGTAAAGCTAAATCTTTGCATGCAGCAAAAAAATCATACATAATCAATCCAAAAGGGAGGTATGTATTAATGGAGAACTTTACTTTTTATAATCCTACAAAATTAATTTTTGGTAAGGGACAGGTAGCAACACTTTCTGAAGAGGTAGCACAATATGGAAAGAACATTCTGCTCGTATATGGTGGAGGCAGTATTAAACGAAACGGGCTTTATGATGAAGTGATGGAGCAATTACATAAAGCAGATGCTACTGTTACAGAATTAAGTGGTGTCGAGCCAAATCCAAGATTATCAACAGTAAGAAAAGGGATAGAGCTTTGTGTTAATCATGATATAGATTTCATTCTCGCAGTTGGAGGCGGTAGTGTAATCGACTGTACGAAAGCAATTGCTGCTGGCGCGAAATACGATGGAGATGTATGGGATATTGTTTTAAGAAAACATATTGCTACAGAAGCATTGCCTTTTGGGACCGTGCTTACCTTGGCTGCTACAGGTTCTGAGATGAACGCAGGTTCTGTTATTACGAATTGGGAAACGAATGAAAAGTATGGCTGGGGTAGCCCAGTAACATTCCCACAATTCTCTATTCTCGACCCAGTAAACACATTCTCTGTTCCTAGAGATCATACTGTATACGGAATGGTGGATATGATGTCGCACGTTCTGGAGCAATATTTTCACAATTCCAGTAATACACCGCTGCAAGATCGTATGTGTGAAGGAGTGTTAACAACGGTCATGGACGCGGCACCAAGGCTCTTAGAGGACATGGAAAATTACGAATTAAGAGAAACAGTGCTGTTTAATGGAACAATTGCCTTAAACGGTATGCTTCAGATGGGATACAGAGGGGATTGGGCGACTCATGGAATCGAGCATGCCGTTTCAGCTATCTATGATATTCCCCATGCAGGTGGACTAGCCATTCTTTTCCCACACTGGATGGAGCATGTACTAGATACAAATGTTGCTCGTTTTAAACAGCTTGCTGTCCGAGTCTTTGGTGTTCAAGACAATGGCTCATCTGATAGGGAAGTGGCTCTTGAAGGAATACGCAGGCTAAGGGAATTCTGGTCTAGCCTAGGAGCACCAGAGCGCCTTGCAGATTATGATATTGATGATAAAAACATCGATAAAATGGCAGAACACGTGATGTCTAGAGGAAATGTCGGAAACTTCAAGTCCCTTTCCTATGATGATGTGGTCTCGATTCTAAAAGCATCCTTGTAACAAAAAACAGCTAACGGAAGCTACCGTTAGCTGTTTTTTATTTCTTTTACTATTTTTTGCTTATTTTTTGTTTTTAAATCGTCCTGAACGGTTTTGTCCCATAAAGGAACATTTGTATAGTAAGCTGCCCTAGATATCAAATGACCTGCCACTGGGGAAGTGATGAACACAAAGATGATACCAAGCACTAATCTCGCGCTAAAAAAGCCATCTTTAATCCAAAAATACAATAACGCTGCAACTAGGACAAATAATACACCTAGTGTGGCGCTCTTAGAAGCAGCATGACTGCGACAATAAACATCAGGGAGTCGTATTAATCCAAATGTCGTTATTAAGCTTAGAAGAGCACCTAGGAGGACGATAACACCGATGAAAATACTAATTGTCTCTGTCATACTCGATTATCTCTCCTTTTTGAAGAAACTTGGAAAAAGCAACCGTTCCGATGAAAGCAATAACCCCGATAAGTAGGATTACTTCTAAAAATGCATCTGTGTTAAGCATGATGGACATGATGGCAGTGATGGCAATTAGGTTGATGCCGATAGAGTCCAGAGCCATCACTCTGTCAGGAACAGATGGTCCTTTAATTACTCGATATACAAGACCAAGTGTGGCAACAGAAATGATAAATAAACTGATGGTTAGTAATGTTTCTAAAGGGCTGGAAAACATGCTATCGAGTCACCTCCATGATTGCTTTTTCAAAGGTGTTTTTGATATCTGATATGGCCTGATCAGCATCTGTAATATTCATCGCATGAATGTACAACACTTTTTTGTCATCGGAAACATCCATAACAAGCGTTCCTGGTGTGAGAGTGATGAGTAAAGATAACAAAGTTATCTCCCATTCACTCTTAAGCTCTGTAGGCATAGCGAATATTCCAGGTTCAATATCTAACCTTGGTCGAAGAATGTCTCGAATCACTTGGACATTTGCTAATAATAATTCTTTGAGGAACAGAAAAAGCAACTTTCCTGCAGCGATGATTCGTTCAAAATAAAAGCGTCCTGGCAGGAAGTTTTTCATTGCGAAGATGATAACAAGTCCCCAAAAATAACCCACAAAAAAGTCAGCAAATGTCCATTCGTTTTTCAAAAACATCCAACTAAATGAAATAATGATATTTAATAAAATTTGAAAAGCCATGAGTAACTACTCCTTTAAAACTGCTTGGATATAGATGGACGGGTCCTTTAACGTTTCTGCTGCCTCATAAACGTACGGGTAGACAAACTCCGCACCTAATCCAAGGAATGCAGAGATTGCAATCAGGATAACCGATGGATACACAAGCCCTTTTGTCGATCCTTTTTCTTCTTTTGCAGAAATTGCTTCCTCTCTAAAGAAGCAGTTCATAAATATTTTCATGACAGAGTAGAGTACTAATAGACTGCTAAACAGCATAATCCCAACAAATAGGTAGTGTCCTTGGTCCAGTCCGCCTTGTACAAGTAAAATTTTTCCGACAAATCCGCTGAGTGGTGGAATACCTGCGAGAGCAAGGCACGCTGTGAAAAATAACCAGCCTAGAAGTGGATGTCTTTTTATTAGTCCACCCATTTTTTTAATATTATCTGTGCCAGTGATGGTATACATACTGCCGGCAAGGAGGAATAGTGCCCCTTTAATCACCATGTCATGAATCAAATAATAGATGGACCCGGCGTATCCTGTTTCTGTTGCAATTGCTATACCATAAACGATAACACCGATGGCCGTGACAATATTATAGATCAATATTTTCTTTACATCCCAATACGCAATAGCACCAATAGCACCAATGAGAATCGTAATTCCAGCTAGAACCGCAATGATCGTGTGAGTAATGTGAGGTTCATGGTAAAAAATTAAGGTGAAGGTACGATAAATAGCATACACACCAACCTTCGTCAACAATGCTCCAAAAAGAGCTGTAATTGCATAAGGAGGAGCTTGATAGGATCCTGGAAGCCAGAAATACAGTGGGAAGATTCCCCCCTTTAATCCAAATACTATTAAGAATAGGATCGCAACAACTGTTACTATTTCTGTTTGACCAGCCTGCGCTATTTTTTGAGAAATGTCAGCCATACTCAATGTCCCAACCAACCCATAAAGGTAGGCCAGTGCTACAATGAACAGTCCGGATGAAATCACATTAACTAGTACATATTTCAGAGATTCTCTAAGCTGCGCTCTTGTTCCTCCAATAACAATCAGAACATAGGATGACATCAGCATCACTTCAAAGAAGACAAACAGGTTAAATATATCACCTGTCAAAAATGCCCCCATCACCCCAGTAATCAAGAATTGGGTAAAAGCATAAAAGTAATATTTTTCTCGTGCTTCTCCAATGGAACGAAAAGCAAATAGAATGCAGGCAAAGCTAACAATAATTCCTGTAAGTACCAGAAGGGATGATAGCATATCTGCTACTAATACAATTCCAAATGGAGGACGCCAACCACCAACCTCAAGCGTTTGTATGCCGTTTGTATACACGGTATGAACAAGCGTAAAAGCAGCAGTGGTGGACAACGTTAAACTTATGATACTAATCACTTTTTGAAGCTTTGTCCTCTTTGGGATCAATAACAAAATGGTAGCTGTAATTAAAGGGATTAGTATCGGCATTATTACAAGGTTATTCATGATTTTCATTTCCCCTTAATTTGTCCATATTGTCCGTCTTCAGCTCCTGATATGCTCTATAGGCAAGGACCAGGAAGAAGGAAGTCACCCCAAAGCTAATAACAATAGCTGTCAAAATCAAGGCTTGAGGAAGAGGGTCCGTATAAGAATCTGCCTTCTGCCCAAGCAATGGGGCTGCGCCTTTTTTTAATCCACCCATTGTTAACAACAATAAATGGGCACCATGCGCAAGTAATCCTGTCCCAACAACAATTCTTAAAATACTTTTGGATAGCATTAAGTAGGTGGCGGCTGCAATAAGCACACCAGCTACGATCGTCATAATAATTTCCATTATTCACTCTCTCCTATCGTTTGAATAATGGTCATCGCAACACCGACAACAACTAAATACACACCTAAATCAAAAATGAGTGTGGAAGTAAGGGCTGTCTCTCCTAAAATAGGCAATTCCACATAATCAAAGGTGTGAGTAAGATAAGGAACATCGAAGAACAATGCTGCAACACCTGTCAAAATAGATATTAGCAAACCAGTAGCAGCTACGGTTAAGAAATTGATTGGAAAAATCTTTTTAAAAGTCTTGAGATCAAATGCAAGCAAAATAAGTACTAGAGCAGATGAGGTCATCAAGCCACCGATAAACCCGCCTCCTGGTGTATAGTGTCCTGCGAAGAACAGATAGACCGAAAAGATCAGGATAATAAAAGATAAAAGAGTGGTTACTGTTTGTAAAATCATGTCATTAACTTTCACCTTTTACGCCCCCTTTCTTATCGTTAAGGCGCAGCTTTATCATCGCAAATATTCCAAAAGCAGCGATGGTCAACACGGCGATTTCAAATAAGGTATCAAGCCCACGGAAATCAACAAGAATGACGTTAACCATATTCTTACCGCCAGCTTCGGCATAGGACGCTTCTTCAAAATAGTCTGAAATGGATTCAAACAGACGAGAACTATTAACAGAAAGTCCGATGAAAATAACGACCAGTCCCACACTTACAGAGATGATGAAGTTGGTTAGGCGAAAACGAAGTCGATTCATTTCTTTTGCAATCTCAGGCAAGTGATAGAAGCACAACAAAAATAGCGCAACTGACACAGTTTCGACAATCAATTGAGTTAAAGCAAGGTCTGGTGCCCGGAACAATACAAAGAATAGGCTCATCGCATAACCTACGACACCAAGTGAAATAATGGCAGTTAGTCTTGATTTTGTAATCAAGGTCGTCAGTGCAGCTGCGACCATTACCAATGCCAGGATGACTTCGTAGAGTCCAACTGGAGCAACATTCGTTAGGTTTGTTTCAAATGCACCAGTGGAAAATAAGAGAACTCCTAAAAGCACAACCATAAATCCGAAAATCATCACAAGATAATCTCGAATAAATCCTGTCATATGCGATTTTGTGAAAGCTGCTGATCCCCGTTCTAGACCAATTAATCCCCCATCATACAATTTGTTGAGGGTGAGCTTTTGTGGAAACCACTCATAAATCTTGCCCCATTTAGCCACCGATAAATAAAGCAGGACGCCGAACAAAACAACACCGAGTGTCATAAACAATTCTGTATTAAATCCGTGCCAATGATAGATTTTCACTTCAACTGAAAGCACATTGGAAGGAAGAATGGAGTATAAAGCAGGCTCAATAACTCCTTTAAGTAGCATTGGAAAGAAACCAAATATGACCACAAGGGAAGCAAGAATGATTGGCGGTATGAGCATGCCAATGGGTGCTTCATGGGGTTCCTTATCCAATTTCTCCACTTGGAGTTTTCCTGTAAAGGTTTTAAAGAGCAAGACCATACTATATATAAACGTAAATACACTAGCAACCCAAGCGAGAACTGGAAAGATGATACCAAATGTATCCATGTTCCATGCGCTAATATCGATGGCCTTTAACATGCCAGTAAAGAACATTTCCTTGCTCAAAAAGCCGTTGAATGGAGGCAAACCTGCCATCGAAAATGTTCCAATTAGCGCCAGAGAGAAAGTAATGGGCATCACATTCATTAGACCGCCAAGTTTTCTGATGTCTCTTGTTCCTGTTTCATGATCCACAATTCCAACAACCATAAACAAACTTCCTTTGAAGGTTGCGTGGTTAATCAAATGAAAAACAGCAGCAAGCGTAGCAATCGTATAGGCATTTTCTCCGATATAGTCATAGTATGCTGCTGCACTTCCCACACCAAGTAGGGACATAATGAGACCTAATTGACTGACCGTTGAGAAGGCAAGGATTGATTTCAAATCGGTTTGCTTTACAGCGGTAAAAGACCCCCAAAAAAGCGTGACAATACCAAACCCTGATACGAGCCAGAACCATTCCGGTGCCCCGGCAAAAACTGGGCTCATTCTGGCTACTAAGTAAATACCCGCCTTCACCATCGTTGCAGAGTGAAGGTAAGCACTTACAGGTGTCGGAGCTTCCATAGCATCGGGCAGCCAGATGTGAAACGGAAATTGTGCAGATTTCGTAAATGCTCCTAACAAAAACAAAAGAAGCGCTGGAACGAATAACTCATGGCTTGTGACCACATCAACATTGGCAATGATTTCACGAATGCTGAAACTGCCTGTCATTATGTAAAGCAGGATGATCCCAGCTAGCATAGCAAGTCCACCAAAAACGGTAATCAGCATTGATTTTAGTGCACCATATCGGGATTTTTCCCGGTGATACCAATAGCTGATAAGTAAAAATGAAGAGATACTTGTTAATTCCCAGAAGGAGTACATCACAATTAAATTATCAGAAAGAACTACTCCAAGCATGGCACCCATGAACATAAGCAAATACACATAAAAGGTGTTTAGTGCTTCTTTTTCTTTCGACAAATAATAAATGGAATACAGGACAACCAACGCTCCAATTCCAGTTATTAATAAGGCAAAAAGTAAGCCTAAACCATCCACATAGATTGTAAAATCTATTCCAATGGAAGGTATCCATTTCATTGAGCTTGTGTAAGTTTCCCCACTCATGGTAGTGCCTAAGTATTGAAGGAAATAAATGAACAACACAAGTGGTAATACTAATACAAACCACCCTGTATGTATTTTCTTAAAATACTTATGTAAAAACGGCACAAGTACCGCCACTAATAATGGCGATAAAATCACTAAATGAATCAGTGACAAGATACAAACCTCCTCTGTTTCTTCTATAAAAAATAGTATTCCCTTTAAACATAAGAAAACAACGCTAAATACCATATTTTAACCAATCGGTAACTGCCTTGTTTTGTAAAAAAGGAATTATTATTTATAAAGAAAAATTACTAAATCAAATTATATACTAAATTATTTTCACTTGCATCCTTGGAGATTGTTAGCATGGACCAATTTCGGCCACTATATTAAATATGATAGAAACTAGGTAAATCGCTCCATAAAAAATTTTTTTACCTGCATAAAATGTAGATTTATTAGCCACCCTATAGGTAGGTGGTGGTAGTTATGGTCAAACGAAAAGTAGCTGTTGCGTTGTCTATTTTTTCTACTCTCTTTGCAGGCGCATGGTGGTTAAATGCAGAGCAAAAGGTAAAAAATATGGAGCAATACTCCAATAATAATTCTTCCATTGTGTTGATTGGTTCAAACCAGCAAAATGGAATAGATATTGTCCAACCCTTTAAACCACGAGAATATATTCGTATTGTCGTGGCGAAAAAAGAAAAAGAAAAAGAAGAAGTGGAACCGACATAACGAACGGTTATACGTGATGTATAGCCGTTTTGTTATGCAAGGGATTAAAAATTTAATTGCAATCGCTTACAAGGAAGTACCAACCTTGAATTCTTTTGCGGGATTCTGTAAAGTGAAAATTGGCATGTAAAATTGTTTTGGAGGTTAATAATATGACACATATTCGCTTTGATTATAGTAAAGCTCTTTCCTTTTTTGGAGAGCATGAAATTACATATCTTCGTGATGCGGTAAAAGTAGCCCATCATTCCTTACATGAAAAAACAGGTGCAGGCAATGACTATTTGGGCTGGATAGATCTGCCGACAGAGTATGATAAAGAAGAATTTTCGAGAATTGTGTCAAGTGCAGAAAAAATTAAAAACGATTCTGATGTGCTCCTTGTGGTTGGTATTGGAGGCTCCTACCTTGGAGCAAGAGCAGCCATTGAGATGCTCAATCACTCTTTTTATAATGCATTAACAAAAGAACAGCGAAAAACTCCTCAAGTTATTTTTGTTGGAAACAATATTAGTTCTACCTACATGAGAGATGTAATGGACCTTCTCGATGGAAAAGATTTCTCCATTAATGTTATCTCTAAATCAGGCACAACGACTGAACCAGCACTAGCATTCCGAATTTTCCGTAAGATTTTAGAAGAAAAATACGGAAAAGAAGAAGCTCGTAAGCGAATCTATGCTACGACCGATAAAGCTCGCGGTGCATTGAAAACGTTGGCAACGGAAGAAGGGTATGAATCCTTTATTATTCCTGATGATGTAGGTGGCAGGTATTCTGTGTTAACTGCTGTTGGATTATTGCCAATCGCTGTTTCCGGGGTGGACATTGAGGCCATGATGAAGGGTGCGGCAGAGGCAAGTCAGGATTTCTCCGCTTCTGAATTAGCAGAAAACCCTGCTTATCAATATGCGGCAGTAAGAAATGTGCTCTACAACAAAGGAAAAACCATCGAAATGCTCATCAACTATGAGCCAGGGCTTCAATACTTTTCTGAATGGTGGAAGCAATTATTTGGAGAAAGTGAAGGAAAAGACCAAAAAGGTATATTCCCTGCTTCTGCAAACTTCTCAACTGACCTACATTCCCTAGGTCAATATGTACAAGAAGGACGCCGAGATCTTTTTGAAACCATTATCAAGGTTGACACCCCAAGACATGAATTGTCGGTAGAGGAAGAAGCAGGTGACTTGGATGGTCTGAATTACCTTGCAGGAGAAACCGTCGATTTTGTAAATACAAAGGCGTATGAAGGAACAATGCTTGCTCATACTGACGGAGGAGTTCCAAACCTAGTTGTGAACATACCAGCTATGGATGCATACACGTTTGGCTATCTTGTTTATTTCTTTGAAAAAGCTTGTGCCATGAGCGGATACCTTCTTGGTGTAAATCCATTTGATCAACCAGGAGTAGAAGCATACAAAGTAAACATGTTTGCCCTCCTTGGAAAACCAGGCTTTGAAGAAGTGAAAGCAGAGCTTGAAAAACGTTTAAAATAAAAAGAATTCCTTGTGAATTTTAAGAAGTTTCTAGCTGTGGATGGTAGCAAAGGCGGAGACTCCCGCGGGAATGAAGCGAAAGAATTGTGACCTCACAGGCACAGCCGAGGAGGCTTACAAATCGCCTTGCATTACGCGTGGAGCCATGCCATTTGCTGAAATCAACAGCGTAGTATAACAAAGCAAATAATAAAAAGATGGCCTTCATGCATCATAAGGGCACTCTTTTTTTGAATGAAAATTTATGCTAAGGGCAACCTACTCCTATAAAAAAAGGAGGGATTGCCATGATTCCTATTCCTTCTAAAATAGAAGGCGCAGAGTTTCAATTATACAAACTTGAGCAGGAACTAAAGCCACTAGGTTATTCGATAGGTGGAAACTGGGAGTATGACCACGGATATTTCGATTACAAAATTGATAGTGAAGTGGGCTATCAATTCTTAAGAGTTCCTTTTCAGTCTGTAGATGGTCAATTGGATTCCCAAGGTGCCACTGTCGAGCTAGGAAGGCCGTTTCTACTTTCCCATAAATATCAAATAGGGATAGATGATCACGCACATGTTGGTAACGGCTCCGCTTCGTTTAATCAATTTTCTGAGCCTGAAGATCCGGATGCATCTTTTCCTGAGGAATTTGTTGAGCTTGGGCACACACTAGTGCACGAACTAGAAGCAGTATTAGGAAGAGATTAATCCTTAATAACCAGTAAGCAATCATCATGTTGGATTAACGTGTATAAAGGAGGGTTGACCATAGTGTCCTCTCCTCTTTTTATGCCAATAAGCAAGACCTTTTTTTGAAGCATTTGGTTGCTAACCTTTTCAAACGTATCTCCAACTTGCCCTTTATCCACATTTAGGTATTTAAGCTTGCTGCCTTTAAGTTGATCAAGCATTTTTAAAAGTGTCCCAGACATGCCGTTCGACATCATGCTATTAATCATTACATAGCTTGTAAACATGTTTGTTTGAATTACTTCATTTGCGCAAGCTCGCCAGGCATTTTTCACTTGATGGGAGGTAAGAATTTCAATGATCGTGTAAACATCTGGATTTAGGCCTTTCACTGTCAATAGAGTTAAAACCGAATTCATATCTGCTTGAACTTCATCTTTACTTTGGTCTGCTGAAATCAGCACAAATGCTGCCTGTTTTATGTTGGCGGCAAGCATCGTCTGATCATAGCTTGGATTTCCTTTAATAAAATGTACATTTTCGTCATGAAGTGGATTTTTAGAGAGTGTTTGATCAATAAGTACAATAGATAATGGTTTTTTGCTCATTAAATTAATTTGACGGAGTGTTTCTCTTACCCTTTCATTCCATCCAACAACGATTATATGTTCTGATCCACGATAATCCACTTTGCCCTCCAAATAATCATTTTGTGTGGCTATGGCACTTGCTGCTAATGTGACAAAATAGGTGGTAACAAACCCAGTACCAAAAAGAATTAAAACAATTGCTAGAGACCGCCCTGTCACCGTAACGGGTACATAATCTCCATAGCCTAACGTGGCCGTTGTCACAAGTGCCCACCAAACACCATCAAATAATGTTGGGAACTCTTCAGGTTCAATATAACGAATGAGCGCACCAAACGTAATATTTATCACAAAGATAATGATGAGGATTCTGGCAATTAGAGGCCAGTGAATAAACCTAAAAATTAAGGAAGTCTGTTCTTTTATTCTTTCCATCAGCTATCCTCTTTTGAAATGAAAGAGAGTACCTCTTTCATGATGGTATTGATTCTTTGACTAAAAGCTTCTGTTCCGTATTTTTCCTTTCCAGCTTCTAATAAGGATAAGACTTCCTCATCAAAGGAAATGATCGGGGTATCGTCCTCTGATTCATTGTAGTACTCAATAAACACGTCCAGGCTCTCATTCATTTTATCAATGGCTTCACTTAACTGTTCTTTTTCCTCTTTGCTCAGTTTCATCCGATTCACCTCTACCCTCTATTCTTGACAAGAAGTAGGAGAGATTAAACTTAGAGGCATAAAGATGATGGATCTTAGGGAAAATAATGTGGATAAATGAACAGGAAACTTATGAGAGCAGGAGTGACAAAGATGGAAGAAAGACGTGCAAGACAAATATTATCCTCAAAAGCGATAACGGAGGTAACCTTTCAAGGAACAAAAGTGTGGATTGATTCCATCAGTGAAGATGGAGCAACTGCAACCGTGCATCTTCGTGGCCCAGGTGAGGAAAGAACACAAGTATCCATAGCTGATCTAGAAGAATTAGAGTAGAAGGCTATCTCTTTTGAACAGAGCACATTTGAAAATCTCAAATGTGCTTCTGACCGTTTTAGGTTTTGTAATAAGGGTATTCATATTCTATCAATTAGATGAGGTGATTATGATGACATCCTTTAATGAAACCGCGATTATTTCTTATGTAGAATCGAGAATAAAAGAATATTACAAGGAAAAGGAAGGCCTAACGCCTGGAGAGTCAGACTATCTCGTTATGGAAGGGAAAATTGAGGCCTACAACGAGTTTTTAGAACAATTTGGATACTCAAAATTAAGTTCTGGAAAGTAAAACAAACCAGGTGAATCTGCATGTCGCAGACCACCTGGTTTGTTTATTTAGAAGATGTGAATGTATCCACTGCATTAGCAATGGCGCCATCTCCCGTTACGTTACACGCAGTACCAAAGCTGTCTTGAGCAAGGTAAAGGGCAATCATTAATGAAACCATAGTAGAATCAAAGCCAAGCATCGTTTGTAGCAAGCCGATAGCCGCCATGACAGCGCCACCTGGTACACCTGGAGCAGCAATCATGGTAACACCAAGCATCATCACAAAAGGCAACACCGTCAAAAAGGAATAATCCATTCCGTTAATGAACATGATAGCCATCGCACACGATACAATGGTGATGGTGCTACCGGAAAGGTGAATATTTGCCAGTAACGGCACAGTAAAGTCAGCTGTTTTTTCTCTCACACCCATATTTTTTGTGCGCCGTAAAGTTACTGGAATGGTGGATGCTGATGATTGGGTACCAAGTGCAGTAAAGTATGCGGTCATCATCGTTTTCAGCATCGCAAAAGGATTCTTTTTTGACATGGCACCACTTATAGAATATTGAAGCAATAGCATAGTCCAGTGCAACAGGATAATCAACACAAATACTTTGGCAAATACGCTGATGATGGTTTGAACCTGGCCACCATAGGTCATATTTGAAAATATTCCAAGGATATGAATAGGAAGCAATGGGATAATTACTTTAGAGATAACCAATTCAATAATGCTTCTAAATTCAATCATATTGTTTTGCAATGCATTGCCTTTAATAGCTGAAATTCCTAATCCTAGCACAAAAGCAATGATCAAAGCTGTCATCACTTCAAATGGCGCAGGAATCTCTAAATCCAAAAATGGTTTTAATAGGGCCTCCTCAGGGTTTTCCATTTCTCCTGCTAAGCTGGCACCTTTTAAAAGGTAAGGATACAAAGAACTTGCTGCTAAATATGCCAAGACTCCTGCAGCAATAGTGGAAAGATAGGCAAGAGCGGCAGTTAGACTAAGAAACTTCCCTGCTCCTTTCCCTATTTCTCCAATACCTGGAGCAATAAAAGCAATGATAATGAGTGGGATGGCAAAGCCTAAGAAGTTCCCGAATAATCCACTGAATGTAACAAATATTTTTACAAACCATTCTGGTGCATAGCTCCCAATAAGTACACCTAATAGAATGGCGACAATAATTCTTGGTAAAAGTCCAAATCTCCTCATGATGTCCTCCCTAAAAATACAAATGTTTTCTCTAAGTTGATATTTAATTATCTTACAAAATCTTTCCGAAAAAGAAAAGGTAAAGAACAGAGAACACCTAAAAAATATTTTCCAATAACATTGGAGAATGTTATCTTTTTCTGTCGAATTATTTGGTATTTAGTAGAAACAGTAAAATAAACTTGATTTTTGTTCGCATAAGGACTATGATTAAGCTAATTGTTTTTGTTCGATAAAACTGAAAGAAGAAATCAACTTTTAAAGTTCTATTTCGTCTGTAAGGTTATGCAGAGCAAGAATGGTAATTTTCTGTGGATGGCAATTATCCACTATAGGAGGAAACACAATGTTAGAAGGTAAAGTAAAATGGTTCAACGCTGAAAAAGGATTCGGATTCATCGAAGTAGACGGTCAAGACGATGTATTCGTACACTTCTCTGCTATCCAAGGCGACGGTTTCAAAACTTTAGAAGAAGGTCAAACTGTAACTTTTGAAGTTGAGCAAGGAGCTCGTGGACCACAAGCTGCTAACGTTCAAAAGTAATTTGAACGCACAAAAGAACTCTCCATTTTGGAGGGTTCTTTTTTTTTGTCTAATGCTGTTTTCGCTACATTTTTTGCTACTGCATACAGGAAAAACACCCATAATCAACGTTGCTGTCGTGCTCCTTTCGTGAAGGAAGTTTTTTTTCCTCACATAATAATTGCTAAGAGTCTTTAAAGCCGACTTTTCTCTTGGAAAAGTCTTAGAGCCGACTTTTTCTTTAAAAAGTCTTAAAGCCGACTTTTTCTTAGTAAAAGGCAACAATCTTTTAGAAAAGAGTGTTGTCTAAAAACTCCACTTCCACCATTTCATCAATTTACACACACCTTAGAAGCGACTCTACTATACTATATAGAATCTATTAAATTCTGAGAGATTTATTATTCAACATACTTATTAAAAAAAATGCAAATGAAAAAAAGAGGAGGTTTACTATGGGAGGAAAGGATTTATTTAGCTTGGCTAATAAAACGGCGATCGTGACAGGAGGCGGAAAAGGACTCGGAGCGCAGATAGCACACGGATTAGCTGAAGCTGGAGCAAATGTAGTGGTATGTTCAAGAGATATTGCTTCTTGTGAGAAAGTATCTGAAACATTGATAGAAAAAGGAGTTCAATCGAAAGCATTTCCCTGTGATGTTACAAAAGAAGAAGATATCCAATTTGTCATTGATGAGACAGTAAAACATTTCGGAAGTATTGATATTCTTGTCAATAATAGCGGAACCTCTTGGATGGCTCCCACCCTTGATTTACCTGCAGATAAATGGGATAAAGTGATGAATGTAAATTTAAGAGGATTATTTCTCTTTAGCCAAAGAGCAGCAAGGGTGATGATGAAACAAGGTTATGGGAAAATCATTAACATTGCCTCTGTGACTGGGATGGGTGGAACAGATCCAAAGCTGATGGATACAATCGCCTACAATACGAGTAAAGGTGGAGTCATTACGTTTACAAAAGATCTTGGAGTGAAGCTTGCTCCTAATAATATTCAAGTAAATGCTATTGCCCCAGGCTTGTTTCCTACAAAAATTACCCAAGGAATCCTCGAACATTCTTCGCCATTTATTAAAGAGCAAATTCCCGCAAAACGTTTCGGTACAGAAGATGATCTAAAGGGTGCAGCAGTATTTCTCGCTTCCGAGGCATCTAATTATTGCATCGGTCACATTCTCGTTGTGGACGGCGGAATGACATCGTTAATTTAAAACCTAAGAAAATGTATTTCTCTACGAAAAGAGCACAACAGCGACTTTTGTTAACAATGTGCTTTATTTACGCAGGAGTAACAAAGTATACGAAAAAAGTTTTTATAAAATGAAAGGGTGATTCACACATGAAGAAAGAAGTGCAGAAAAGGCTAAAAGTTCAAGCCTTACGTGTAGAAAATGATTTAAATGAAACCATAAAAAACAGTTTGAATAACGAAATGATTTACCGCATTTTAGGGAAGAAAAGTGAAAAAAATGCGGAAAAACTCAGATCAATAAGAGAACAAGTAGAGGTGCTTTCCCTTCAATATAATTTTCCAACAAAAAATGACGTTGCCAATTTAGCAAAACTTCTTATTCAAATTGAAGAAAAGATAGACAAGTTAGAGGAAAAAATGATCAACCAAAATAAAAGTCTGCCAAGCAAAAAACAAAATTGTTCCTCTAGCACTTCTACAATTTTAATTGAAAATGCTAAGTATAAAGCTGCGATTGTTTCCAATATTCCAGGACTTGAGGAAGAGCTTAAACGTCTTAAAGATGTGAAAGTTTATGACTCGTGACTTGAATGCTTGGAAGGCACAAATGAGTCAATATAATGATACACCTTTCAAGGATGGTGTCACTCTTAGAAAAGCAGTTTGGAAAAAGAATAAGGCAACACTCTGGTACTACCCTTCCTCCACTAAGAAATTCAAAACTCCTGTGTTTATCACTTACTCCTTAATCAATCAACCGTTTATTTTAGATCTATTACCAGGAAAAAGTACCATAGAGGCACTTGTTAAGAATGGTTTTGACGTATATTTAATTGATTTTGGCAAGCCTAGTCTTGAAGATCAACAGATGACGTTGAGTGACTACGTTTCCTCCTACATTCACCAAGCGGTTCAAAAAACGCTTCAGCATGCAAGAGTGGAAGAACTAACGATGATAGGCTATTGCCTCGGAGGGACACTAGCTGCCATCTATGCCTCCATCCATCCCAAAGCTATTAAAAACCTTATTCTTTTAGTCACACCAATTGACTTTAGTAAGTCACCATATTTTGATAAGTGGGTCATGAGATTAAGGAAAGAAGGGACTGCTTCTTTTGCGTATATGGAGGAGCTCGGTATTATTCCTTCCTCCTATGTAAAAGCCGGTGTGAGATTAGTTACCACACCTGTTTATTTTACTCCATATATTTCTTTGTTACTGAAAGCTCATGATCGAGATTATGTAGAAAAATGGATCAGGTTTCACACGTGGACAGAGGGGCATATCCCAATGACAAGTGGGGTTGCCAAGCAAATGATGGAGGATTTCACTTTAGAAAATAAGTTGATAAAGGGAAGCTTTTCCATCCAGAGCAAAAAGGCTAAACTATCGAATATTACAGCAAACCTTTTGGTTGTGGGAACAGAAAATGACCGTCTTGTTCCACTGCACCAAATGATGCCCATTATGGATAAAGTTGCAAGCAAAGACAAACATGTTCATGTACTTAAAGGAGGACATACAGCGGCTACCGTTGAAAATGGCCAGCTACCATCTTATATGGACGATTGGTTAACCAGCAGATCGATACTAGCAAGCAAATGAAAAGGAGATGAGGAAAATGGTTGCGGTATACAATCTTCTAAAATGGGAGATTGATCCTTATTTAGAGTATTTGGGGTTTGGAGCTATTGTTTATAAGCACTTTCTACTCCAATTAATAGATGAAGAGAAAAGTTAGTAGCTTTTCTCTTTTTTAGGTAAATATTGTCACTCATTCACGAAAAAATACTATTCTATTAAAGAGATTTGAGAATTTCATCATGATAAGTAATATGCAGGAAAATGCCTTTGAAATAAGTGATTTTAGGTTTGTTTGATGGGAAAATGATATGCGAAAAGCGCTTATGAAGGTGGTTGCTCAATAGTATTTAGATGTAAAATAATCTAGGATACATACAAAATAGGACTAATGAAATTTTAAATATTTTATTATAAAGGCTATAATGCAAGTAATACAAGTTTTAATATGTTACCATGCTGCCATAATAAATCATGGAGAAGGAGCTGAAAAATTATCGGAATAAATGATGTATCCACCTTAATCTATGATGAACTTCTCCCTTCTACCTTGAATAAGGCCGTCATTTTCTTTCATTCCGACTTAAAAGTCAGTTCCATTAATGCTGGGGCGGAAGAAATGCTGAAGGTATCTGGAGAATTAGGAAATGAAAAACACCTTCAGGATATTTTTCATTCCCAATTATATCAATCTATTCTTCCCGACATTTTTTCTGTTATAGAAACAAAAACGTTTATCCAAAAGGATGTACAAATATGCCAACAACTAAATCAGTGGCTGAGATGCTTTATTTTTCCAAATGAAAACCAGCATTATATTCTACTTATATTTGATATAACGGAAGAGAGAAATCGCAAAAATAAAGAAGAATTGCTTATCGCCAAGAAAGAAAAAGCAGAAAAACAAAGTAAAACAAAATCGAACTTCCTAGCGATGCTTAGTCATGAGATTAGAACGCCATTAAATTCTGTCATGGGATTTGTGCAAATTTTACTTGATGACAAGGAAGACCCTTTAACAGCTAAGCAAAGAATAAAGATGAAAAAAATAGGAGCTTCTAGTAAACAACTGTTAAAGCTGATAAATAATATTTTGGAATTAGTTCGAATGGACAATTCATCACTTGATAATAAAAGCAAAAAGTATTTAGTCAACATTAGAAAGGTGGTTGACGAATGCTTCCAAACGAATCAAGAGCTCGCAAAAGAAAAGCATCTGTCTTTAGAGATTGAAAAGAGTGCACAAGACATCGAGATTGAAATTGATTCCATCCGTTTTCGACAGGTGTTGGAAAATTTATTAATCAATGCCATCAAATACAATGTAATAGGTGGCCAAATAAGTGTTTATTGGCGAGTAGACGGCAGGGATTTGGCTATATTTGTTAAAGATACTGGAGTAGGAATTCCCGATACGTATCTCGAAAGTATATTTGAGCCATTCTTCCGAGTTTTATCTAAGGAGAATGAGATAGAAGGAACAGGGATAGGACTGACGCTTGTAAAACAAAACGTACAAGAGATGAATGGGACATTGGGTGTATATAGTAAGCAAGGAGAGGGGAGTACCTTTTGGGTTAAGGTGCCTGTTTCCACTTCTGAAGGAAAGGAGCTACCTTTAAGTGAAGCCAATTAATGTATTAATTGTGGATGATAATCAGGATTCACTTGAGATCATATCGTCTTTTATTGGGGAATTGGACGATTATCGTATTCTCGATGTATGTAACAATGGAGAAGAACTAGTAGACAGAGTAATGAAAAATAAGGTAGATGTATTAATTGCGGACATTCAAATGCCTAAAAAGAATGGGATGGAAGCGATAAAGGAATGCTTGCATTTCCAGCCACATTTATCTGTAATTTTTGTTACAGGCTACGAAGAGTTTGCTGTGGAAGCTTTCTCGATCTCAGCTGTTGATTATATTTTAAAGCCGTTGGAGAAATTTCGATTATTTCAAGCATTAGAGAAGGCAAAATCACATATTGAACGAACAGATAATGAGGATATGAAGGTTACAGAAAAAAGATTAACAGTGCGATCCAATAGCAGCACCTTTTATATTCCGTTTGACGATATTATTTTTATAGAAAAATCAGGGAAAAAGTGTATTATTTATACGGATAAAAAAACGATTGAAACCTACGAAAATATTAGTGAAATTCATCAACAACTCAATGAAAGTTTCTATCGTACCCATCGTTCTTATGTTGTTAATCTCAAAAAACTCTCTCATATTACACCGAAAAACGAGACGTATTTTGCCTATTTTCATAATCATGATAAATATGCTCATATTTCGAAGCTGAAAATAAATGAGGTACAGGACCTGCTTGCTTAGACAAAAAAGGGGGATTTTCATTATGTATATCGTGCACTCTACATTTGTTGTGCCTCCCGAAAAGGCAGAAGAGGTCATCGGGATTTATCATAACCGTTCTAAATTGGTGGATAAGGCACAAGGCTTTCAACGCTTTTTGTTACTTCAAAATGAAAAAAAACAAGGAGAGCTTACTGTCTTTATGGAATGGGATTCTAAAGAAGACTTTATTCGCTGGGTTAGCAGTGATGAATATAAGCAAATCCATGATTTGGAGAAAAAGTACCCAGATAAAGAGCTGGCTGCCATCATTCCAACCATTACGAAATTTAAGGTGGTGGCAAATTGACGCATTTACTCTTAACCCCCAATGTCCAGAAAATAAAAGCAGATATAGGGGACATAGAAGTAGCACCCATTGTGGAACGTGCAGTAAAAGAAATGTATGAGGAATTCCCATTTTTAGATGAAAAATTTGGAGAAAAAGGGAAAGCAAAAACAATTGAAGATAACTTTTATCATTTCCTTTATTTACATACAGCGTATAAACTTAATGATATCGATTCCTTTATCGACTACACTCTGTGGTTGAAAAGTGTGTTAGTGAGTAGAGGAGTGGGATCAAATTTAATTACCTATAATTACAAGAAGTTATGTGTTTGCATGGCAGGGATGCTGGATACGGACATAGAAAATAAATTTCAACAATACCTTACAGCAGGTATTCAGGCACTTGAAATGGAAGAATAGGTTTCACAGGATTGTCAGATATGATGACTATCTAGGTGCAAGCATTCCTTTATAATGTAGCTAAGATAAAGGCTAATTATAGGGAAAGGCAGATGGTATCATGACAAAATCCGCAATGGACCGTTTTAGAATGATTGGTTTAGTCGAAGGTGGCTCACTTTTAGTCCTTCTTTTTATTGCAATGCCCTTGAAATATGGATTTGATATACCCATGGCTGTAAGTATAGTAGGAGCATTACATGGCTTCTTATTCATCGCATATATCTTGTTTGTAGGCTACATTACCTTGAAAATTAGATGGTCTTTCAAATGGGCAACCTGTGCTGTCATTGTCGCATTTATTCCATTTGGTAATATGGTATTTGATAATTACCTGAAAAAAACATCATATGTGAATTAAGAAAAGAGGCTGGGACAAAAGTGTTTTAGCCTAAATAAAAACCGAACTGATTGGAGTATGATCCAATCAGTTCGGTTTTTTTAGTATTACAATATGCTTTTACTTCTTAGATGACACCAGCGGTTGATTGGAGTGCAAGACGTAGACTCCTGCTTAAAGATTGGCCAATGTGAGACCCCGCAGGCGAAGCAGAGGAGGCTCACGGGTCACCCGCGGAAAGCGAAGTCTTGAACGGAAATCAATAGCGGTATTTAATGCCGGCATTAATATTGTTCGTCTTTTTGTTTGTGTTTTTAAGTTTTGTCCCACCATCTTTCTTTTTTCAAAAACCCTTTTTTTCGGATTTTTTCTTTTCATGAAGAATATGTTGAATTAAAGAGTAACCGAAGGAGGGATAAAGGTGCCAAAAATCATAAAAAAAGACCGAGCGGAGCGTTTACCAAAATATATTGATGCACTTCCTATTCCACCTGTTTTAAAGCCTATCAAGAAGGGTTCAGATTTCACTTATTATGAGGTTTCAATGAAAGAATGCCAAGTTTCCATTCACAGTGAACTTCCCAACACTACAGTCTGGGGATATGAAGGAATGTTTCCTGGGCCAACTATACAAGTAGAAAGTGGAGAAAGGGTGTATATTAAGTGGAAAAATGACTTGCCAAGCAAGCATTTATTGCCTGTTGATTTTACGGTACATGGAGCGCATCATGACGTACCGGAAGTCAGAACGGTAGTACATGTACATGGAGCCGTGGTGGAGGCAGAAAGTGACGGATATCCCGATGCTTGGTTTACGAATGGATTTCAAGTAGTTGGAAAGAAGTTTGTAAAGGAAATCTATCAATATGATAATTACATGAATGCTTGCACTCTCTGGTATCACGATCATGCTATCGGAATTACAAGACTTAATATCTATGCTGGCTTAGCGGGGATATTTATTGTTACAAATAAACAAGAGCAAGAGTTGAATTTGCCTTCAGGTAAATATGACGTACCGTTATTATTACAGGATAGAACCTTTCATAAAGATGGTTCTTTATATTATCCAACTCAACCAGAAAACCCAGTGCCAGAGCTTGAAACATCGGTGGTTCCGGAATTTTTCGGCGATACGATTGTGGTAAATGGGAAGGCGTGGCCTTACATGGAGGTAGAACCTCGAAAGTATCGCTTTCGAATCGTAAATGGTTCAAACAGCAGATTTTATACGCTCAAGTTAAACAGAGGGCAACTTATGTATCAAATTGGAACAGATAGAGGTCTGTTGGAACACCCAATAGGCATTAAGGAAATTACGCTCGCCCCTGCAGAAAGGGCAGATATGATCATAGATTTTACAAATCTAGAAGGATATGAGGTATTTATGACGAATGATGCTCCTGCCCCATTTCCAGAAGGTGATCTGGCAAACGAAGTGTATGAGGTAATGAAATTTAAAGTAACAAAACGATTACATTTCATTGATACAAATGTAATTCCTTCCTATTTAGAGGAGATTCCAAAGCTTTTAGTATCTCAAGCAATTAAATATCGCCATTTAACTTTAGATCACCTGCTAGATAAATACGGAAGAGAAATCATGCTGTTAGATAATAAAAACTGGGATGCCCCCATATCGGAAAAACCAAGACTCGGAACAATAGAAATTTGGTACCTTATTAACCTAACACCAGATACCCATCCCATTCACATTCATTTAATTGATTTTCAAATTTTAGATCGCAGGGAATTCAACGTGGATAAGTTTAACAAGGATAGAGTTGTGGAATATTTAGGACCGAGCATGCCACCAGAACCGCAAGAACAGGGCAGAAAGGATACGGTTCGCGCAAATCCCAGTGAAGTCACAAGAATCATCATGCGTTTTGGCCCATACACAGGACTTTATGTGTGGCATTGTCATATGCTAGAGCATGAGGACTATGAAATGATGAGACCTTATATAGTCATTCAATAATTGGAAATGGTGGTTTAAACATGAAGAAAGAGGAGGATGTGGGAAAAAGCTTAGTAGGTTCATGGGTGCAAGCACTCGGAACCATTTTGGCTGCAGTAGGAAGTACTCCCTCCTTAGTGGAACAAGAAGAACTGGAAAGAGATTTCGGATTAGTTGGTAATGTCCTTCAAGCGACTGGAAATGGACTAGAAGTTGACAGTCAAGAAGATTGGGATTTTGGTAGCTATGGAGGGATTATACAGGCTACGGGTAATCTCACGGTGACAACTGCCTATATAAAGGATGTTAGCGAAGTTACAGAAATAAAGTTGTTTATTACGGGAAATTTACTACAGGCTTTAGGAGCGGTGACAGCCTTAGAAAGTGTAGAAGAAGCATATGAGGTAGTTGGATTTTATTTACAAGCAATAGGAAATTCTCTGCAGGCACTTGGAGATAGCAGGAGATTGAAAATAGACGATACTATTTTCATGTCTAATCCAGATGTAATCGTTGCAGTAGGTAGCTGGATTCAAACGATTGGAACGATATTACTTGCACTTGGTAAAACATATGAATGGACGAACAAATCCCCCGATTAGAGGAAACGGGGGATTTTTTTTTGCGTCTGTTAGGTAATTTCTTTAAACACCTATTGATTCGGCAATATTTTTTTGCCTTAAATAATCTGCAAGGAGATCTGGAGCGGTTAAATAAACAAGGCCATTGCCCTCCAGTGATTTTGGATATCCAAGTGGTATGGTTCTTTTTATGAGCTGTGCATAAAGCTCTGGCTCTGATAAAACTCTTGAGAATTCTTTTTCTGTGACGGATTTAATTAAGGCGAGTGCCCCAGCTACATGTGGAGCGGACATAGATGTTCCACTATAAACGGCATATCGGCCATCTGGAATCGTTGAAATAATTCGTTCACCTGGTGCTACAAGGTCAATTTCATTATTAGAGTTGGTAAAATAAGAGGATTTTCGTTGAAGACTAATTGACCCAACGGATATGACTTCTGTGTAAGCGGCTGGATAGGAAAATTCATCTGTATGATGATTTCCGTCTCCTTCATTGCCCGCAGCACATACAACAAGAATGTTTTGGTTTACGGCAGCTTTTATTGCATCATGAAGCTCGCTAACATCAAGAGGTCCACCAAGGGACATAGAAATAATGTCGACATTCTTAGAAACGGCGTAATTTATAGCATTTACAATCCATTCGTATTCTCCAGAGCCATTTTTTCCACCTAACGCTTTTAAAATTATTAGCTTTGCTTCAGGGGCTACACCTACGACTCCGGATGCTGGATTGATTGCTGCGATTGTTCCGGCAACGTGCGTACCATGACCATTATAATCTGTGATGTTGTCCTCGGCTCCATTATCATCATCTGTGAAGTTCTTGCCTTCTAAAATTCTTCCATGGAGATCTGGATGTTTGGTATCACAACCAGTATCTATAACAGCAATGACCATGTCCTTTCCTTTGTAGCCTTGCTGCCAAAGGGAAGGTGCTTGGATTAACTCAATGCCTTCTGGAATTTGATGAGTTTCAAATAATTGGTTGTCCAATCTGTAGGGAATTAAATGAACTAGCTTTTCTTTTTGCATACAAAACGCCTCCTAATCATTTTTTTTACAGGTAAAAAAGAAAGAAGGTGTTGCATGTTACAGTTATTCTTTCGGAATATTCTATCAATATTTCTCCATTAATACAAGGGAAGATATTCCTAATTGAATTGATTATCTTTACATAAAATTGAAAATTTTGTAAATAAGCTTCCAAATCATCGTTGTCTGAGTACTATGATAAAGTAATTTTGGGAAATTAAAAGGAGGAGTATAAATGGGTTTTTACTCAGAATGTTATAATAAACGCAATTTGCCCACAACGATAAATATTACCTGCACAAGTACTTCTGATGGCAGTGGAGGAGGAACAGTAGGTCCTCAAGGGCCACAAGGTCCTCAAGGTGAAGTAGGACCCCAAGGACCACAGGGTGAGGTTGGTCCACAAGGTCCAACTGGAGCAGACGGAGCGGATGGAGCGCAAGGACCTCAGGGAGCCCAAGGACCAGCAGGGGCAGATGGAGTAGATGGAACAGATGGTTTAGATGGAACAAGTGCTATCATTCCTTATGCTTCTGGTGGACCAGTAGAATTGGTTACAGTGCTTGGTGATACTATTAACACAGTAGGATTATTAGGATTTGGATTCTCAGAAACGGCAGACGTAGTAGCTGGAGAGCCAATTAATATTTCCGATAGTGGGGGAGTATCAAACTTTGCATTCCCTCTACCGCGTGATATTACAATAACTGGTATTAGTGGTTTCTTTAGTGTAAGCTTAGGAGCTACATTAGTAGAGCCAGTTACGATAACCGCAACCATTTATGCTGCACCTCCAGGAAGCAACGATTTCACGGAAACCGCCGCTAGCGTCGATTTGGGAGAGCCATTAGTAGGAGTCTTAACAGCAGGAGAAACTAGGGCGGCAACTTTAAATGATGTAAGCGTGGACATTGAGGCAGGCTCTAGATTATTATTAGTCTATTCCTCAGATGCAGAAGGTTTAGCTTCCGCTGTTACTGGATTTGCGAGCGGAGCTATCACGATAAATTAACGAAAGAAATCAATAAGGCTTACAAAAGGTGGTGAGATTCGCCCTTTTGTGAGCTTTTTTGTGTTTGACCTAGTCCCTGTAAGCCTCAAGTCTTATTACAAAATATGGCTGTGGCTCATTATAACGATGACATAAAGAAGGTAAGCTAAAAGCATAGAAAGGAGGAAAGCCAAATGAAGAAATTTGGACTGTTATTGTTAGGTGTCATTGCATTTTTTATCTTACTTGCCAATATTGGCCCGTTGCTTGGGTTGGCAGTAAGCTTAGTGGTTACTTATTACGCAGTGAAAGAGTTTTTCCGGACAGATTCTACCGGGACTAAAATTTTATGGGGAATCATTGCCTTTATTGCCGTTGCATTTTCCATTGCGAATGTTCCGGCATTGTTGGCTGTTGTAGCTGCGTATATTCTGTATGTTGTTTATAAAAAGTGGAACAGAAGTGAACGAGAAGAAATCATCGAAACAAACGATCCTTTCACAAATTTTGAGAACCAATGGAAATCATTAGACAAATAAGCTCTTTTCTAAAAGGTTGTTTCTATTAACAGGAAAAAGTCGGCATTAAGACTTTTTTCAATCAGAGCAACACGTATAAAAACCTCGCTATGAAAAGAGCACAGCATCAACGTTGCTTACGAGATTTATAAAGATACGAAGCAGCAACAAAGTTTGCGACAACAGCAAAAAAATGAGATGAAAGAGAGGAAGAAGGAAATGACCAATATCTTTTCAAGAATTAAACAGTCTATAACGGCAGATTTTCATGACGCTTTAGATAAAAAAGAGCAAAAGAATCCTATTGCTATGTTAAATCAATATTTGCGTGATTGTGAAAAAGAGGTAGAAAAGGTAAAAAAACTAGTAGAGCGGCAGAATCTCTTAAAGGAAGAGTTTGTTCGTGAGTTGAGTCTAGCAACCAATCTTTCTGAAAAAAGGCAAAGTCAGGCTGCAATTGCAGAAAAGGCTGGAGAAAGAGAGCTATATGAATTTGCGACTCGTGAGCTTCAGCAATACAATGATCGTGCTAATCAGCTAAAGCAATCTCTTGAAAAAGTAACCGATGATCTTGTGAACCTTGAGCATAAATATGAAGAAATGAAACATCGCCTTAAGGATATGTATATTAAAAGGTTGGAATTGATGGGAAGGGAAAACATTGCACGAGCTACTTATCGCATGAACCAAGTGGTGAACCCTAACAAGGTAGAAAATTCTTTTAGCAAATTTCAGGAAATGGAGAGCTATTTGGAGCGGTTAGAGCAGCAGGTGAACACTTCTTATCATCATCATACCATTGATGAAAAAATAGCAAAATTAGAAAAAGACTTGGTTATTTCTGAAGAGAAGACTCATTCTCTTTCCCAATAATATAAAAACTGCTATTCTAAAAAAGGCGTGCATATTACGCCTTTTTAGATAGGCTCTTTTCTAAAAGATTGTTGCTAAAAACTTAATAAAAAGTCGGCTCTAGGACTTTTTCCACTCATTAAGTAAAGGAGAATTGCCATATATTTATATCTTTCTTCACGAAAAGAGCACGACAGCAACGTTAATGACGGGTGTCTTAACTATAAGCAGTAGCAACAAAGTTTGCGAAAACAGCCTTTAGATATGTAGAAAACAAAGTGGTAAGGGAGGGATAAGGTGCATGTTGAATAGAATGAAGTCTGATTATGTAAGCTTTATTATTTTAGTTGGAGGTATCTTCTTTTTTATTGAAGTGCTGTTTTTCAATACGGGCCTTATCTTTTCCTTTTTGTTTTCTGGAATTCTATTGTACTTTGGGAAAAGAAAATGGAATGGGATAGTCGGAAAAGCCTTATTTTTAATCGGGTTGATTTCGTTCATTGTTACGATTTTTAACATGATGGCGATGAGATTTATCCTACTAGCCACCGTTGTATATTTTATATATAAATTTTTTCAGGCAAAGAAACAGCCAGTTTACTTGGAACCTACTATATTAGAAGCAACAAAAGAAGTGGTGCATAGACAAGAGCAAAGATGGTTTACCAATAAGCTTATTGGTAAACAGAACACTCCAGATACCTCCTATATTTGGGACGATATCAACATTCAATGTGGCATAAGTGATACGGTCATTGATCTAAGTAATACTGTTCTTCCAAAAGGAGAAGCACTTATTTATATTCGCAATTTGGTGGGCAATATTCAAATTCACATCCCTTATGAAGTGGAACTGAGTGTAAGGCATTCTGGTTTGGTTGGTTCATTAGTGATCCTTGAGATGGAAGACAAAAGTATTTTTAATCAAACCATTCATTTTCAAACAGAAGATTATAAGGATGCAACCCAAAAAGTGAAAATTGTCACCTCTGTTATGGTCGGAAGCTTAGAGGTGAAGCGAATATGACTCTTCTACAAAGGCATGTTTTGTTTGCAATAGGACTAGGTTTCATAAGCTTTCTTGTCGTTGTTTTACT
This sequence comes from Bacillus sp. THAF10, assembly GCF_009363695.1. Classification (NCBI taxonomy): domain Bacteria; kingdom Bacillati; phylum Bacillota; class Bacilli; order Caryophanales; family Bacillaceae; genus Bacillus; species Bacillus sp. THAF10. The sequence goes on along the minus strand of NZ_CP045403.1, from coordinate 3,215,335 downwards.
GTTCTTTTTTTTCTTCCCAATGATTAGCTTAAAGGATTTATGGAATGAGAAGATAATCGATTTGCCTTTCATTTTATTTGCTGGAATGATAAGTATCGGGATAGGTCTTGTGGCTGGATTATTCTCTGGACTTTATTGGCAAAAGCAGCTTGCAGCTCTCTCAGAAGAGCTATCTTTCATCGAGCAAGGAAAAAATTTACCGAACAGTCCAAGAAGCAATATTCAAGAAGTCGCTCACTTAGAAGATAAGGTTTTGCGATTGCACAGCTATTTTCAGGAGCAAACGAAAATTTCACAAAAAATCGCTACAGAAAAAGCAGAGCATTTTGAGAACAGAATACAGGAAATTGTGTCTCAGGAGCGAAACAGATTAGCAAGAGAACTTCATGATTCGGTGAGTCAGCAGCTTTTTGCTGCATCAATGCTGATGAGTGCATTAACAGAATCAAAGGAAGAGACTAATACTAGTGAAGCAAAACAGTTGCGCCTAGTAGAGGAAATGATCCAGCAATCCCAGCTCGAAATGAGAGCTTTGCTTTTACACTTGCGCCCAGTGGCATTAAAAGGGAAGACTTTACAGGAGGGAGCAGAGGAGTTACTCGTTGAGTTGATGCAAAAGGTTCCGATGAATATTAAATGGAAACTGGAGAATTTTCCTATAGATAAAGGAATTGAAGACCATCTATTTCGGATTTTGCAAGAAACGCTTTCTAATACATTGAGGCATGCGAAGGCCACGGAAGTAGAGATTCTGCTTATTCAGCGTGATAACCTTATCATTCTTAGAATAGTAGATGATGGTATTGGGTTTGACGTAGAAAAGGCTAAAGTCGGCTCCTATGGTATTCAAAACATGCATGATCGTGCGGTGGAATTAGGCGGAACTTTGAAAATAGTGAGTGTCGTAAAAGAAGGAACAAGACTTGAGGTAAAAGTGCCGATCATATCAAGTGAGGAGGGATAAAAATGATACGCGTATTGTTTGTAGATGATCATGAAATGGTTAGAATTGGTGTAACAGCCTACTTGTCTGCTCAGCCTGATATCGAAGTCATTGCAGAAGCAGATGATGGATTGCCCGCTATTGATTTGGCACTAGAACATAAACCAGATATTATTCTTATGGACCTAGTGATGAAGGAAATGGACGGAATTGAAGCAACTAGAAGGATAATGGAGGCGTGGCCAGAAGCAAAAATTATCATTGTGACAAGCTTTTTGGATGACGAAAAAGTTTATCCTGCACTTGAAGCTGGTGCCACAAGCTACATGCTGAAAACCTCAAAGGCAAGCGAAATAGCAAACGCCATCAGATCTACCTTTAAGGGACAGTCAATTTTAGAACCAGAGGTAGCCGGAAAAATGATGCAACGGATGCGCAGAAAGAGCGAAATTCTTCCCCATGAAGAACTTACCTCAAGAGAAATGGAAGTTCTTCTTTTGATGACGCAAGGCAAAACAAATCAAGAAATTGCTGATGAACTTTTCATAGCTTTAAAAACAGTGAAAGTACATGTAAGCAACATACTAGCAAAGCTTGATGTTCAAGATCGTACCCAAGCTGTCATCTACGCCTTCAAGCATTCATTAGTACACTAGCAGAAAAAAGGATGAATCTATTGTCAACTTCATATGTTTATACGTTAGGATATAGCAAAGAAGAGCACTCCTTATGTTTTTTGGAAATGAGAGCTCTTTTTGGTCAGGTTACAGAACAACCAATCATAAAAAGCAAGGTAGGAATTGATCCAAGCCGCAGTCCCTTTATAAGAGAACGAATTGAGATACTTTATGAAGGAGAAACCCTTCAAGAAATTATCAATCAAGTCAAAAACATTCATATGCAAGATAAAACCTTCAAAGTCATTTTTTCAAAAATCAATGACCGTAAAGAGTCGGAATCCATACAATACCAAGAGCGGCGAGAAATTGAAAGACAAGTAGGCTGGGTCATTGAAGGGGAAGCTGACGTACATAAGCCTGATCACACGTTTGGCATGGCCACCATGGATGGACGTTGGTATTTCGGCCACTATCAAAAAAGTGATGCCGTTTGGCTAAAACATGTAAAAAAGCCAAGAGAATATTCCACAGCTTTAAGTACCAAGGATGCTAGAACGATTGTAAATATTGCAGTACCAATTGTAAAAGATACTCGTGTTATCGATCCATGCTGCGGGATTGGTACCGTTTTGGTAGAGGCATTATCAATGGGAATTGATATAGAAGGAAGAGACATTAATCCTTTAGTAACAACTGGAGCAAGGGAAAATATCGCATATTTTGGTTTTCAAGGAAGGGTAACCCTTGGACCTATTCAAGATGTAGAGGATACATTTGATGTAGCCATTATTGACCTTCCCTATAACATTGCTACACATGCCACAAAGGAAGAGCAGGCTGCCATCATTCAGCACGCCCGCCGCATTTCCCAAAAAGCAGTCATTATTACCGTTGAGCAAATGGATGAGGAGATAGTACAGGCAGGCTTTCACATCATGGATCGTGGATTTACGCAAAAAGGCAGATTTAAGCGCGAAATTCTCGTTTGTGAAGCACAGGGTTTATAGGCCAATTCTGCTCCAATCAAAAAGCGAGCCAGGATCACTTTTTCTAACAGGAGCATATTCATCATGCCCAATGATGTGCTCTCTGTCTTTTTTAATTCCAGGGTTACGCTTTAAAATATCATCAAGCAATAGATTCAAGGTCTTATATTGAGCATCTGTATATCCAATATCAGCAGGTGCTATTTGGTCATACACGTCACTAGGTATATTAGGGCTCATTTCCTCTTTTGTTCCAACCGCTAATAACTCAATGCCTATGGAATAATCATTAAGTCCATAATGATAATCCTGATAGTTTAAAAGATGTCCCTTACCGGCATGAAAGGCAGCACGGTCTTCTGGAACTAATAAATAAATTTCTCCTTCTCTATCAATCAAGTAATGTGCGGACACTTCATACTCTTCAAAAAGCCCATATATTTTATCAAGATCATAAGGCTCTTCTGGTGAGCGCTGGGCATCATTGATAAAATGGACCATCACATGTGAAACATGGGCTCCACGGACACGTGAATTTTTTTTCGGTAATAGCCATTCTGTCATATCTAATCGGGAAGCTTCCATAATGATTTTCTCTTCTGCTTTCTCAATCGACTCAGAAGGCTTTGATATGGTATCTATTGTATTGACTGTATTCTTGGAGCATGCATTTAGTAAAAATAAAATAAGCAAGAGTAGTAGAATTTTTTGCATCGATGACGGTTCCTCACTTTAATAGATGAAATAATTGCTCTCTACATAATTCTTCTTTTTCTGCGAATCTCCTTTATAAGAATGGTTGGTAGTTTTTGTTGTTGTTATTGTGGGAAAACTAATGTTAAAAGGAGTGATTATTACATGCCCTACGATTCTTTGAAGGATTTACCTGTTGGCGTGAAGGACAACCTGCCAAAACATGCCCAAGAGATATACAAAGAAGCTTTCAATTCAGCATCTGAACAGTATGATAAAGAGGAAACAGCTCACAAGGTTGCATGGAGTGCAGTGAAAGAAAAATATACAAAAAACAATAATGACACTTGGGTCAAAAAATAGAACTGGGAGCTCACGGTTCTTTTTTATGATTAGCTCTGTTAAACACAGTTGTTCATTTATGGAAATAACTCCGCATCCGCGGAGCGATTTGTATGATTCCTCAGCTTCACAAGACTTTCGCTTCATTCCCGAAAAGAATCTCCCCCTTTGCAGCAATCAACAGCTGGAAACAACTAATGATCAACATTCTCCTTAACCACACCCTAATAATTAAAACTACTAAATATTCAAAATAGTCAAAATGTCCTGTGGGTTTCTGAGGAAATACTACCTTAACAGGACTTATGTGGTATAGACATCTATACGTTTAAACTCATACACTAGATTTATAGAATGTAAGCCTTTCCAAATGAAGGAGGAATTATGAAAAAGAAAACGCTATCCATTACATTGGCCGCAGTTTTATGTACCTCGCTCATTCAAGCTCCTATTTTCGCACAGGAAGGAGGAAAGAACATCACTCCAAATGCTGCAGCCAAAAGTTCAGTAGAAAGGGTGCATCCCTTTTTTACTTGGAACAATCCTGCCCCATCTTTACCTGTGTTACTACGGGGTTCAGCAAAAAGTGCGGGAATGCTTCAGGGTACTTTGGACGAGATTGACCCTTTAATGGAAGGATTGATTAATGATGGTGTCATGCCTGGGGCGGTAGCATTTGTTGCCAGAAGCGGTCAAATTGTAAAGCATGACGCATATGGCCATGCCTACCGATATAAAGATAATCAATTCACGGAAGCAGAAGAACCTATTGCGATGACAGAAGACACCATCTTTGATCTCGCATCTATTAGTAAAGTCTTCACCACAACAGCAGCGATGGTTCTATATGAGCAGGGACTGTTTCAATTAGACGATCCAGTTGCAGAGCACTTGCCTGAATTTGCAGCCAATGGTAAAGAAAATGTCACGATCGAGCAACTGATGACACATACTTCTGGATTTACTGCGTGGATTCCACTTTATGCACAGGGGAAAACAAGAGAAGACCGAATTCAACGAGTGCTTGCCCATCCACTCGCAAACCAACCAGGTACCACTTATACATACAGCGATTTAAACATGATTACACTTGGTACGCTTGTGGAGAGATTATCTGGACAGCGTCTTGATGAATTTATACGAGAGCATTTGACAGAACCACTTGGAATGCATGACACGATGTACAATCCTCCATCCTCATTGAAACATCGGATTGCTGCAACAGAGTACCAACCAGCAGTTGGCAGAGGGCTTGTTTGGGGAGAAGTGCATGATGAAAATGCCTGGTCACTTGAAGGGGTTGCAGGTCATGCAGGCGTATTTTCAACTGCAAAAGACCTTGCTAAGCTTGCTCATATGTTTATAAAAGAAGGACGCTATGGGAAGCAACGCATTTTACAGCCTGAAACAATAAACCTGTTAACAGAAAATAGAATTCCAGAGTTTCCAGGTGATGACCATGGACTTGGTTGGGAGCTGAATCAAGGCTGGTTTATGGATGCCTTATCAAATGAAGGATCACTTGGGCATACTGGTTACACGGGCACTTCCATTGTTGTTAATCAAGAAAACGACACAATCGCTATTTTGTTAACCAACAGAGTACACCCATCGAGGAAGACGGTATCAACAAATGTGGCACGAAGACCCTTTGCACGGCTTGTTGCCGATGCCATTCCAATAAAAATAGATCAGCGCAAAAAAGCCTGGTTCGCCGGTTACGGAGATAATCTAGAAAGAGCACTGACTACAGAAATTGAGCTAGAACAAGCTGCAACTCTTTGTTTCGATACCTGGCACCATATTGAAAACGAATCTGATTACGGATTTGTCCAACTTTCTACTGATGGACAAAATTGGACAACTATTCATTCCTTCACTGGAAACGATGAACAATGGTCCAAACAAAAACTACAAGTACCTGAGAATACGAGATTTATTCGTTTCACGTATAAAACAGATGCTACCGTTAATGGCCGTGGATGGTACGTAAAAAATATTCGTCTTGTGCTAGGTAATGGTAGTAAATATGAAACAGAATTTACTAGTGAAGAATGGACGAAAAGAAACCACTAATAAAGGAGAGTATATATGAGCAAATCCTTAAAAAATTTTTGTTTCACCGTTCTCACCCTGACCCTCCTACTTTCAGGAATTCCAATGAAAAGCGCGCAAGCAACTAATCACGTAAAAGATTTAGTTCTCTATCAAAATCTCCCGCAAGTTGAGGTAGATGACATAGGAGATAAGCTCCAGCTAAAAGCACTTCATGTATATAAAGAAGGAAACTTTATGGTTACAGTGCATAACTTAAAATGGAAATCTTCAAATAAAAAAGTAGCTAAAGTTGATAAGGAAGGCAATGTTACCTTTACTGGTAAAAATGGCAGAACTTACGTAACCGTATCGGATGAAAAATCTTCTGATAGAATCGCTATCCATGTAAAACCTGAGCGTAAAGAGAAACGCAAAAAGGGTAAACCAGAATCGAAAGTAACCATTATAAAGAAAAAGGGTAAAAAATATGACCTAGTATCTCATGCTTTGAAAAATATGACACTAGAAGAGAAAATTGGCCAAATGCTAATGCCAGACTTTCGGAAGTGGAATGGCCAAAACGTGACAGAAATGCTACCAGAAATTGAACAGCTAGTGAAGGACTATCATCTTGGTGGAGTTATTCTATTCCGAGAAAATGTGGTAACAACAGCACAAACAACACGCCTGGTTGCCGAATATCAAGAAGCTGCTGAAAAGTATGGCTTGCTGATGACCATTGACCAGGAGGGTGGTATCGTCACCCGCCTTCAATCTGGAACAGACATGCCTGGAAACATGGCATTAGGCGCAACTAGATCTCCCGAAATTGCTCACCATGTCGGAAGGGCGATTGGTGAAGAATTATATGCTCTTGGAATCAACATGAACTTTGCCCCTGTTATGGATGTTAATAACAACCCAGATAACCCGGTAATCGGAGTTAGGTCCTTTGGAGAAGATCCAGAATTGGTAGCCCAGATGGGTGTGGCATACACAAAAGGACTTCAATCAACAGGTGTTGCAGCAACAGCCAAACATTTCCCTGGTCATGGGGATACGGCAGTAGATTCCCATCTTGGATTACCTGAGGTACCTCACGACAAAGAACGCTTGATGGAGGTGGAACTTTACCCTTTCCAAAAGGGAATGGAAGCAGGAATTGATGCCATTATGACTGCACACGTCACATTTCCAAAAATTGATGATACCAAAGCCATTTCCAAGAAAACTGGTGAAGAAATTGCCATCCCAGCAACCATGTCTCACAAAGTTTTAACAGAATTGATGCGCGATGAAATGGGTTATGATGGTGTCATCACAACAGATGCCATGAATATGGGAGCCATTACAGAACATTTTGGACCCGTGGATGCAGCAATTCGCGCAGTACAGGCTGGAACAGATATTGTGCTCATGCCAGTCGGGCTAAGTGAAGTCAGACAAGGGCTATTGAATGCAGTGGATGAAGAAGAATTATCAGAGGAGCGAATCGAAGCTTCTGTAAAAAGAATTCTTTCTTTAAAAATAAAACGCGGCGTGATAAAAGAAGAAAATCCAACTTCCATTGACGAAAAAGTTGAAAATGCAGAGGAGGTTGTAGGGTCAGCACAACATAAACAAGTTGAAAAAGAAGCAGCAGAACGCTCTATCACCCTTGTAAAAAACAATGAAGTATTACCGTTAAATGTAAATGCAGAACAAAAAATAGTGGTAGTTGGGCGTTCAAATCTTCAGGATTTAGCAAACGCTGTGAAAACCTATCATGCGGACGCTACCATTCTTGAGGTAGGCTCAGACTTTCGCTTAAACGAGGCTCAGCTTGCTGAGGTAAGAGATGCTTCTGCAGTCATAGTCGGCACAAGTACCTTTAATGTTGCTGGAAGGTCGCCACAACATGCTCAGATGCAAATGGTACAAACGCTTTCTGCTGAAACAGAAGCACCAGTGATTGCAATCGGAATCCGAAATCCTTATGACATCATGGCCTATAACGAGGTAGATGCCTACCTTACACAATACGGTTTTCGACCAGCTAGCTTCTTAGCAACAGCTGCTACCATTTTCGGGGAAAATAACCCAACTGGAAAACTACCTGTCACCATTCCAGACCTAGAAGAAGGCGTTTTATATGAATTTGGCCATGGATTGAGTTATTAGAATAAGGGGAGGGGAAACCGTTGAAAAAATGGATCGTTACACTTTTAACAACCGTACTAGTCCTATCTTCACTAAGTGCAGTGTTTGCCCATAATAATGGGCATTGGAAGGGGAAGGGAAAAGAAAAACACTTCAAGCTCGGAGTAGAAGTACTTCTGGAAAAAGAAAAACATCTTATTGAAGGCAAACGAGTGGGCTTGATTACGAATCCTACAGGAGTCGATAAAGAGCTTAATAGTATCGTGGATACGCTTTTCAATGATCCTGATACAGAATTAACAGCACTTTATGGACCAGAGCATGGCGTACGAGGCGATGCACAGGCTGGTCAATATGTAGATTTTTATATAGATGAAAAAACAGGTCTTCCTGTTTACAGTCTCTATGGTCCAACGCGAAAGCCTACACCTGAAATGCTAGAAAACATTGATGTATTACTTTTTGATATCCAGGATGTCGGAACACGTTTCTACACATATATTTACACGATGGCCTATGCAATGGAGGCGGCAAAAGAAAATGACATCCCATTTGTTGTCCTTGATCGTCCTAATCCACTTGGAGGGCTAAAAGTAGAGGGACCTGTACTTGATATGGAATACGCATCCTTTGTTGGGAACTATGCGATTCCACTTAGACACGGAATGACAGTGGGTGAGCTAGCAAAATTATTTAATGAGGAATTTGAAATCGGTGCAGATTTGACAGTGGTGAAGATGAAGGGCTGGAAGAGGTATATGTATTATGATGACACACCACTTGAATTTGTCCTGCCATCTCCAAACATGCCAACCTTCAATACGGCACTTGTATACCCAGGGTCTGCACTAATTGAAGGAACCAATGTTTCAGAAGGACGTGGAACCACCAAGCCATTTGAGCTGATTGGTGCTCCATTTATCAATGCAGATCAACTTGCCACCAAGCTTAATGACTTGAATTTACCCGGTGTAACGTTTAGAGCAGCATCCTTTACCCCTACATTTTCAAAACATGCTGGAACGCTATCTCATGGAGTTCAGCTTCATATTATCGACAGAGACGACTTTAAGCCAGTAGAAACAGGGCTTCATATTGTTAAAACAATCCATGATATGTACCCGGAGGATTTTGCATTTCGTGCTGAAAATAGTAAAGGCATCTCCTTCTTCGATAACCTAGTAGGCAACAAGTGGATTCGACAAGGAATAGAGGAAGGTAGATCAGTTGACGAGCTTGCTTCTGACTGGAAAAAAGAATTAAAGGAGTTTCATAAAGTACGTCGTCAATACCTGCTTTATAAGTAATGGTGATAAAGAACTTGAGGCAATTGCCTCAAGTTCTTTTCCCTAAGCTCTTTTCTAAAAGCTTGTTTGCTAAAAACCTAAGAAAAAGTCGGCTTTAAGACTTTTTCCTATCATTATGCAAAGAAAAATTGCCACCTGTTTCAAACTACCTCCACGAAAAGAGCACGATAGCAACGTGGATGACGAGTGCCTTAACTATACGCAGTAGCAACAAAGTTTGCGAAAACAGCTTTTACTAAGCTCTTTTCTAAAAGATTGTTTGCTAAAAACCTAAGAAAAAGTCGGCTTTAAGACTTTTTCCTATCATTATGCGAAGAAAAATTGCCACCTGTTTCAAACTTCCTCCACGAAAAGAGCACGACAGCAACGTGGATGACGAGTGTCTTAACTATACGCAGTAGCAACAAAGTTTGCTAAAACAGCCTTTACTATAAAAAATAGAAAACTAGACCACTAGGCTGGTACTAGCTTTCTAAATAGTTACATAAAATAGTAGTATTCTGGAAGAAAAGAGGTGCTTTTATGTTAGGTTTTTTACAAAAAATCGGTAAATCACTCATGCTACCTATTGCCATCATGCCTGCTGCTGCCCTGCTCCTTCGTTTGGGACAAGAGGACTTATTAAATATTCCGTTTATCTCTGCAGCGGGGAACGCGGTATTCGGCAATCTTGCCTTGCTTTTTGCAATTGGGGTGGCAATTGGATTCTCAAAGGATGGAAGTGGAGCAGCAGCTCTTGCGGGAGCAGTAGGATATTTTGTCCTTACTAACGGGGTAGCTGCCATCAATGAATCAATCAATATGGGAGTTCTAGGTGGTATTATTTCAGGTATCATTGCCGGTCTGCTCTACAACAAATACTATAATATTAAACTCCCAGACTGGCTTGGGTTCTTTGGTGGAAGACGTTTTGTCCCAATCATCACGTCCCTTGTTATGCTAGCATTGGCGTTTCTCTTCGGTTATCTCTGGCCACCAGTGCAAGCAGGTATTGATAGTATTGGGGAATGGATTATCGGAGCAGGAGCGACTGGAGTAGGAATCTTTGGTTTCTTGAATAGACTTTTGATTCCTCTAGGGCTACATCATATTTTAAACACCGTTGTTTGGTTTGAATTTGGTTCGTTTACGAATGCTGCAGGGGAGGTAGTAAAAGGGGATTTATGGCGATTCTTAGCAGGTGACCCTTCAGCTGGTATCTTTATGGCAGGCTTTTTCCTAATTATGATGTTTGGACTTCCGGGTGCAGCACTTGCGATGATTGCCGCTGCAAAGAAAGAGCGCAGAAAAGCAATGGCAGGTGCATTATTCGGTCTCGCATTTACTTCCTTCTTAACTGGAATTACCGAACCTATTGAATTTTCGTTTATGTTTTTATCTCCTGTTTTATATGTCATTCATGCCATATTAACAGGAACCGCTATGTCTGTTGCCTATCTATTAGATATCCACCATGGATTTGGATTCTCTGCAGGTGCAATAGATTATCTATTAAACTTTGGAATTGCCCAAAAGCCTATCTTACTAGCTGTAGTGGGTCTTTTATACGGTGGTCTTTACTTTATTATCTTTTACTTTTTAATTACTAAGCTTGATTTAAAAACACCTGGCAGAGAAGATGAGGTTGCTGGTGAATTCGAGCAAAGCGCAGCCAAAGGAGATTATGCAGAGCTTGCTGATGGGTATCTCGCAGCGCTTGGTGGAAAAGAAAACGTATTAGAAATAGACAACTGTGTCACAAGGCTGCGCTTGAAAGTAGCCGACTCAACTCTAGTGGATGAGGGGAAACTAAAGCAGCTTGGTGCAAAAGGTGTCATTAAAATGAGTAAAACAAGTATGCAAGTGATTGTCGGAACAGATGTAGAATTCCTTGCAGATGAATTAAAGAAGAAGTAATAAAAAGAGGCTGGGACAAAAGTGTTTTATCCCAGCCTCTTTTTTAAATAGTAAAAACTTTTTAAAAAATATAGCTGGATTTATGTTAATTACAAAAGATGTGTAGTATAATCAAATAAATAATTCTTTATAATGAACATTCTGTTGTGAGGTGAACAAATTTTAATCATGAAAACAATATTTTTTTTGTTGTATTGTTCTTTATAACGAATAAAACTCTAACTTTACCGAATACCTTATCCATTTCAGGAGGTTATCTTTATGGATGATAAAATGAATTTGAAAAAATTCTTACAAGTTTTAAAAAGAAGATTTAAAACAAGTTTTATTACATTTACACTCTTTTTTCTTGTAACGTTAATTGCTGCATTATTTGTTATAAAGCCTACTTATGAAGCAACATCTACCATTTTGGTTGGAAAACTAAATACTGATTCACAAGGTGAAATCAACATGCTGATGGCATCAACGATGGATTTGCTCAAGAGTCCAATCGTTCTAAATGAAGTCAAATCAAAAATGAAACTGGACATCGACTTAGAAGAGGAAGTCTCCTTGCAAAATAATAAGAACTCTCAAATCATTAATGTAGTGATGAGAGATCATGATAGTGAGTTGGCAAAGGAGATTGTTCACACCATTTCTTCTACTGCAGTATCGTTTATGAGAGAAAGCTTTGAAATGAAAGAAATTCAAGTATTAAATGCCACTGATATTGAGCCGGAAGAAGTGGGAAGTCTGGCACTTAATATTGGTATTGGATTTGTTTTAAGTATCTTTTTAGGAATTGGAGCTGCAATCATGCACGAAGACCTCGATGATGCAGTGAAACAATCCAAGGAAGTGGAAGAGCTAATAGGCCTTCCGTTGCTTGGTACCATTGATTTAAAACAAAAGATGAATAATCCCCTCGTGATGGATGAAGAAGGTAGACATAAGAAAATAATGAAAACGAAGAAAAGGAGGGAAGTCCGTGTTTAAGCTAATAAAAGATAAATGGGGAAAAAAAGTATCCTTAATGGAAAACATGGTCAGTACCGATCAAATTAGGATTATTCGAACGAATATTGAGGATGAACTACAAAAAGAGCGTATTTTCCTTACAGTAACATCACCTAATTTAGAGGATCAAAAATCCGTTATCTCCGCTAAACTTGCTATTTCATTTGCAGAGCTCGGGAAAAAAGTGCTGCTAGTTGATGCCAATTTACGCAGACCTTCGCTTCATAAATTTTTTAATGCGAGTAATGCTAGCGGCTTGGTAGATGTGATTGAAGAAAAAGGAAGCATTAATCTTTATGCCAAAGTAACCTTTACCCAAGGGCTGTTTTTGCTTCCATCCGGAACAGCGAAAGATAGCTCTTCCAATACAGGACTTTTGAATAAAGCAGAAGAGTTGATGGCAGAGTGGGGAAATTCTTTTGAGGTCATTATTCTAGAGGCTCCTTCGTTTCTAAAATCCTCTGACGCTCATATTCTTTCAAGAAAATGTGATGGAGTTATTTTGGTAATGAAGGAACATAGTACGAAAAAAGACGAAGCAATGCAAACGAAACATTATCTTGAAAGGTCGAATAAGAAGATCGTCGGGGTAATATATCAAACAGCTTAGTTAGTAGAAAAGGGGCAAGAAATTCTTATGAAGAATAAAAAGGGGAATTCTATTGCCATTAATATTTTTCATCTGTTTTATAGTACTGCTCTATCCAGCATTCTAAATGCAGGCGCACTGATTATGCTTGCTTACTATTTACAATCCTATCACTATGGGTTGTTTAGTGTTGTATTAGCATTTGCCATGATCATGGGCTATTTTACAGATGCTGGGTTGAGTGACATTGTTCTAAGGGAAGGTTCAGCAAAGGGAGTCGATCTTCCGAAAGTAATTACTTCGTATGTGAAAATGAGGCTACTGCTGCTGCTTCTTACATTTGCGATAGGGTTTTTACTCATAGAAATACTGCATTCAAGTAATACAGAACTGATAAAAACAGCCTACTTTCTCGTTTTTCCAATGGTAACAGGAATTGCGTTACAAAGTATTGGCATTACTTTTTTTCAACTGAAGGAAAAAATGCAATATTGTGGGCTAATACGAATCTTCTCAGCTGCATGCCTAGTTAGTTCAGTATTTCTTGGATTGATAGTAGAACTGTCTCCATTAGTAGTTACGTTACTGTATGGTTGTTCCTATTTGGCAGCTGGAGTATTGGCATTTGTTTTGCTTTCTCGTCATGTAGCATTTGTCTGGAAAGCGAGATTTCATAAGGGCTTATATAAACATTGGGGAGCATTTACGCTTGGTGGATTGTTGTTTGTTCTCCTGCCTCATCTAGGCCCTCTCGTTTTGGAGCGAACGCTTACCTTAGAGGAGGTTGGTATGTTTGCTGTGGCATACCGAATTCCCCAGGCACTTCAGCAGGTTACTTTTATAGTAGCAGGAGCATACTATCCAGTTCTATTTAGGTATTTTAACAGCGGGAATTTTCTAGAGCATTTAAGATTATTATTGCTGCAAACCAAGCTGATGGCGCTTATTGGAATGGGATTGTCTTTGCCATTTTACTACCTTTCTGAATTGATTGTGCCGATATTGTTTGGTGATGCATGGTTGGGAGCAATACTTCCTTTAAAAATACTGTCGGTGTTATTGATGCTGCAAGGGGTAAATATTGCTTTGGCCGATGGATTAACGACAATGGGAAGGCAGAGACATAGGACCGCTGTCCAATTTGTTGCCGTCTTATCAGGAGTATTCTTATACCTGTTTACTAGTCTTCAATATGGAATAATTGGTGCTGCGTTTGCAGGTATCGTGATGGAGCTTTTTGCCTTGATTGGATTTTGGATAGTTTCATCCAACAGAAGGACAGTTGCTAGAAAAGTAGTTTTACCATATCTCATTATCTATTTTACTACCTTGACTTTCTTAGATATGATTTTGCATCATCATCCAGTTTTTGCCCTTATTCTTCATGGTTTCAGCTTACTGTTATTTTTCTTTTTGGATAAAGAACTAAAAGCGACAACGATTAATCCATGGATGAAGAAGTATTATTCGCGGGAGGTGGAGAATGAAGCTTTCATTGGAAAAGCAAAATGACCAGTATCATTTTACGATATTTTTCATGATATTGCTTGTCACCTTAGCAAGATACAGTATTCCATTAGGGTTCTCGTTAAAGCCATATATGATTTTTCTCCTATTTTTCATGTTTATCCATCTGTTCTCCTTTCACTTTCAGCGCTTGCAATCATATGAAGTCGCGATGTTACTTTTTTATTTTGTATATTGCTATACAGGTGTGTTTGCGCTTCATCCTGAATCCAGCTTAAGAATACTTCTTGGTATCATCTTGTATCTAACTTGTTACTTTATTATGAAATCTGTTTTTAGCTACGCGAGCTCAAACGTAATTGAAAAAGGCCTTTCTTTTGGAGGAATCTTTTTTAATATAGCTAGTTTGGCGCTTTATGTAATTGGTCTGCAAAAAGTCGACTTAGCTCTAGATGGGGAAAATGTGATAAGTTTTGGTGTATTGTCCGATCGCGGCTATCCAAGGCTAATAGGTTTACTCGAAGATCCAAATTTCTTTGTTTTTTACAATACAATTTTCTTTGCATATTACCTATGTCACGCCGATACGTGGAGAAATAAGTTTGGCCTACTTCTCTGTGTTGCTGCTAATATTCTCACCTTTTCTAGAGGTGGTCTGGCTGCGCTAATCATCGTTTTTCTTGTCTACCTTTCATTAAATAAACCTCTAAAACAACTAAAAATATTGCTTGGATCGATTCTTTCATTAAGTTTGTTGGCGTATGTCATTATCATAAAATTTAAGTTTGATGCTATAGGAATGATTGAAGCTAGAATGGAAGACTTCTCAAGCGATGGTGGGAGCGGAAGATTCGAGCTTTGGGAACGAGCGTGGGATATGTTTTCCAACCATATGGTACTAGGAGTGGGTGCCTTTAATTTCTCTGAATATAACCTTTTTTACTATAATGACACGCTCACTGTTCATAATACGTTTCTAGATATTCTTTCTGAATCTGGTCTTTTCGGTTTTTCATTTTATTTCGCTTTTGTCATTTTAGTATTGATGCAACTTTGGAAATTTCAAATTTATAAGAAGAAACAGTATCTCTTTTTAACCTATATAGGTTTTATGCTTCAAATGGTTTCCCTTTCGGTCATTATCAATGACATGTTTTTTCTGTATCTGGCAATTCTCTCTACGTACATCCATACCATTGGACAGCAAGAACAGGCTTTTATTTCATCAAGAAAAATAATAAGAGAAACATCCACTTCTATATACAAGGGTGCTTCTTAAAGGAGGTGTAATCTATGCTAAATATCCTATGTGTGACCGATAAATTAATGGTCGGTGGGGCAGAGAATTATTTTTGTAAATTAGAAAATCACTTACAACATCCGAACGCGACGTTCTATTTCGCTGCTGCTGATGGAGAACTTTATTCCAATATCTATCATAGAGAGAAATTTACTCTTTTGCAGAAAAAGCAGTATTTGCAAAATCTTATGACTCTCTCAAAGCTTGTGCAAAGCAAAGATATTCATGTTTTCCATGCTAATAGCCTGAGAATGGTCATGGTTGGCGTGCTAGTTAAGGTTCTTACCAGAAAGGATTTTTGTGTTTTTTACACAAAGCATAATGTGACATTGCTAGAAAAATATGTTCCGTTCCTTTTTAAAAAGCTTCTTCATTTGTCCATCATTCAACGAGTTATCACGGTAAGTGATTTTGAAAAGCTTCAATTGATTGATTATGGAGTAAGAAGTGAAAAGATAAAAACCATTTATAATGGAGTGGACTTAAGGGAGTTTCAATATTACAAAAAGAAGCAAACAATTCCCAAAAAAATAGGGATTCTAGCGAGGCTTTCTAAGGAAAAGAACCATCGTTTTTTTCTAGAAGTTGCCAAAGCATGCCGTCACAATCCAAACTATCACTTTTATATTGCAGGTGATGGGCCTCTGCGTCCATACATTGAGCGTATGATACAAGATCTAGCGTTAACAAAGAAAGTGACAATGTTGGGAGAAGTGAAGAAACCACAAGAATTCATTAAAGAAATGGATATTCTCTTGCTAACATCCGAAAGGGAGGTGTTTCCAATGGCAATCCTAGAAGCGATGGCGGTTGGAACTCCCGTTGTTTCCATTAATAAAGGTGGAATACAAGAAGCAATAACGAATGGAGTCACAGGGTTTTTAACCAAAAAGCATTCCGTGGAGGAGTTTCTAAAATATGTTCATACTCTATCGTCTAATGACTTTCAACGACTTCAACTATCAAAGGAAGCGAGAAAACAAGTTGAAAAGAAGTTTTCTTTAGAGAAAATGATTGGGGAAACAGTAGAGGAATATATGCTGTTTGACAAACAAAGAGAAGCTAGCCCCACCACTAATTCAGGCAAACACCCACCATCTTATCGAGGTGTTGAATAGTGAACA
This sequence comes from Bacillus sp. THAF10, assembly GCF_009363695.1. Taxonomy (NCBI): domain Bacteria; kingdom Bacillati; phylum Bacillota; class Bacilli; order Caryophanales; family Bacillaceae; genus Bacillus; species Bacillus sp. THAF10. The sequence goes on along the minus strand of NZ_CP045403.1, from coordinate 3,198,890 downwards.
GGAAAAAAATTCGCTTTGCTATTATCATTAATGAAACATTCATAGAAAAATGGAAGCTTAACTGTATAGATCAAATGATTGAAATGGAAGATATGAGACTAGCTTTGGTCATTATTCACACTCACAATAATAAGGCTACATCAAGGCTATATCGCCTGTATGAAGCGTATCTTTCCAAACGCAGTAATCTATTCAAAAAAGCTCACATTCATTCTACCGCTTCAAAAATACCAATCCATGTATGCACCCTAACAATAAATAAACGAGACACATTTTCTAATGATGATTTGAAGTTTATGAAAGGAATGGATCTTGACTTTATTTTAGACCTTGGTTCCCATCATGAAAGTAGAAAACTGACTGATGTGGCAAAGCGCGGTGTGTGGACCTATCACTTTTCAAGCTCAGATGTAGAATGGAATGCTCCAGCAGGCTTAAAAGAAGTACAGGATAATCTAGTGGTGAATGAAGTAGGACTGTATATGCATGGTGAAAGGGAGGAATATTGGATTCCACTAAAAAAGGGATATTTACCAACAATTTCTGAATCCTTGCGAAAAAACACCGAATCTTTATACAGAGCAACGGCAGGTTTTCCAGCACAGGTTTGCAAAGAAATGTTTTTTAAGAAGAATTACACTTTTGCTTTAAAGGAAGAATATTCACCAATCTATACATCAAGGCAAATAACAACAGGAGCGAAGATTGGAGAACTTCTCTATCAAACCACTATTCGAAAAGCGAAGAGACTGTTCAAAAAAATGTTTTGTTATGAATTTTGGAATATAGGAATCGTTTATCAGCCAATTGATGAATTTTTAAAGGAAAAGCATCCTCATATTCAATGGATTCATCCAGGAAAAAGGTGTTACTATGCAGACCCTTTTGGGTACCACAAAGATACTAGTTTAAGGATATTAATGGAGGAAGTAAACCATAAAAAAGTGAAGGGCTTTATATCTGATATTCACTTTAGGGAAGTATCTGCAAGTAACGAAAGCTCAAGCTGGAATCAATCCATCATGAAGATGGATACGCATATGTCCTACCCTTACATCGTAAAAGATCAAGATGCCATTTATTGCATCCCAGAAACCTCAGAGAAGAAGGAAGCAAGTCTTTATAAGGAGGTGGGAGGAAAGTGGAAGAAATGCAAAACGATTTTAAAAGATTTTGCAGCAGTTGATTCTACCATCATTAAGCATAAGGGACGTTATTGGCTTTTTTGTACAAAAGCAAATACAGCCCCGGGAAGTGATAACTACGAGCTGCATATCTTCTATGCCAACAAACTTTTTGACAACTGGCTTCCCCATCATGCCAATCCTGTAAAAATGGATATACGCTCTAGCAGACCAGCAGGAACTCCATTCATAAAGGATGGTGTATTATATCGTCCTGCACAGGACTGTTCAAAAACTTATGGTGGTCGAATTGTAATAAATAGAATCATTACATTAACTCCAGAAAATTTTCAGGAAGAATCTGTTGCGTATGTAGAACCAAGAAAAGATAGTATCTATCCTGATGGAGTTCATACTATCTCTTCAATAGGGGATGTTACCATATTTGATGGGAAAAGAATGGACTATAGTTTTAGTCACTTGTTTAGAAAAATATATAAATTTAAACCTATTATAAAAAGAAATAGGTGATTTTAGAATCGAAACAACGTTCTTCATTAAGAACAATAGAATCATCATTAAGAATATCACCTTAGATTAGAGAAAGGAGTTTCGTGGAATGCGAGACCATTTCAATATAAAACTAAGGAAATTATCTAGTGTGATTATGGACTTAATCCTGATGTGTGTGGGATTTCAACTTTCATTTTTGTTGTATTTTCATGAGGAAATGACCTTAACACAAGTTATTGTGTTTCTCTCGCTCGGGATTATGATCTTTTATTTATTTAACTTGTATGAGGATTGGAAAAGAAAAAGTTTAAAAAATTTGATTATGTCGATATTTTTGGCAACCATATTTTTTGCATTTCTAGTTTGGGTAATTTCTTTTATTCTACCGGGAGGATTGGAGATTTATGTAATCGTAACAGGGGCTTGTTTCTTGTTTACTTTGATATCCCTTTCTAGGACAGCGATTTGGTTGATTCAAAAATACAAATTAGGTCAAAAAGCGGTTTTAATAGTTTGTAAATCTAATGAAGATGGAAGTAGAATAGCGGAAAAATTTCATGCTCATCCAAAAGGCTGGTTCAACGTAGTCGAAGTGTGTACAACGCAGAATAAAGGCATCATCAATAAAAACCTTAGGGTGGTTGATGTTGTCATAGTAAGCCCTGAAGTAGATAGAAGTACACAGGGCTTAATAACAAATATGTGCATGAAGTTTGGCAAAGAGGTGCTCCTAGTTCCCAAGCTCTATGAACTGGTAATCATAGAAGGACAGATGCAGCAGGTAAACGATATGCTCACTGTTTCCATTTCCTCACCAGCTTCATCACAAAAAGGTTACCAGTATTGTAAAAGAGTAGTAGATATCGTGTTTTCTCTCTTTTTGCTTGGTCTTACAAGCCCAATATTCTTCAGTCTCTATATTCTTATTCCATTAACGTCTAAAGGGCCGGCGTTTTTCAAACAAGAACGAATCGGACTAAATGGTAGACCGTTTCAAATTATGAAATTCCGAAGCATGGTCTCGAATGCAGAGCAAATAACCGGACCTGTCCTTGCTGCAGAGAATGATCCCAGAATCACACCTTTTGGAGCAAGGTTACGATCGTTAAGAATAGATGAACTCCCACAATTAATTAATGTTTTAAAAGGAGAAATGAGTCTTGTAGGGCCACGGCCTGAAAGAATGTATTTTATTAATCAATTCAAAAAAGAAGTCCCAGAGTATATGCAACGTTTGGATGTAAAGCCAGGAATCACAGGGCTTGCGCAGGTGTCTTCTAATTACAGCTCGGAAGCAGAAGAAAAGTTAAGGTATGACCTCTTTTATGTCCGCAATGCATCTATTCTATTAGACATCAAACTACTACTACAAACCATGAGGGTAGTGTTACTAAGAGAACAAGCTAAAGGTGTAGTCGTAGGGAAGGAAAAAGTCAACAAACATAAACTTAGTGGTATTCGAATCGCAAAGCACAATTAAAAAATGGAGAGGGAGAATAAAAATGAGAACAAACGCTACAGATTTGGTTTCTGTTATCACTCCGACCTATAATGCCTCCAAGTATGTGTTAGATACCATTCGCTCCGTTCAAGCACAAACATATAGTAACTGGGAAATGCTTATTGTTGATGATTGTTCGCAAGATAATACATGTGAAATCATTAAAGAAGAAATGAAACAGGATTCCAGAATAAAACTAAAAGAGTTGAAAACTAATGGCGGACCAGGTCATGCACGAAACACTGCTTTTAATCTGGCCAAGGGCAAGTATATTGCATTTTTGGATAGTGATGATCTTTGGCATCCTGAAAAGCTTACGAAACAACTTGCTTTTATGAAGGAACATGACAGTGTTTTTTCCTTTACTGCCTATAGAATCATGAAGGAAAGTGGGGAGAAAACAGAGGTGGTGTTCAGAGCACTTCCAACTGTGACGTATAAAACATTATTGCTGAATACTGCTATTGGAACGCTAACAGTGGTCTTAAATAAACAGAAGCTAGGCAATTTTCAAATGAAACTATTTCGCGATTGCTCAGAGGATTACGGGCTATGGCTATCTATTCTGAAAGAAGGAATTACTGCCCATGGTCTAAATGAGGAGCTTGCAGTCTATAGGAAATGCGAGAATTCCTTATCAAGCAACAAGTTTCACTCTGCCAAGAAAACGTGGAACACTTACAGAAAAATTGAAAACAAAAATGTAATATTGTCTTGTTGGTACCTCATGAATTATAGCTATCATGCCATAAGAAAACATGCTAAAACGATTTGATATGGATGCCTCCACTTCTTTAAAAAGGATTGTGGAGGTTTCCTTTTAGTTAGGCTGTGTTAAAGATGAATGTTGATCATGAGTTGGTTCTAGCTGTTGATTGTAAACTTTACGAAAATAGGCTTTAGCTAATAAGCTGAATTTCAACATTTAGATAATTTCACCACTTGTAGGAATATTTACTCAAAAATAATTTAAATTTTTTAAATTGAAGGAATATTAAGAAAAATGTCAAAATAAACAATGGAATGTAAAAAAGAGGAGTGTGTTAGGTGAAGAGAAAAAGGAGCATGACAAAATCGTTGTTTGCATCTATGTTGTCTTTGCTACTAATTTTTAGTGCATTGGCGAGTACTGTAGGTGCAAGAGAGGTAGAGGGAGCGGAAGTTCTTCTCAAGTCTAAGGGGAATCAAGATGAAGTAACCGTTCAGGAAGAAGTTTATGAGGCATTTAAACAGGAAGAGTTTGTAGAGTTAATTGTCGAAATGAAAAATCAGGTTGATACGTCTGTAGTAGCACTTCAAGCAAGGGAACAGATGAAATTTCAACAACATGTTTCTCCCTTCCAGCAAAACCTCCAATCACGTTATGCAGTAGTTGATGCATTAAAATCCACAGCAGAAATTACACAAAATTCCTTACTTCAATCCTTAAAATCAAGCAAGCATGTAGAAGAAGTGAAAAGCTTTTACATAATGAATGTGATGTATGTTAAAGCATCAAAAGCAGTGCTAGAAGAAATTAAAAAACACCCAGAAGTAGCCAATGTTCGACTAGATGAAAAAATTGAGGTCGATTGGCCGGAAATATCAGCCACTCCATCTGAAAACCAATATGTGCAAAACCATAGTGAAAGTGTGCTGCAAGAGGGTGACAGCAGCATCGAATGGAACATTAACCATATTGATGCTCCAAGTGTCTGGAGTGAATTTGGGATTAATGGAAGCGGCGTTGTTGTTGGAATGATTGATACGGGAGCACACTGGCAGCATGAAGCCTTGAAAGAAAAATGGCGTGGGTTTAACCATATGGATCCCAACAACCCAAATCCAGTAGGGAACTGGTTTGATGCTGTATCTAATCAGAGTATGCCATATGATTTAGCTTCGACTCCACACGGTAGCCATGTAATGGGGACTATCCTCGGTCAAGACCCAGCTGGGAAAAATAAAATAGGAGTCGCTCCTGGTGCCAAATGGATTGCTGCAAGGGCATTTACTGAACAAGGTGGCCAAGATTCCTGGTTACTAGCTGCAGGTCAGTTCATGCTTGCACCAAACGGAGATCCAACCCTTGCTCCAGATATTATCAACAATTCTTGGGGAGGGGGAGCAGGATTGGATGAGTGGTACCGACCAATGGTACAGGCGTGGAGGGATGCAGGAATTCTTCCGGTCTTTTCGGCAGGTAATGCTTATCCAAACAAAGTAAGTGCTCCAGCAAATTATCCGGAAAGCTATGCTGTTGCAGCCACCGATATTAATAACAAAAAAGGAAGCTTCTCAAGTGTAGGACCTGGACCGTATTCTAAAGACTTAAAGCCTGATATTTCCGCGCCAGGTGTAAACATTCGTTCTTCTGTGCCAACGGGATATCAAGGTGGATGGAATGGAACCTCCATGGCAGCACCGCATATCTCTGGAGTTGCGGCATTACTGCGTTCAGTTGATGCCTCCTTGACGGTAGATAAATTAGAAGAAATTATAAGAGACACCTCCAATCCACTTACTGACAATCAATATCCAACCGTCCCTAACTATGGATATGGACATGGATTAGTAAATGCATACGAAGCCGTTGCTTCTATTGCAACAGGAATGGGTGGTATTTCTGGACAGGTATTAAAACAAGGGGAGGATAATGAAGCCCCAGTTATCACGCATGAGCCATTTGAGTTTGGCTATACGGGGTTAAATGTCGTACTTGATACGCATGTAATCGATAATGTTTCAGTTGTAGGTGTAAATCTATACGTCCGTGAACATAAAGATGCTGACTGGGTAGTGATCGAACATACACGCACTTCAGGTGATTTTACAAATGGCACTTATCAAGTGGAAGTTCCTATGGAGTATGTTAAGGACCCTGGTTTCGAGTACATGATAAAAGTGGAAGATTTTAGCGGTAATGAAGCAACAACAGATATTTTTAATGTAGAAATAAGCTTTGGTATTAATCCAAATGACGTGTTTGAAAGTAATTTTGATGAGAAGGTAGATGGAATGCTGTTATCAGGTGATTGGGAATGGGGAGTTCCAACTGTTGGAACAACACCAAGAAGCGGTGTGAATCTTGTCGCTACTAAACTTCAAGATAATTACTCTGGAAATTCCAGCAGTCTTCTACAATTTCCACCAATTGATGCAAGAAATGTGGAAAATATCACGTTTTCCTTCAAGCATTGGTTTGATATAGAGTATTCCTATGATATGGCTAAAGTCGTCGTAACAAACGATATTCAAAGTGGAGAATGGCAAGAAGTAGAAATGTTTACAGGAAGAGAAAGAACATGGCAAGACCTTGCAATAAATTTAGATTCGTATGCAGGATCGGAGAATCAGGTTTTTGTAGCAATTCAATTTACTTCCGATGAGAAAATTGAACATGCTGGTCTGTATTTAGACGAGCTTTCTATTAACAATGTTGCACAGCCAGACAGGTTGGAGGTTTCTGGTGTCAAAGCTTCCATAGAAAAACCTAAATTCCATCATAAAACGACTGAAGAGAATAAACCAACGGTAAAAACAAACAATTCCGGTCTGCCAGTGGAGGCATATGTCACGGTGGTAGAAACAGGCAGAACGGTTAAGACGAGCCTAGAGGATGGCTCTTATCATATTCTTCACCGTGCAACTCCAGAAGGTGAAAAATATACCCTACGCGTAGAAACATACGGGTATTTTGCTCAGCAAGAAGAATTTGAGTTGAAGGATGAAGAAGTGCTGACAAAAAACTTTATGTTAGCTGAAATTCCAAAAGGAGAAATTTCCTTCACTGTCATTGATAAAAAATCACAAGAACCTATCGAGGGTGTGGAAGTGAAGGTAGTAGAGGATGGAAGATTGCCGATAGAAGTAACAGATGAAAACGGTTCTTCTAATATCGAAAATGTCTTGGAAGGCTCCTATACTGTCACCTTCTCTCTCCCTAATTATCACAAAGAAACAATTGCCATGGAAGTGGTAGGAGCTGAAACAACTGCCATGACAGTAGAATTAAATTCATTCCCAGGAAAAGCAATGGGATATGATGATGGAACTGCTGAAAATGCGAAAGCTTATTATGAAAGTGGTTTTGGTTTTGTGACAAAAATGACACCTGAAAAGCTTTCAAAATTAGCAGGCATAAGTGTTTATCTGTGGGAACAAAATTGGCCGATGCCGGGTGGGAACGAGTTTTCTGTTACCATTCATGAGAGCAATGATGAAGGAAATCCAGGTAAGAGAGCCTTCGCACCTAAACAAGTGCAAGGAAAAAGAGGAGAATGGAATTTCGTTGACTTAAGTGAATACGATTTTGAAACGGATAAGGACTACTTTGCAGTGGTTATTCAAACTGGTAACTTTCCAGATGTTCCTGGTGTAGGAATTGATGAAAGTTCTCCTTTTGCAGACCGATCCTACCAGATGGATAAAAATGGGACATTCACTAAGCTTAGTTCTTCTAATGGGAATTTTATGATTAGGTCTCATATGTACCATGTCGTCCATGTACCAGATCTGGATGATGCTACATCCATTAAATATACCAATCAAGAGAATTACTCCCTTTCTGGTCACGTTACCGAAAATGGTTTAGTTAATATCTACAATAATGGTGTTTTTGTGGGCTCTGTCCAAACGGACAATCTGCAGTTTGCAACGGAGGTTATTCTTGATGAAGGAGACAATAACATTTATGCAACACTGACAGTTGATAACATGGAGTCATCTCCTTCAGAGACTTTAAAAATTGTTAAAGATGTTTCTAATCCAATTATTTCTCTTGAATCCCCAACTAAAGGCTTGGTAACGAGAGAACAGAAAATAATAGTGACTGGGGCGGTTACGGACAATCATCTTCATAACGTAACATTAAATGATGAAGAAGTATCTATTGGTGAAAATGGTGAGTTTACCCATGAAGTAACCCTAGTTGAGGGAAGTAATGACATTTTGATAACAGCAAATGATTTAGCAGGAAATGAGGAAAGTACAAAAATTGAAGTGATCCTTGATACGAAGGCTCCAGTCATTAATGAGGCAAACCCAGGTAAAGATCTTCAGAAATTTCCAGGGGAAACTGTGAAGGTATCCATACAAAGTGATACAAGAGATGGTACTGCAACGGTAAAAATAAAAGATGAAAATGGTCAAACAATTGATGAGCTTCAAATGAATGAAGTACAACCTTTTGTGTATGAGGTAGACTGGACTATTCCTAAGGACGCTTCTTTTGAAAACGTCACCTTCCACATTGAACATTTCGATGAAGCAAGAAATAAAACAGAACTATTAGTAGATGGTAAAATCCACTTGATTTTAGAAAAAGTCTCAAGATTGTATGGTCCAGACCGCTATGAAACTGCTATTAGCATAAGCAAAGAAGGTTTCCAATCAGCAGAAATAGTCGTTTTAGCGAGGGGAGACAAGTTTACGGATGCGTTAGCAGGTGTACCTTTAGCACATAAATATAACGCGCCAATCCTATTAACTAAAACAGAACGTCTTCCAAACGCTGTAATGAATGAAATAGAACGTTTAGGTGCGAGCAAAGTGGTTGTGCTTGGTGGAACACAAGCAGTTAGTGATGAGGTCATTTCTTCATTGGAAGATGAAGGACTAGAGGTAGAGAGAATATCAGGTGCTACTTCCTCAGAAACCGCTGCCATGATTGCCAACAAAGTTGCACCAAATGGCTCAAATAAGGCAATTATCGTATATGGGAAAAACTTTCCAGATGCTATATCCATTGCTTCTCATGCTGCAATAGAAGGGATTCCAGTACTACTTGCCGATACGAATAAGCTCCCAAATGGCACAGTGAAGGCAATTAGTCATTTAGGGGTAAAAGAAAGTATTGTGGTTGGTGGATCACAAGCCATAAGTGATGAAGTAATGAAAAAGCTTCCTAAGCCTATGAGAGTAAGAGGAAAGGATAGATATGAGACAAATGTGGAGGTAGCAAAGGAGTTTGGTGTGGAGAATAATCATATTTACATCGCTACAGGGAAATCCTTTGCTGACGCTTTAACAGGTGCTGTGTTAGCTTCTAAAAACGGCAGTGGAATTCTTCTAGTAAAACAAGATTTACTACCAGAAGTGACAAAAAATTATATGCAGAATTCCACTTTTAACAGAGTAACTATTTTTGGTGGAAAATCAGCTGTTTCACAAGATGTTGAACGTAATTTAAAAGCTCTACTAAAGTAGTATATTGTTGAAAAAAGGAGGAATGCTCCGCAGTACTACAGCATTCCTCCTTTTTTATTCAGATTTTTCAATATATATAGAAAAATTGAAATTTTCTATATATTTTAGTAGGAAATTTATTTTCCTTGTCGAAATAAATATATAGCAAGTTGAGCTTAGAAAGTTAACCTTCAAGCATTCACCATGAAACGTTAATGAAGCTGAGATTTTCACATCCGAATAAGTCATCCATCACCCTTCTTTTACCCATCCAGAGCTTGAAAAAGCTTAACTAGTTTAGTTTAGATGAGAGAAAGAAGGGAGGATGCAGGAGTAAAGTCTCAGTTGAAAAAAAACACGGGGGTGCGAAAGGCTTGAGTTCATCTTACATTATGAGGAAAAAGAAGTATTTCTCTCTTTTTATGATCTTTTTAATGCTTATAAGTTTGTTCATGCCAGGGTTGGCCGATGCTCAGATGTCTGAGGATGTGACCAATTTAACAGTAGAGCAAGAAAAGCAATTAGAAAAAGAAAGAGAACAAAATGTTCAACATAATTTAGAAGGATACAATAGTGAAGTTTCGGAAAATGGAATCCCTAGTTTGTTAGATGGAATAAACTTATCCTCTGAACCAGAATATGATGAGGATGATTTTGTAATAGAAGGTAAGGTAGAAAAAGATATTATAAAAGAACTAGATTCAGAGGGCAAGGTTAATGTCATTATCCGCCTAACGGATGCTGTAGATATGGCGGAGTTGTCTGCGGAGGTTTCATCTATAGATAACAGAGCAGATAGAGTAAAAGCTGTGGTGGACAAATTAAAAAGCATTTCTTTAGCCTCACAGAATAAATTAATGCAACAATTACAAGAGTTCGAAAGTAATAAAATGGTAAGCGATATTCAGACACTTTGGGTCATTAATGGATTGTCAGCTACCATCAATAAAGAAGCATTAGAGGTAATTGCTCAAAGAGAAGATGTAAAAAGAATTACATTAGATAGAGAAATAAATGTTCCGGAAATACAAGTGGAAGATACTCCGCCACGCCTACCTGAATGGGGATTAGAGAAAATTTTTGCTCCAAAGGTATGGGGAGAATACAAGCTCCAAGGAGAAGGAATTGTTGTAGGTATCATGGATACAGGGGTTTCTGGGAATCATGATGCACTTAGCCACAACTATCGTGGTCGTGATGGCAATCATCAATACTCTTGGATCGACTTATCTGGACATGGATACACGACACCTAATGATGGACATGGTCATGGAACACACGTAGCCGGATCTGCAGTAGGTGGCGGTGCAGGAGAACCAATAGGGGTAGCTCCTGGCGCGGAATGGATTGCAGCAAAAATCTTCAATGATTCTGGTGGGACAACTGCATCAGCAATTCACCAAGCATTTGAATGGTTTTTAGCTCCTGGTGGAGATGCAACGAAAGCTCCACACGTGGTTAATAATTCTTGGGGTAGTGCGGATACATACCGTACGGAGTTTTTAGAAGGTGTACGTGCATGGGTAGCTGCTGGAATATTTCCACTCTTTTCAGCTGGCAATGAAGGACCTGGCGCACAAACAGTAGGATCGCCAGGTAGCTTTCCAGAATCGTTTGCTATTGGAGCATCTGATGTAAATGATCAAATCGCTTCTTTTTCAAGTAGAGGACCGGTTTCATGGCCAGATGAAAATGGAGAACTAGTGAGATATGTGAAGCCAGAAGTAACAGCTCCTGGTCATCAAATTTATTCCGCTTGGCCAGATGGTGGCTATAACACAATTAGTGGAACATCAATGGCAGCTCCACATGTTACTGGAGCGATTGCCTTAATTTTACAAAGTCAACCTGACTTAACCATTGATGAAGTCGCAGATTTGCTAGAAAGAACAGCTCGTACGGAAAGTCATATGGGAGCTTTACCTAATGACAATTATGGACACGGTATTGTTAACGTATATCAGGCTGTCACGGAAGCGGCTTTTGCTGGAGAAGTAAAAGGTACATTAAAAGATACAGCTGGAAATCCTATTTCTGGTGAAATTTTCTTACCAAAAGAAGAGCTTCGTGTGGAAGTAAAAGAAGATGGTCAATTTAGCTTTAAGGTTCGTGAGGGCAAGCACGAAGTTATTGTTAGTTCATTTGGTTTTCATTCCATTACGGAAACGATGGACGTGACAAAAGGCAGTGTTGTAGAAAAGGCATGGGCACTAGAAACTGCAGCAAGATTTAATATCGAAGGGACGGTTAAAAATACAGAAGGGTCCCCTGTCCCTTATGCGTATGTACGTGTAGTGGATACTCCACTGCAAACCGTTAGAACCGATGCTGAAGGGAAGTTTTTCATTGAAAGCGTACCTCAAGATAAATACACGATAGTTGTGAATGGGAAGGGTATAAAACAAACCTCTCAGACAATCAATGTAGATAAAAATACAACGGTAAATTTTGTGGTTGAAGCTACTTCTGTAACAGCTTTGGAAGATTGGGCAACCTCTAAGAATAACTATTCTAGAAATGCAGTTACAAATGCAGAAGTAGATGCAGAAAATCTAGAAGAAACTTGGTTCTATGAGTCTAGTGGTCAACTATTATTTAATTCTCCAGTTATTGCGGAAGGAAAAGTAATCTTCACTACTGACCGTGGTTATGTGGTAGCAGTAGACCAACGTACTGGTGAAGAAGTATGGTCCATTAGAACAGGAGGTACGAATCGTTCCACGCCTACAGTTGTAGATGGAATAGTTTACGTTGCTGGAGGCGCGGACAGTAAAATTTATGCAATCCATTTAGAGTCGGGCATGACTAAATGGACGGCAAGTGTGGAGTTTCCAGCCATTTATGAAACACCAATCTATCATGATGGGGTTATATATATATCCTCTTATATGGAAGAGAATGCAAAGGCTGTAGCACTTGATGCTGAAACTGGTGCAAAGCTTTGGGAGAGCGCTATAGGTGACGGATCGTTCTTTGGAGCTGCAATGGGTGAGGGTTTCCTATATGTAGGGACATATGATTCTAAATCTTTATCAGCACTTTCTTTAGCAGACGGAAGTGAGAAGTGGAAAATCACCCTAGAAGATCAAGGGTTCGCTTCAAGTCCAGTATATGTAGATGGAGTAGTGTATGCAGTTAGCACGAACTTCAATAAAGGTACTGGTACATTAAACGCTTTTGACGCTGCAACAGGCAATTTGTTATGGAGTGCAGCGGATATTGGTGATACACAGGCTGGTTCTCCTATCGTTTATGACGACTTAATCATCATTGGTTCTTCTGCAAAACCAGTTATAAAAGCATTTAATAAAACCAATGGAGAGCTTGTGTGGCTAGCACAAAATGGAAGCACGATGGTGAACAGTGGAGCTGTGTCTGGTAACGGTTATCTATTTGTCGCAGACCTTGCTTCAAACCTTCAAGTGTATGACGTTTATACTGGTGAGAAGCTTCATACCTATAGCTTGAAAAACGTCAGTACAACAGGCGTAGCTATTACTGATGGACAAGTTGTGGTTGGAGATCATTCTGGTGTCACCAGTTTTGAAGCACCTGGGAAATTAACTGGTACAATTACAAATACCGATGGACAACCTGTTCAAGCAAAGCTAACGATCATGGAAACTGGAGTGTCTGTTGAAGCGGACGAAAACGGAGCTTACACACTTCACGCTTCCCCAGGAACGTACAATGTGAAGGTTGCTTATTACGGATTAAAGCAAAAAGTAGAAGAAATAACGTTTGTTTCAGGTTATAACACGATAAAGAATTTTGAGCTAGAGGCTGCTGCATTAGGTTCCGTCTCTGTTGAAGTGAAGGATAAAAGAACAAAGCATGCTTTAGAGAATGTTTCCATTACTATTTTGGATACACCACATGAGGGTAGCTCTGGAAATGATGGGAAATTTAATTTCTCAGAGGTATATGAAGGATCATATGCTGTGCAATTTTCTTTTGCAGGCTATGTAGATGAAGTAATAGAAGTAAAAGTCAAAGCAGGAGAAAATACCGCTGTTAGTTATGAAATGACTCCTGTTGATGTAGCTGTATTGGATGATTACAATGGAGAAATTACAAGATTCTTGAATAACAATGGCATTCCTGCTGAACAACGTGGATGGGACATTGTGGATGAAATTGGTAGCTATCAAGTTTTATACATGAATGGTGCTTATACTTCCATGGGTGAAAAACCTAGTGAGGAAGCGTTTGAAGAGCTTGTAGCAGCAGCGGATGAACATGGAGTTAGCGTCGTATTTGCTGATACTTGGGGCATAAGCTATGGTAGTTTAAGACATCTTTGGGAGTTTAGAAATGACCCAGCTCAATACGACTCTGACTATAACCCAGCGACTATTCGCCTACGTGTAAACGAAACGCATCCTATCTTGGAAGGACTAGATGTTAATACAAACTATGATCTTCACCACAATGGAGACTTTGTTTGGTTTAATCAATACTCCGGTCGCAATCTTGCAAGCGTAGGAAGCACAAGACTTGGCTTTGTTGGAGCAGGTGTTGCGTATAAAGGTGTAACAGAAGATAGTGCCCATTTACTATTATCTACAGGAGCTGCATCTCCTTGGGTATCTCCATTTAATGGATGGTTGCCAACGCAACAGCAAATCATGCTGAACGGTGTTCGATATGTGATGGATGCTGAATTTGGTGAAGTGAGTGGTTCTGTTGTTGATGAGAATGGAAATCCTTTGGATGTTACGGTAGAAGTTGTTGACACTGGAGTGCATGTTCCATCAAGTGGCGGAGCATATAAACTATTCCATGACGAAGGCTTGTTTGAAGTTGCCTACCGAAAAGCTGGCTATGAAACGAAAACAGCCACAGTTGAATTTAAAAATGGCGAGCCAGTTGTTAATAATATCGTTATGGGTGTTTCTAATAGTGGTACAGTATCGGGACAAGTAACCAATAAGATTACTGGACAAGCGATACCATATGTAGAAATCAACTTGTATGATGAACAAGGCAATCTTGTCGCAGAAGAAGTGAGCTCTATTAACGGTGCATATGATATTGCTGGGTTAGATGAAGCAACCTATCGATTAGAAATTATTCTAAGAGATTATGTAACGTATAAACAGACAATCGAAGTTGCAAGTGAACCTATTCAGTTAAATATTGAGCTTTATCCTTCTCCTGACGTTGGTGTGATCGGAGATTCGTCATTTGGATCCTTGAGAGAGCTTTTAGAGGGCCATGGTATAGAAGCGACTGATTATTCTAATATCAGTAGCATTTTACCTGAATTACAAAACCTGGATGTAGTATTTTTTAACGACCAATCTACCACAAGTGTAACCTTGGAAGTGTTAGAGGAATTCTTAGCTGAAGCAGACAAACATGAGGTGAGTGTCATTTTTGGTGACACATACTGGTCTGGCTCCGGTTTGAATCATCTTGTGAATAGATTCCAAGATCCAGAGTCACGTACCACTCATAGAGATCGCAATAGTTCAGCTGGTTACGTGGTATTAGAAAAAAATCCGATTTTTGGAGATTTAGAGCCTGGGGATTTTGTTGATATTCTTTTACCAAACCGAAGCGATATTGCATATTTCGAAGGGTATTCTGGCTATCCAATTGCCAATATCAAGCATGAAGCTCATGAAGAAGCGCATGGTTCAGGTATTGCATACAAACCAAGAACTGGAACGAGTATGGAGCTGTTAATGAGTGGGCATGGTATATCATTCACTCATGATAATAGACACTATACCGAAAGCGGAAAACAAATTTTTGTTAATGCGATCCTTTGGGCAGCTTACATTGAATACAACACGATTGAGGGATACATTACGGACGAAGAAGGAAATCCACTCTATGCACATGTACAGGTGGAAGGGGAAGGTTTAAGTTCATGGACTGACCCAGAAACAGGCTACTTTAGCATTGCCGCCTTGGATGGGGATTATGATTTAGAAATAAATTCTTTCGCCTATCAAACTGCAGCAAAATCAGTAACAGTCAATGAAGATCTTGGACAGTTCACAGTAAAAATGGCACTTCAAGAAAGCATCGGTTCCATTGAAGGGAAGTTCTTCGACGAGAATACACTTGAAGGAATTCAAGGTGTTCATATTGAGGTGAAAGACCATCCACGTGAAGCTACAACAAATGTGAGTGGAAACTTTACCATGGAGCATTTTGTCCCTGGAACATACTCTTTAGTGGTGAAAAAAGAAGGCTATGTACAACAGGAGATGGAGGTAGAAGTAAAAGCAGATGAAGCAACAGTGCTGAATCGTAAAATGAAACCATCACCAAAAATCGGGGTGATTGTGGATGGACAGCTCTCATCGGTTGTAAATTTAAAAGATTATTTAACTCCTAGAGGTTATATAGTAGAAGATCTCTATTACACAGATCTAGATAGAATTAGTGATTATGATCTGATTTTTGCTAATTCCGACTACAATAATAGCCTAAACCCTGAAAAACAGGTATTTCTTGATTTCGTTAAAGAACTGGACAAAACAGAAACGTCCGTTATCTGGACTGGTAATGGAGGTCCTAGGGGAAGTATTCGATTCCTTGTCGATTATGTAGGAGATCCAGCTATAGAACGAGCTGGAAGTCTGTCTTCCTCACAGAATGTACTAACAGTTGATATTATTGAGGATCATCCATTGTTTGAAGGAGTTAAACGGGATGAAAATGGTCAATTCTCGTTTGCTGGTCGTTATTATTATGGATTTGATGGCTACACAGGGAAAACTATTGCAACCGTTTCTCACCCAGGTCAGGGAGAGTTAGGAAGCTTTGCTGCCTATGGCGGACGAACACTGAACAGTGTGGAAGTTCTATTGTCTAACATGACAATAGGTTACGGTTTTACAGAATCCACTTACTTTGATGAAAGCAGGGAACGTATTCTAAATAATGCGCTTGTTTGGGCATTAGATAACACCGAACCTCTTGTTGGGGAGATTCATGGTCAGATTAATAACAACTTTGACCGAGGGGTATCCTCCGTCATTACAGTAGAGGAAACTGGTTATACCTTCAAAACAGAGCCAGATGGTTCATTCTTCTTGGCGCTTGACACAGGCACCTACACATTGAATGTAGAGGCATTCGGACATGAAGATAAGAGCTTTGAAGTTAATGTGGTACGTGGTGAAAGTAAGGAAGAAACATATGTTATTACTTCAGAAAATGCAGGCCTCATTAAAGGGCATGTGAAGGCGGAAGATACAAATGCTGGAATTAAAGGTGCGCTAATACGATTAGAAGGAACACCTTTACAAACTACCACAGATGAAAATGGCTACTATGAGCTACAAGCTCCTGCTGGTGTGACGTATCAAGCACGTGTAACAGCGAATGGATATACGCCACAGGTGGTTCCAGCTCAGGTGGAGAAGGATGAAGAAGTTACTCTTAACTTCACCTTGGGTATCTCTCAAAAAATTGCTGTAGTAGGAACGTCTACTAATAATGGCAGGCTTGTACCATTCCTTGAGCAACAAGGATATGAAGCGATTGCTTGGCTAAATGGTGATGTAGATCAATTAATGGAAGAGTTAGAGGAATATGTGCTAGTTATATTAAATGATAGAAATTCTTCGGCAATGCCAGAAGCGAAGTTTAAAGATTTCCTAGACTTGGCTGATAGTTATGGGGTAAGTACTATCTTCACCAGCCAATTTGCTGGAGGAACAATTCGTGATTTGAGTAGTTTCTATGGAGATCCAGCATCTGTGACTCAAGGATTCTCTCCAGGACATATCAATTACACGGTTGTAGAGGATCACCCAATTTTTGCAGGATATGAAGTTGGAGATGTCATTCGAATTGCTGACAATGGCGAATCGAACCAGCAATGGTCTTACTTCACTGAATACAGTGGTACAAAGCTTGCTGACCTTACGCATGACGAAAAAGGGACGCTAGGTGACGGTGTTGCTTACAAATTCAGTACTGCTAATTCTGTTCATGTACTCCTAGGAAGCTTGCATGCAGGCTCTTATGGACACCCTAACTCAAGGTGGACAGAAGACGCCAAACGAATTTTTGTCAATGCAGTAGATTGGGCAATGTCTGCTAGTCTTGGTGAAATAGTGGGTACTGTTCAGGATCAAGAAGGAGAGCCGATTGCAGGAGCAACTGTATCTATTGAAAGTGAAGGGTTAACCACACAGACAAACGCTGAAGGACAGTACCGTATAGGTATTGGAACTGGCAGCTATGAAGTAAAGGCTCGCGCTCACGGCTATTCTACTCAAACCGTAACAGTAGATGTGGAAGAACTTGGCCAAGCTGTAGAATTAAACTTTGAAATGGAAAAAACCGATCGTATGAGCCTCTCCGGTAATATTACGGATCTTGATGGAAAAGGCATTAATGGTGCCATGGTTACTCTGAAAGAGAAAGAGGGATTATACGAAGAGTCAGTGGAAACAGATGATACAGGCTCTTATGTATTTGAAGAGCTGATTGCAGGCGAATATGAAATCGAAGTGAAAGTAAATGGCTATCAGACCATCACCCAGGCAGTTAGTATTGAAGATGGTGCAAGCGTGGAATTAGACTTTAAATTAAGTGATTTCAACGTAGCTGTACTAGGAGATGTGAAAACATCGCTAACTGACTTCTTGAATGAAAATGGTTTTGCAGCACAAAGTCGTAATTGGGATATTGTAGACGATGTTTACAATTATTCTGTCATCATTGTCAATGAAAAAGATGCAACGGAAGAACAAATAAATAAATTGATTGAAGAAAGTGATAAAAATGAAACAAGCTTAGTCTTTACAGACACTTGGGGAGTGGATGGATCCATCCAACTATTAGAAAAAGTGTTTGGCAGTCCTACAGTAGCAGAACATGGATATAATGAAGGAGCTATCCATGTAGAGGCACTTCAAGAGCATGGCATCTTCTCCGGATTAGATGGTGAAACGATTAAAATTCATAGTGAGAAGAGCCCTTACGCCACTTTTGAAAATTATGAGGGTGTTACACTAGCTTCACTTAAAGTGGACGGAGAAGATAAGGGTGCAACCATTGCCTATGACTTTAGAAGTGAAAACCATATGCATCTATTATTGTCCACTTATGCAGTTAACAACATGATCAGCCCAACTCAAGGCTGGACACAGCAAGGTAAACAACTATATCTTCAAGCGATTGAATGGGCTAGAGATGGAGTACAGGAATTACCAGAAGCTCCAATTGCAGATGAGGAAGAGATTATCTCAACCGATGGTAATGTGAAAATTACTGGTAAAGCGGAATATAGAAGTACGGTCACTCTTTTAAATGGTGAAGAGGTTCTTGCTACAGCATCACCAGAAAAAGATGGAACATTCAGTATCGAGGTGAGCGGTCTAGAGGATAACGAATATGAGCTAAATTTAGTTGCTCATAATTTTGCTGGAGAAGTTATTTCTGATACGAAGGTGATGGTGATAGTTGATAGGGAAGCGCCACAGCTAAATGTGACCTCACCGGTAAACAACATGGTAACAGGCAAAGAAGTTGTAGATGTAAATGGCTCTGCTACTGATGCCAACTTAGACGAGGTATTAGTAAATGGAGAGAAAGTAGAAGTAAATGATGCTGGAGAGTTCTCCACTAGAATTATTCTTGAAGAAGGTACACATACAATCACAGTGGAAGCTACGGATTTAGCTGGAAAAGTCACGAAGGTTGAGCGACAGGTGACAGTGGACTTAAGTACACCAGAAATGACGGATTTATCTCCGTCTGCTGATCTTTATGTGAAAACTGGAGATAAAGTGGACATTTCCTTTAGAAGTGAATCAGAAGGTGGAACGGCAACTTATTCCATCAAGCTTCCAGCGCAGTTCACTACGCAGACTACGGGCAATATGATGGAAGAAGTAGAGCCTGGAGTTTATAAAGGGACTTGGACGGTTCCTGCTAATGTGGATCTTCAAGGTGCTGTAATTGAAGTGGAATTCATGGATGTTGCAGGCAACAGAGTTGTTCAAGAAACAGCTGGTAAATTGTTTATTTCGAAAGAATCTATTAGTCGAATTTCAGGGGCAACTAGATCACTAACGGCAATCGAAATCAGTAAAAATGGTTGGACTTCAGCGGACACTGTCGTATTGGCTCGATTAGACAATTATGCTGATGCTCTAGCTGGTGCACCGTTAGCATATAAACTAGGAGCGCCGATTCTATTAACGAAAACCGCTAAGCTATCTGATGGAGTGTTAGATGAAATTCAGCGTTTAGGTGCTACTAAAGTTGTGGTGCTTGGAGGAACAAAGGCAATTAATGATGGAGTGGTAGATGCTCTTAAAGAGGAAGGATTAAAAGTGTCCAGAATCTCTGGGTCAGATCGTTATGAAACTGCATCACTCATCGCAAATCATGTTGCGCCAAAAGGAACAACTAAAGCGGTTGTTGCCAATGGCCGTAACTTCCCTGATGCCCTTTCCGTTGCTTCCTATGCAGCGATGCAAGGTCTACCAATACTGTTAACAAAACCGGATGAATTACCTTCCAGTACAAATAAAGCCCTAAAAGCTTTAGGGGTCACAAACAGTATGGTGATAGGTGGAACAGCGGTGGTTAATGAAAAAGTAATGGATAAGATTCCAGGATCCATCCGAGTAAGTGGGAAAGATAGATATGAGACGAACATTGCAGTAGCAAAAGCATTCAATATGGTTAGTCAAAACATGTATGTAGCAACAGGCAGAAACTTTGCCGATGCACTAACCGGATCAGTTTTAGCAGCTAAGAACAACAGCGGTATTTTATTAGTAGGGAATAACGTATCTACCGCACTGTCTCAATACCTGAAGGAAAATAACGTAAATAGACTTACCATGTTTGGTGGTGAGAAGGCTGTAAGTGAAGAGGTTGCAGCAGAATTAGAAAAAATCATCAAATAAAAGAAGGTAGAAAATGCCCTGGGGTTCCCCTAGGGCATTTTCACTATTTAATAGAAAGAAAAAAACACCACTGCACTTTATGCAGTGGTGTTAAATATGGAGCATAGGGGGCTCGAACCCCTGACCTCTACGCTGCCAGCGTAGCGCTCTCCCAGCTGAGCTAATGCCCCGTTGCGACTGAATTTATTTTATCAAAAAATTCCAAGTTTGCAAATACTTTTTTTAATCCAAGTTTTCCACTTCTGCTTGGATAACGCCTGTTAAGGACTTAATATCACTGTAAACATCCGTTGTATACACCGCTTTTTTCGTTGTAACGATACAATTAAGAACGATATCATCCTTTTCTTCTTTAATCTTCACTCTTTTTATGGAGAGGTTTTTCTCTCTGATCTCTTTCATTATATTAGTAAGATTTACGCTCTTCTCTATAAAAATCTTCACTTTAATTTCTTTTTCTTTTAGTTTTTTTGGACCTACTAGATCAAAAAGGGAAGGAATCACTTTGACACCAAGAATAATAAAAATAACGCCAAAAGCTCCTTCAATAAAAAATCCTGCGCCAATTGTGATTCCAAGTGCTGCAGATGCTAACACTAATGCTGCGGTTGTTAGACCTGAAATAGCCTCATTGCTTCTTCTTAATATTACCCCTGCACCTAGAAAACCAATGCCGCTTATTACATATGAAGGAATACGTCCTGGATCCATCGGACGAGAATACTCTTTGGAGTAAAGAAAAGCAGACTCATAGGAAACAATCGTAAGTAAGCAGGCCATGACAGACACAATAACACACGTCTTTAATCCAAGCGGTTTTCCCTTTAATTCTCGCTCTAACCCAATTATCACTCCAGCGATGGTAGCAAAAGTTAATTTAATAATGAAATCATTTGTCTCAAGATGTTCTAAAAAAAACTCCATGTGCCCCCTCCTGACATTATTACAGCAGAAAATGAAAATAAATTGTTAGAGAAGTATAACAATATTCTGTACAATTAGAAAGTATCTATTATATTTAAGTTTGGATTGGTGATTAAGAATGAATAAATGGTTGAATCCATATATGGCACTCGCAGTCGGGGTTATTACTGTTTCTGCATCGGCTATTTTTGTAAAACTAGCCGATGCTCCTGCAGGCGTAATTGCATTCTATCGGCTTTTTTTCTCCGTAATTTTTCTTTTACCCATATTTTTATGGAAGTATGTTGGTGAATTAAAAAACATCACCAAAAGAGATTGGTTTTTTTCTGCAATAGCTGGTACATTTTTAGCTTTTCACTTTATTTTATGGTTTGAATCCTTGAACTATACCAGTGTTGCAAGCTCTACAGTATTGGTCACCCTCCAGCCACTCTTTGCTTTTTTGGGTACCTACATCTTTTTTCGTGAAAGGCTGAGTGCACGTGCTATCATATCTGGTATTCTTGCAGTTACTGGAAGCTTTATTATAAGTTGGGGTGATTTTAAAATTAGCGGGATGGCATTGTTTGGTGATTTTCTTGCATTAATTGCCTGTGCCCTTGTAACCGCCTATCTTCTATTTGGCCAGGATGTCAGAAAGAGAGTTTCCATCATTACCTATACGTTTATTGTGTATAGTTTTAGTTGTCTGACATTGTTTATCTATGTTCTTATTTCAGGAGATTCGTTCACAAATTATGCTGCATCAGATTGGTTTTGGTTTATCATGCTAGCAATTTTCCCGACACTCTTAGGGCATTCTTTATTTAATTGGGCAATTAAGTATATCAGTACGAATGTAATTTCTATGGCTATATTATTTGAACCAATTGGGGCAGCAGTTCTAGCTTATTTCGTTTTAGAGGAGATTGTTACATACAGTCAATTTGCCGGTGGACTACTAGTGATACTTAGTGTTGGCTACTTTCTACGTAGCAATCGTAAAAGAAGAGTTGAGCCTACTTTACCTGTAGGGGGAGAATAGGAGATAGGAGCAAATTTTTATATGGAAGTACCTACTAAAGCAATAAAGCCGACTTCCTGAAGTCGGCTTTATTGCACTAGCTACTAAGTTCATTTGCCATTAATGCAAAAAATAGAGCAAGAGAAAACCCAAACACCATACCTTCTCCATATACCTTACCAGTTTGATTGCAAATTCTAATTGTTTCAAAATATGAAAACAAGAACAACCCTATTGAGGTGCATAATGCTACTATAAATGCTGTGATTTTTACTAGATCCATTTCATATCCCCCTGAACATATCTGTTACTAGATTATATGAGAGAATTTATAAAACATGCGATTATCTTAAAAGAACAAAAAAGCTAGCCACGAGGGCTAGCTTTCAAGAGAAAGATTTATTCATTGTGAAAATTCGTGGAACAGCTCTTATTAATAGGATAGTAACAATTGTAGAGAGGATGAAGCTTGGTAACATATAGCTTCCGTTATATAGTAGAGAAAAGAGCCATACAGGCTGTCCTTCTGGCGCAAAATGTCCGAAAAAGATTATTCCAGCTGTAAAGTGGGCCAAAAAACGGACTAAGCACCCGATAAAGGAAGCTAATGTTACATACACAATTAATCTTTTAAACTGTTCTGCCTTGGCAGCGTTTGTTACTTGTTTTGCAAAAATACCAGCCAGCCCCAGACCAACAAACGCGACTATGTAATCTAATAACAACTGCACAATATTCACACCAATAATTTTCCCTATTATTATTTGAAGGAGTCCAAGTAGTAAACCAGAAAGTAAACCGCCTTTCAGTCCCCACCTAAATGCAATAATAAAAATTGGCACCATGGAAATGGTGATCGATCCACCATTTGCTAAACTAAAAGCTCCTGCCAATAAATCTAGTAAATAAGCAAGAGCACCAAAAATGGCAACCTCAGCTAAAAACAAAGTGTTTGTTCGTTTCATCTTTTTTCCTCCTCTATTCATCTAAACGCAAAAAAAGCAATAAAGGAAGGCCCCTTTATTGCTTATAATAAGAAATAAAACTGCCACATCCCTACGATAGTACTAACTAACAGGTTCAAAGGGTCAGAACTATGGTTCACTCTCAGCCAAACTGGCTCCCCTCGTGGATAGACTATATGCTTTTCATTACTTTTATCATACATAAAGGATGTATCAACAACAAGCACAAATTACTATTTAAATAGAGAAATGGAAGAATGAATCATGATAATCGAAAAAAATGAAAAAAAGTATTGCAATATAGTTGTAGGGGTGGTATATTTAATTTCGTCGCTGCGAGGCGCAAGTGCTTTAACTACTGAAACGACTAGGTTTTTCAATTATTTTTCGCTTGACTTACTTATAGAAAATTGATATTATAAGGAAGTCGCTTTAAAGCGAACTTTGTAAGAAAATGTTCTTTGAAAACTAAACAAAACAACAGCGTCCACGTTGACCTTACGAGGTTAACATGAACGAATTTAAGTAACAAGCTAGCAACAAATTTTGAGCAACAGCTCAAACTCTTTATTGGAGAGTTTGATCCTGGCTCAGGACGAACGCTGGCGGCGTGCCTAATACATGCAAGTCGAGCGAACTTCTTAAAAGCTTGCTTTTATAGAAGTTAGCGGCGGACGGGTGAGTAACACGTGGGCAACCTGCCTGTAAGACTGGGATAACTTCGGGAAACCGGAGCTAATACCGGATAATACAAGAAACCTCCTGGTTTCTTGTTGAAAGATGGTTTCGGCTATCACTTACAGATGGGCCCGCGGCGCATTAGCTAGTTGGTGAGGTAACGGCTCACCAAGGCGACGATGCGTAGCCGACCTGAGAGGGTGATCGGCCACACTGGGACTGAGACACGGCCCAGACTCCTACGGGAGGCAGCAGTAGGGAATCTTCCACAATGGACGAAAGTCTGATGGAGCAACGCCGCGTGAGCGATGAAGGCCTTCGGGTCGTAAAGCTCTGTTGTTAGGGAAGAACAAGTGCGAGAGTAACTGCTCGCACCTTGACGGTACCTAACCAGAAAGCCACGGCTAACTACGTGCCAGCAGCCGCGGTAATACGTAGGTGGCAAGCGTTGTCCGGAATTATTGGGCGTAAAGCGCGCGCAGGCGGTTTCTTAAGTCTGATGTGAAAGCCCACGGCTCAACCGTGGAGGGTCATTGGAAACTGGGGAACTTGAGTGCAGAAGAGGAGAGTGGAATTCCACGTGTAGCGGTGAAATGCGTAGAGATGTGGAGGAACACCAGTGGCGAAGGCGACTCTCTGGTCTGTAACTGACGCTGAGGCGCGAAAGCGTGGGGAGCAAACAGGATTAGATACCCTGGTAGTCCACGCCGTAAACGATGAGTGCTAAGTGTTAGAGGGTTTCCGCCCTTTAGTGCTGCAGCTAACGCATTAAGCACTCCGCCTGGGGAGTACGGTCGCAAGACTGAAACTCAAAGGAATTGACGGGGGCCCGCACAAGCGGTGGAGCATGTGGTTTAATTCGAAGCAACGCGAAGAACCTTACCAGGTCTTGACATCCTCTGACCACTCTAGAGATAGAGCCTTCCCCTTCGGGGGACAGAGTGACAGGTGGTGCATGGTTGTCGTCAGCTCGTGTCGTGAGATGTTGGGTTAAGTCCCGCAACGAGCGCAACCCTTGATCTTAGTTGCCAGCATTCAGTTGGGCACTCTAAGGTGACTGCCGGTGACAAACCGGAGGAAGGTGGGGATGACGTCAAATCATCATGCCCCTTATGACCTGGGCTACACACGTGCTACAATGGACGGTACAAAGGGCAGCAAAACCGCGAGGTCGAGCCAATCCCATAAAACCGTTCTCAGTTCGGATTGCAGGCTGCAACTCGCCTGCATGAAGCCGGAATCGCTAGTAATCGCGGATCAGCATGCCGCGGTGAATACGTTCCCGGGCCTTGTACACACCGCCCGTCACACCACGAGAGTTTGTAACACCCGAAGTCGGTGGGGTAACCTTTTGGAGCCAGCCGCCTAAGGTGGGACAGATGATTGGGGTGAAGTCGTAACAAGGTAGCCGTATCGGAAGGTGCGGCTGGATCACCTCCTTTCTAAGGATAAAGACGCTTGTTGTTTTGTTTAGTTTTGAGAGAGCATTCTCTCATGCTTCTAGCATCATCTATGATGTTAATGAGGCACCCATAAGGCAAATTAGAAGCGAGAAGGTCGAGGAAGCAAAGGAATGAACACCGGAATGTGCTCTAGCACATGAGGATGTGAATGACTGCAGCTGACGAAGAGATTCGACGCTTATCATTTGTCGATTGTTCCTTGAAAACTAGATAATGTAACTAATATCAAGATATTCACAAAATATCGTTCATCTTAGTAATTTTCTAATAGATATCATCGCTGATATCGACACAAGACCGTTTGGTCTGAGGTTAAGTTATTAAGGGCGCACGGTGGATGCCTTGGCACTAGGAGCCGATGAAGGACGGGACTAACACCGATATGCTTCGGGGAGCTGTAAGTAAGCGTTGATCCGGAGATTTCCGAATGGGGAAACCCACTGCTCGTAATGGAGCAGTATCCTTATCTGAATACATAGGGTATGGAAGGCAGACCCGGGGAACTGAAACATCTTAGTACCCGGAGGAAGAGAAAGCAAATGCGATTTCCTGAGTAGCGGCGAGCGAAACGGAATTAGCCCAAACCAAGAGGCTTGCCTCTTGGGGTTGTAGGACACTCTACATGGAGTTACAAAGGAACGGGGTAGATGAAGCGACCTGGAAAGGTCCGTCATAGAAGGTAAAAACCCTGTAGTTGAAACTTCGTTCCCTCCTGAGTGGATCCTGAGTACGGCGGGACACGAGAAATCCCGTCGGAAGCAGGGAGGACCATCTCCCAAGGCTAAATACTCCCTAGTGACCGATAGTGAACCAGTACCGTGAGGGAAAGGTGAAAAGCACCCCGGAAGGGGAGTGAAATAGATCCTGAAACCGTGTGCCTACAAGTAGTTAGAGCCCGTTAATGGGTGATAGCGTGCCTTTTGTAGAATGAACCGGCGAGTTACGATCCCGTGCAAGGTTAAGTCGAAGAGACGGAGCCGTAGCGAAAGCGAGTCTGAATAGGGCGCATGAGTACGTGGTCGTAGACCCGAAACCAGGTGATCTACCCATGTCCAGGGTGAAGTTCAGGTAACACTGAATGGAGGCCCGAACCGACTCACGTTGAAAAGTGAGCGGATGAGGTGTGGGTAGGGGTGAAATGCCAATCGAACCTGGAGATAGC